>CAZHET010000236.1:0-9816 GCA_964531585.1 uncultured Planctomycetaceae bacterium | reverse complement strand
CTTGTCAAACGGTGAATCCATTCTCAAACCGACGTCGGCCGATGAAGTCGCCGATGTCGTCCGTGCGGCAATTGCTGATGGATCAAAGCTGCGCACCGCGCGGCCTGCGGACAACAAACCGCTTCTGGTGGGTGAGCGGCTGCTGAATCTGTCGCACATGGCCGCCGTCGTCGACTATCCGGCTCGGGACATGACGATCACTGTTCAGGCGGGGATGCCTGCGGATGAGCTGGGTCGCATTCTGGCGGAAGAGCGACAGCAGCTTCCCATCGATTGCTTTGACTGCGCCATGTCTGTGGGAGCGATGGTGGCGTCCGACGTGGCTGGCCCGCGGCAGTACGGCTACGGCACGCTGCGAGACTATGTAATTGGCATCGAAGCCGTCGACGGGCAGGGCCGCATCTTTCATGCGGGTGGGCGAGTCGTGAAGAACGTCGCCGGTTACGATCTGTGCCGGTTGATGGTTGGCTCACGCGGCTCGCTCGCCATCATCACGCAGGTGACGCTCAAACTGAAGCCGCTGCCCGAACAGTCGCTGGTGACAAGCTTCCGCTTTCCGAACTATGAGTCCCTGGACACGGCTCTGAATCGACTGAACCTGTCGGCGGCAACTCCCGTGCTGATCGATCTGGCGGCCGGGCCGAACTTCGAAAAGGATCGAGGCGATCTGCCGCGACTCAGCGTGGGTGTGGAAGGCACCGACACCGCCTGCGACTGGCAGGCTCAGCAAATTCGCAGCGAATGCGGAGACGCCGCAACGCTGACGTTTGATTCCCGCGATCCAGGCCACCGGCCGCCAGGATCACCCGAATTCCGCGTTCCCGAACACTGCTGCGGATTCGGATACGGCTGGGAAGGGGAGAATCACCACGACGTTCGAATCGTCACGCTGCCATCAAAGGTCATCCCGTTCACGAAGGCGATCACCGCGGCTGGCTATCACGTCGTCGGCCACGCGGGAAACGGCATCCTGCACGCCATCGCGCCGGACGAGGATGCGAAGTTGCTGTCGATCGTTGAACGACTCGTTGCCGAACACGGCGGCAGCGTTGCAACATGGAATACGTCTCATCCGGCACGTAACGCAGACCCGCTTTCCGCCCGTCTTCGGCAGGCCTTCGACCCGCACGGTGTGTTCGGTGATGGAAACGGACAGTGATGTCGTATCTGAAATCTGAAATACGCATGCGGAAATCCAACTCCCATGAAACTTCTCCTTCAGCTCCTGCTGTCGACATCGCTTTACGTTTCCGCCGCGCTGGCCGCCGAAACACCCAACGTCGTGTTCATTCTCGTCGACGACCTCGGTTACATGGACATCGGAGCCAACAACCCGGGCACGTTTTATGAAACGCCGCATGTCGATCGTCTGGCGGCCACCGGGATGAGATTCACCAGTGGCTACGCGGCCAACCCGGTCTGCTCGCCGACTCGCTTCAGTATCATGACCGGGAAGTATCCGACGCGAGCCGCGGCAACGGACTGGTTCACGGGAAAACGGTCCGGCAGGTATCTTCCCGCGGACATCAACGACCACATGCCGTTAAGCGAAGTCACTGTTGCCGAAGCTCTGAAGGAAGGTGGGTATTCCACGTTTTTTGCCGGCAAGTGGCATCTCGGCCCAACCGAAGAATACTGGCCCGAACATCAGGGCTTCGACGTCAACATCGGCGGGTTCTCGCGAGGTGGTCCGTATGGGCCGGGCAAGTACTTTACTCCGTACGGAAACCCTCGCCTGACCGACGGGCCGGAAGGAGAACATCTGCCGGACCGGCTGGCTCGCGAAACGGTGACGTTCATCACGGAACACCGGGACGAACCGTTTCTGGCTTATCTGGCGTTTTACAGTGTCCATACACCGCTGATGGCGCCGCCGGAACTGGTGGAAAAGTACAGAGTGAAAGCAGAACGCCTCGGACTCGCAGATAAGCCGCACTTCGGCCCCGAAGAACAAGTCTGGCCCGACGCCACCGAGCGGCAGGTTCGCACTGTGCAGGCGCACGCAGTTTACGCGGCGATGGTGGAAGCGATGGACACCGCCGTCGGACATGTGCTGGGCGCTCTTGATGACCTCGAACTCGCCGACAACACAATTGTCTGCTTCATGTCGGACAACGGCGGACTGTCGACGTCGGAAGGATCGCCCACGAGTAATCTTCCGCTGCGAGGCGGCAAGGGCTGGCTGTACGAAGGAGGCATTCGTGAACCATTCATCATTCGCGCTCCGGGGGTTGCCAGTCCCGGCAGCACATGCGACATACCGGTCATCAGCACCGACTTCTATCCGACACTCCTGGAACTCACCGGCCAGCAGCTTCGGCCGGAACAGCACCTGGACGGCCTGAGTCTGGTGCCGCTGCTCAACGGCGCGGAAGGTCTCGCTCGTGACGCGCTGTTCTGGCATTATCCGCACTATTCCAATCAGGGCGGAATTCCAGGAGCTGCCATTCGCATGGGCGACTGGAAGCTGATTGAACGGTTCGAAGACGGCCGCACTCACCTGTACAATCTGGCCGCAGATTTGGGCGAACAGAACGACCTGGCAGGGGATCACCCGGATCGTACGGCCGCGATGCGTGACCGCCTGCACCTTTGGTACGATGACGTCGATGCACGTTTCCTGCAGGCGAAGGACGGTGGTCCGCAGCCCTGGCGACCATAGGACAGTATTCCAAAACAGGCTGCGTCCGCAGATTCCCGCGGGACAGTGCCGCGCTGGGTAAAAGGGGTCGCCGGATTCGGCGGAATTCCGCCGCGTTCCGCGTTGGACAGACTGCCCTGACTGATTCGACCGTTTTTCGCTTTGCGGAAACGACGTACCCACTCGTAAAGAGGATTGGCCGTCGAAATTTGTCGCCCGGTTCCTGCACTCTCACCTGGTTCCTGCACTCGCCGCGAACGGAAAGATGTCTGCGATGCCGTCATCATGGAAACTCCTGCTGCTTTCTTCTGTTCTGCTGCATCCGCTGGCTGGTTGTGATCGCGGTGACGACACGGCCACTGTCACGTCGCCTGATGATCCGGGTATCGGACAGAACGCCTCCCCACAATCGCCCGGTGCGTCTGCACGACAAACTCGGTCACTCACCACCGAAGAGTATCGCCGCGCGTTTGACCTGAAGAAGCGCGGTATCGCCTTCATCGAGAACATGGAATGGAGTGACGCTGAGGCCGCGTTGTCGGAGCTGGCCGAACTGCTGCCCGACAACCTTCTGGCTCAGCGAAATCTGGCGATTGCGCGAGTGCTCGCGATCGTCGAAAGAAGTTCCCCGTATCAGCCAACAGGAGCGGCGGAAGTCGTGGCCGCCTACAACAGCGCGTTAGATCGTGCCGATGCAGCCATCGCGTCGTACCGACGGGTCGCCACCACAGATTTCGACAAGGCATTCGCTGACCTGTTAAGAGGGAAGCTGCTCGTCAAGCGAGCCTATCTGGATGAGTCGCAGTTGAAACCTGCCATCGGCCTGCTGCAGAAAGCCGCCGACGCGCTGCCACAGGCCGCCGACTTTCGCTATGCGATCGCCGGAGTCATGGAAGAGAACCACGAGTATGCGGAGTCGCCGGAGCGGCTTGCAACGCTGGCGAAAACCCGCGAACTGGCCCCCGACAATCTGTTCGCTCTGCAGCGACTCATTCAGGTCCAGGGGCTGATGTTAAGCGAGAACGATCCGAACGTTGGCGAACTGGCCCGGCAGATCACGCAGACACTGGAGGCTGCCAAGAAGCTGCTGGAACCGATGAACGAAACACTGAAAAGGCACAACGGACTGAACCTGGTCGACATATTCGACACGTCTCTGAAAAAGTACGATGGCAGCAACCCGTCTGTGATGAAGGGGCCGCTGTTCATGGCCAGCAACCTGCTGATGGCGGAACAGGCCACAAAGATCGACATGCGCCGACTCGACAGGCACCTGCTCGAATACCTGGTATCCGAATTCGACGCGGACTTCATTGAAGCCGCGCGAAGTGCCGGAGCCATTCCGGATGCGACCGTTCCGCCAACCGTGCTGGAAGCCTTCACGCGGGGCGAGTCGCTGTGGCTGCCGTCCGGTATAACTCGGATCGAAGTGGCGGACTTCGACCTGGATGGTTTCGAAGACCTGATCGTCATCCGAGATGGCCGCTTCGAGGTCTGGTCGCCGGTTGAAGGTGTAAAGACCGACCTGATCCTGCTGGTGACGTCGCCGGAAGAAATCGGTTCGGTCAGGGGCTTCCTGCTGGCGGATATCGACCGTGACTATGACCGAGCCGTCTCCGAACTCACCACACCACGCCTGCTGCGCGACCGCGATGGCGATCAGAAGATTGTCGCGGACCCGGCCGGCAAGCGCCGCTGGTTTGACACCGATCTGGATGTCGTGCTGTGGACCGATGCCGGCGTGGTCGTGTGCCGCAATGACGTTAGTGAATCCGGCGAACGTCAGTTGACGATCCTGCCGCAGGAACCGCAGGTCAGCGGTGTCAACGCGGCGATCGCTGCGGATTTTGATGCGGACTCCGACCTGGATCTGGTCTTTGCGACCGATGCGGGAATCACGTTGTGGCAGAATTCCAACGGCTCCGCCTTTGTCAGCGCCGACGCTTCGGCATCGCTGCCGTCGCAGCCAATCAGCGCTCTTGCGGCAGTTGACTGGGACCGCAGCGTCGCAATCGATTTCATCGGCGCGGCGGCCGAACCGGCGACGATCGGCCTCGTCGACAACATGCTGCACAATCGCTTTCGCTGGCGGACAACGGACGTGGGGCTGGACGGCCTCACCGGCGCGGCTGCCATTGCCGTGGGACAATTCGACAGCACCGGCGGCTGGGATCTCGCGGCCGGGGGGCCGGACGGTCTGCGGGTTACGCTGGTCGCCGGCGGTGCGGGATCGCCGCTGTCGGAGATCTCCACAACAACGCTGTCGCAGATTCCCGTCAGCGGCCTTCGCGTGGCGGACATTGATAACGACAGCTACAGCGACATCGTGGCCTGGTCTACCGACGGCGTGCAGTTGTTCCGCGGCCACGGTGACGGAACATTCGAAGACCTGTCGTCACTGCTGCCGGATTCTCTGGCTGCCTTCGATGTTGCAGTCTGCGACTTTGACGACGACGGCGACCTTGACCTGATCATCGCCGAGGGTACCGATCCAGCGTCGGCAGTCGTGAATGTAATGCTGAATCAGGGCGGCAATTCGAACAACTGGATCACTGTGGTTGCGCGCGGAAAACCGGATGACGAACAGTTCGAATCCCGTCTGGCGAATGCTCATGGCATCGGTGCGACGATCGAGTTTCGCTGCGGCAGCCGGTACCAAGCGCACGTTATTGATCAGCCGAAGCTGCACATCGGGCTGGGTGACTGCGATCAGCCGGACGCGATCCGGATCGTCTGGACCGACGGAGTGCCACAGAACATTACGGTGCCGGAGCTTTTGCACCCGCGCATCGGCATTCTGGCTCCGCAGATCCTGATTGGTTCGTGTCCGTACATATACACGTGGAACGGCGAACGATTCGAGTTCTTCAGCGACTGCCTGTGGGCAGCGCCGCTCGGCCTGGTGCAGGCCAACGGCGAACTGGCTCCCACGCGGGAATGGGAGAATCTGTTGATCCCCGGCGAAATGCTCATCGAGAAAGACGGCCACTACATTCTGCAGCTCACCGAAGAGCTTTGGGAAACGGCGTACTTTGATCAGGTCGAACTGACGGCCGTCGACCATCCGGCCGACGTCGATATCTTCACCAATGAAAAAGTCGGCCCGCCAGACCTGGCCGCTCACAAGATTCACACGGTCAAAAACCGCCGCCTGCCCGTCAGCGTTGTCGACGGGCGCGGCCGGGATCTGCTGCCGGGACTCACTGCTCAGGACGGCGACTACGTCCAGGCGTTCAAAGCCCGCATCATGCAGGGTCTCGTCGACGAATGGACGATGGAATTCGATCTCGGTCCGCTCGTGCACGGCTCCGACGCGCTCAGCGAAGGCGGCGATGCGGAACTGTCTGCGGAATCGCAGTCGGGCCGTAACATCCGCCTGTTCCTCATCGGCTGGATCTTTCCGACGGACACATCGCTGAACTTTGGAATTGAACAAAACCCGGACCTCGCTCCGCCCGCACCGCCGTCAATTGAGGTCCCCGACGAGACGGGCGGGTGGAAGGTTGCGTCACCGTTCATCGGATTCCCGAGCGGCAAGACAAAGGCCATGGTGGTCGACCTGTCCAACATACTCACAGGCGACAATACTCGCTTCCGGCTGCGGTCCAGCATGGAACTCTACTGGGACGCAGCGTTCTTTACCGTTGATGAGGCCGATGCCGAAACGGTCGCTCAACCATGCGATCTGCTCGACGCCGACCTGCACTTTCGAGGATTTAGTCGCCGCACTTACGCCGACAACGCGCTGTTCCGCAACGGCCGGGCTCCTGAAGACTATGACCACCAGTCCGCAACGACTGATCCTCGCTGGCCCGCGATTTCCGGCCGCTATACCCGCTACGGCAGCGTCACGCCACTGCTGACCGATCACGACGACCGGATGGTCGTGATGGGGCCGGGCGACGAACTGACGGTGACGTTCAGAGTTCCGGAACAACCGGTCCCGCCGGGCTGGCAGCGCGATTTCGTGTTGAAGAACGTCGGGTACGACAAGGACGCCAATCTGAACACGATCTACGGTCAGTCGAGCGAACCGTATCCGTTCAGGGCGATGTCCCGTTATCCGTTCGCCCCCGATGAGCAGCCACCGAATTCGCTCGACTACCAGAGCTATCTGAACGAGTGGCAGATTCGCGAGATGGCACCGAAGAAGTTCTGGAACTCTTTCCGCGACTCAGCCAACGACTCAGCCCGGTGATCCGGCGGTTTGCGCCGAACGGCTTTGTCGGCTCAGGCCACTTGCGTGGAGTCCGCCGGCCCTGACCGCATTCGTTCTTGAACAAACGGGTCCGCGTGCAATATGATGAACGACTCACCGTTTCCGCGTACCGGAGCCAAAGCGATGTTGACGATCAATGGGCGAGGCGGCGTTGCTGGCCGTGACTTCTGCGACCGGGTTTCGCGGCGCGGCTTTCTCACCATCGGTGGACTGGCAATGGGCGGACTTTCGCTGCCGCAGGTGCTGCGGGCGGAAGCGGAAGGCAGCGCCGCTAAGTCGCACAAGAGTATCATCAATATCTACCTGCCGGGAGGCCCTTCACATCTGGATCTGTGGGATCTGAAGCCGGAAGCTCCCAGCGAGATTCGTGGCGAGTTCAACCCAATCCCGACGAATGTTCCGGGCATCGAGATCTGTGAACTGTTCCCGCGCATGGCGGCGATGATGGATAAGTTCATTCCCGTGCGTTCCATCTGCGATGCCGACGGTCGTCACGACTGCTACCAGTGCATGACGGGGCGCCGGTTCGACAGCCGCAAACCTCCAGGTGGCTGGCCTGCTGCGGGAGCATGGGTTTCGGCGATTCAGGGCGAGGTCGATCCCGCGGTGCCGCCGAACGTGGCGATGATGTACCAGACCGGCAACCGCACGTGGGGTGAGCCGGGGACAGGCGGCTTTCTGGGAGTCGCTCACACGCCGTTCAACCTCGTCGGCAGGAAGCCGCGCACGTCAGCCGAATCGATGACGCTGCAGGGAATCTCGCTGGACCGGCTCCGTGATCGGCGGCAACTGCTCGCCGGATTCGACCAGTTTCGGCGGGCGGCCGACACTCGCGGGGTGATGGAAAGCATGGACGTCTACACCCGGCAGGCGATGGGCATTCTCACGAACTCCGCCCTGGCCGACGCACTGGACCTGTCGAAGGAAGATCCGGAAGTCGTCGCTCGCTATGGCAAGAGCGACGAAACCTTCCAGCGGGATGGTGCTCCGAAGATGATCGAGAACTTCTGCATCGCTCGTCGGCTGGTGGAAGCCGGAGCTCGCTTCGTATCGCTGAACTACAGCCGCTGGGACTGGCACGGAGGCGATGGCATGAACTTTCCCCGGTCGCGCGAAGAATTCCCGCTGCTGGATCAGGGGCTGTCCGCGCTGGTGACCGATCTGCACGAACGAGGACTCGACGGAGATGTGTCGGTCGTCGTATGGGGCGAATTTGGTCGGACTCCCAAGATCAACCAGAACGCCAGTCGCGACCACTGGCCGCAGGTATCCTGTGCGATGCTGGCAGGTGGCGGCATGAAGACCGGCCAGGTTCTGGGAGCGACCAATCGGCTGGGCGAGTACGCGTCAGAACGCCCGGTGAAGTTTCAGGAAATCTTCGCCACGCTGTACCACAACATCGGCCTGGATGTGCACAGCTTCCGCATGTTCGATCAGAGCGGTGTGCCGCAGTACCTGGTCGACGAAGGCAACGAGCCCATTCGGGAAATTCTCTGACGCGGATCGACTCCGTCGCTCGCTACCTTCCATCGCACGCAGAACACTATTGCCGTCTCCCGCCGCCGCATGGCGTGTACGTTGGGCGTGTCGGTTCGTCGAATTTCAGATTCCGACGAAGATTGAAGGCCAGGACATGCTTCGTTTCCGATGCACGCACCGCGACTTCGGAGAATCACAGCACGTTACGCTGAACGCGACTTCATGGCTCATCATTCGCTCAGCCCCGGACATAAGCATCAGTGCCAACTTCATCACCTGCTTCTTCGCCTCACCGAGTTTTCGTGACCCGACGAATTCCGCCTGCTGGTCTGGATCGAGTGACGCAGGTGACAGACTGTGAAGTCTGGCCGGAACGGCTGCCGCCCGCGCGCGACGCTCTGCTGCAAAAGTCCAAAGGCTGCGACGGAGTGCTGACGCTGTTGAGCGATCGCATCGATGCGGAATTCTTCGACCATGTCGGACCGCAGCTCAAAGTCGTCAGCAATTTCGCCGTGGGATACAACAACATCGACATTGCAGAAGCGAACCGTCGAGGCATCGCCGTCGGGAATACTCCCGGAGTGCTGACCGATGCAACCGCTGACGTCGCGGTCGCGCTGCTGCTTGCCGCCGCCCGGTGCGTGCGTGCCGGAATTGAAAATGTCAGCAATCATGAATGGCTGACGTGGGAACCACTGGGATTTATCGGTCAGGACCTGGCCGACAAGACGCTGGGCATCGTCGGGATGGGGCGCATCGGAGTGGCAACGGCAACGCGTCTGCACCGGGGATGGAATATGGACGTCATTTACACGTCGCGTTCACCGAAACCCACGATCGATCAGCAACTGGGAGCGCGCCGTGTTTCGTTTGAAGAACTGCTCGCGAACAGCGACTTCGTTTCAATCCACACAGACCTGAATCCGGAGACTCAGCACCTGTTCGGTTCGCCCGCGTTTCAGGCGATGAAGCCGAGCGCCGTCCTGATCAACACGTCGCGTGGCGGAGTCATCGATGAAGCGGCGCTGCACACCGCACTGACCACCGGGCAGATTTTCGCCGCGGGACTGGACGTGACGGATCCCGAACCGC
This sequence comes from uncultured Planctomycetaceae bacterium, assembly GCA_964531585.1. Classification (GTDB taxonomy): domain Bacteria; phylum Planctomycetota; class Planctomycetia; order Planctomycetales; family Planctomycetaceae; genus JAWKUA01. The sequence continues at coordinate 385 of CAZHET010000236.1, read as the reverse complement.
CTGCTGACGACAACCCGCTGCGTGAACTGCCAAACTGCGTAATTGTGCCACACATCGGCAGCGGAACCGTGTCCAGCCGCAACGCGATGGCGGAAATCGCCGCAGATAATCTGCTCGCCGGTCTGAACGGGCAACCTCTGCGGCACGCAGTGAACGAGCGTGGCTAGTGCCTTGTCATCTCCTGGTTTTCGAGCCCGTCATTCCCGCTCAGAGTCCTGCCCTCACGAAGGCGGGGACAGGAATCCGGATCGCGGCACTGGATTCCCGCCTGCGCGGGAATGACGCTTGTGTGTCGCCTGCTTGAACCGCTTCATCGGACTGGATTCCCGCCTGCGCGGGAATGACGGAAAACGCCAATTTCAAGCCTTGACAAGATACAAGCGCT
>CAZHET010000235.1:0-9832 GCA_964531585.1 uncultured Planctomycetaceae bacterium | reverse complement strand
GCGCTGAAGCAAGCGGAGCAATCTAGCGACTTTCTCTTCGGCGATCAATGCTCCGGAAGGCAATTCCCGCAACGAGTTACGACGTCGGGCGGCCCGCACGTCGTGGATTTGAACTGGCGCGCGTTACTCATCAAACTGCGACCTCACCCGGTTCGATTCGCCATGTTGTTCGGGAGCTGCCTCGAATGTTTTCCCATCTGCCTCGGGCCATTTCGCTCGTTTTCGCCCTGCTTGTCACCGTACACACGACGAAAGCACACGCTTCTCAAAAGCCAAACGTGGTCTTGATCCTGGCGGATGACCTGGGTTACCGCGAACTGGGCAGCTTCGGACAGCAGTTGATCAGAACTCCAAACCTTGACCGGCTGGCCGAACAGGGGATGAAGCTGACTCAGCATTATTGCGGCAACGCCGTCTGTGCTCCGTCGCGCTGTGTGCTGCTGACGGGAAAGCACCCCGGTCATGCGTTTGTTCGCGACAATCGGTCGACACCTCCCGAAGGTCAGCAGCCGATTCCGGATTCCGAAATCACGCTGGGAGAACTCATGCACCGAGCGGGCTTTCGAACCGGCGTGTTTGGCAAGTGGGGGCTGGGAGGTCCGGATTCTACCGGCGTGCCGCTTAGTCAGGGCTTTGACAGATTCTACGGCTATCTGTGCCAGGCTCACGCCCACAGCTACTACCCGTCATTCCTGCGGTCTGACAACAGCACCGTGGAACTCGACAACAACCCACCGATCCCCGGTCACGCAGGACTGGCCGACGCAGCCGATCCGCACGATCCGCGCAGCTATGACTCGTTCAAAGGCACGGATTATGCGCCGGATCGGATCAACGCTCAGGTGCTGCAGTTCATTCGCGACAGCAAAGACGAAGCGTTCTTCTGTTACTACCCGACAGTGATTCCTCACGTAGCGCTGCACGTGCCGGACGAACAACTGCAACCCTATCTGGAACTGGGATGGAACGACCCTCCGTTCACACGGCAAAACGGAGGCTACACGCCGCACTTTACTCCGCGAGCCGCCTACGCAGCGATGATCAGTCGGCTGGATTCGTATGTCGGCAATGTTCTGAACCTGCTGGATGAACTGAACCTTGCCGACAACACTCTGATCGTCTTCAGTTCCGACAACGGCACGACTCATCTTGGCGAGGAAGTGGACTACACATTCTTCAACAGCGTCGGCGAACTCCGTGGTCTGAAGGGATCGCTTTACGAAGGTGGTGTGCGGGTTCCCACGATCGTTCGCTGGCCAGGAAAGATCGCCGCCGGTTCCGAAAGCAGCCGGGTCAGCGGCTTCGAAGACTGGATGCCCACGCTGCTGGCCGCTGCCGGCGCGGCGGAACTGACCCCCGACGATTCAGATGGGATCAGTCTGCTGCCGACACTCCTGGGCGAAGATCAGCCGCCGCGACCGTTCCTGTACCGGGAGTTCGCCGGCTACGGCGGCCAGCAAACCATCCGCGTCGGCGACTGGAAAGCCGTCCGCCAGAATCTGAATCGTCGCGACTCGCAGGCTTCCGGAGTGAAGACAGAACTCTACGACCTGGCCAACGACATCGGCGAACAGAGCAACGTCGCAGATCAGCATCCCGATGTGCTGAAAAAGCTGGAACAGTTGATGGCCGAACAACATGTGCCGTCCGAAATGTTCCCGCTACGAGCACTCGACGGTGCGCTCGGGAGCAACGACGGCCGCTGACGGATTCCAGATCAGAATGATTGCCCAGAAATCTGCCTCGCCCACCCGAAACGATGGCTTGCGGGCACTGGCAGCATCCGCCACGAAACCCGCTACAGTCCCGCGGCGATCCAGCCGGATCGCTGCGCCATGGCGATGTTCCGCGGAACGTCGACTCGCATTTCCGCGTCTGGCCGCACGGGAATCAGTCGCACGACCACACCGCTTGTCACGTGTTGCAGCAGCGGTTCCCCCCAGACTTCCAGGCCGAAGTCCGGTGCCGGATCGAACACCGTCAGCAGATCGTCGCCCGGGCTCCCCAGGGCGAGAACGGAATGCCCTGACTCCTGCTGGAACCCGTGCTCGACATCCGGCGACATGCCGGACATGTCCAGATTCAACGACAGCACTGCGGGGCCTGATTGCAGATCCGCCAGTGAGTCCTTCGAAAACCGGTCGACACGCACTGTCCAGCCTGTTCCGGCGGTCTTGAGTTTCAGGCCGCGATAAAGGCCCATCCAGTGAGTTCCCTGGCGAGTCAGGCAGAGTTCGGCCATCTCCTGTTCGGTCGAATCAATGCCATGCAGAGTCAGCAGCGAAGCCGCGCAGGCGGCGGAGCAGGTGAACGGTGTCGACTGGTGCTGCAGCCCCATAAGCGTCGGACGAAACCGGCAGTCCGGCGGACGTCCGAATATCGGGGCAACCACGGAGTATGCAGCGAGTGTTACGGTCATGGCGCTGACAGTGCGCCGGCGGACCAGCGACACTGAGGCCGTGCTGAGGTACATGCCAACGAAGAAACTTCCCAGCACCGGCAACCAGTTGGCCAGAATAATCAGGCTGGAAAACGGCAGGATCGTCGCCAGCAGCGGCTGCTCCCAGAGGAAGGCGAAGTACCCAGTCAACCCCGCGGCTGCCAGAAGCTGCGCCACCCGCCGAGCCCGTCGCGAGCCCTTTTCCACAACGGCTGCCCCGACGAAAAGAGCAACGCAGCAACAGCAACCGATCGCAATGATGGCAAGCACCAAATCCATCGGACCACGTCCCGTGTGGTCGCTGAAACGACTCGATCTGAGGTGAGCGCTTCCGGGCAACAGACCCCGACGCCGTGTTCCAGCGAGCGGAAGTTTTGTTAAGAGACTGTGAAATCTGAACGACAGCTCTGGAAATTACAAGTGCGAATTCCATGCCCGAGAATAAGGATTCCTGGCGCGGGCACGATTCCTGCAAGCGTTTTCGCTCTTTTTGCCGCAAGGTTTCCCGAATTCGCATAAGATGCCGATCGATCACTGCGTTCGTGGCACGGTCTGTCGTGTCTCGCGGATTCTGCCGGTTACAGGTGCCACGGCCAAGCCGAGATGTGGCCTGTCTAAACGGCACCCCTGCGCGTTTGGAGGCAGGTGGCGCGCGGCCGGTCGGCTGACACGCTCACAGCGTGCCGCAGGGTGAGAAGTTATCCGGCTTTCAGACGGCAGGATGCGATTGCGCGGGATTTTCCGATTGCGTCAATTGTATACGCTCAGCAGGTGAAGTATTGTGCGAAGATTAACCAGTGCTGTCGGTCTGCGGTGTCAAAGTCAGCTACGGAGGCTTTGAACGGTCATTCAGAATACACAGCCGTCGTCGTTCGCTGGTCCGATAACCCCTTACAGCGGTTTGCCGCTTCTGGCCACAAGTGACAACTGCGCTTTGGGTGGCGGCTTTGATGTGCAGATGCACGGTCGCCGGCTCCCGCGGGCAGAACATCACAACATGTCACCACGCTGTTTGCCGGAATCAGGAGTTTTCAACATGAGCCGACGTTTTTTGCAATCCCTGCTGCTTTGTTCAACGGCATCTGCCCCGCTGGTAACGGCTGCGACGATGCTGTCTGTCGTCTTTGCTTTTCCCGTGGCTGCGCAGGATGAGGAAACCGCAGATGAAGTTTCCATGGAACCGGTGTTGATTGTTCCCGATGACCTGATTGCCGACGCGCTGATCGAAGAAGCGGGTGACGCAGTTTCTGAGCGCATCTCGCCGCAACTGCAGACGCTGTATGATCTCGACCTGACGCCCGCCGAACGACTGCAGGCAGTTTCCGAACTGCGTGCCGCTATTCCGGGACTGCCGACGGCATCACTGCGAAATCGCGTTGCTCGCCGAGTCGATCTCCTGGACGCCGGCCTGCGTGCTCTGCAGGTTTCCCCGGCTCCGTCGGAGGATCAGCAAAAGCTGGTGATGGATCTGATTACTGCCGCGAATGCCTTCGAAGGGCAGCAGTTGTCAACGAACTCCGCGACGGTTCGGGAAAACTACCGCGTGCTGCGAAGCTCCGCACCGCAGATCTATTCGATTCTGCGACCGGTGATGATGCGGCACTATTTCAATCACAACCTGCACCTGACCGTGTCGGAAACCATTCTGTCTCAGTTCGCGACGGACTTTCAGTCCAAATCCGGACGAATCGCCGACTGCATTCTGGGTGCGTGGGTGACGGGATCTCAGGTCACCAACGTCAACATCACAGCCGACGTAAAGCCGTCTTCCGGAAATGCCAGCTTCAACATTCTGGCGGACGGTCAGACCCATTCCAACACAGCGGGTACGAAGCATCCGGCGACGATTTACACGCGCGGCAATCACTACTTCCACATGGTCGCTCCCGTGACATTCACCGGAGACACGCTGTTTGCCGGCCCGACCACGATCAACGTGAATGCGAATAATCAGACGGTTGGCGTGCGAACGGAGTTCGACGGAATTCCCATCATTCGGGGCATTGTTCGCAAGATTGCTCTTCGGAAAGCGGCCGAGCTGAAGGGGCAGTCAGAAGCCATTGCCGCACGAAAGCTGGCCAGTCAGGCCGTGCCGGAATTCCAGGCGGAACTCAACCAGCGGTTCGCGGAAGCCAACACGCAGATCCAGACGGAACTGCTTCAGGGTCTGCGGAACAAGGGAGTCGCTCCGGACAGCATCAGCGCTCGGTCGAGCGAGTCTCACATGGCGATCAGTTCGCGAACGCTGGGGACGGCCCGGCTGTCGGGTTCTGCTCAGCCGTTTTCCCCGCTGCCCTATCGCGGTGCGGCCGTTCAGGTTCACGAAACCGCCATCAACAACGGCATTGACGGCCTGAATTTTGAAGGCCGCGACGTTCCGGAGGACGAACTTGACAGGGAACTGGAAAGATCTCTGAGTGAGCTGCTGCAGCGCGACATTTCGTTCTCGAACATCAACTCGCAAGTGGTCGAGCAGACGGATGCCGACGAGCCACCGGCGACGTTTCTGTTCAGTGACTCCGATCCGATCCGCTTCCGGTTTGACGCTGGCAAGGTCGTGCTGATGCTGCGGATGGGAATTCGCCAGGAAGGCAAGGACGACATTCCGGAACACCACATTGAAGTTCCGATCGACGTCACGCTGCAGAACGGGAAACTGTTGCTGACACCTCCGGCAGAAGCCCGTGATATCAAGGTTGCGCCGCTGGGACGCAAGTCTCTCAGACTGGTTGCTCAGGCTGCTCAGATCCGGCGTTTGCTGACGGCTCGCCTGCCAAGCCGTGAGCTGGACCCGGTTGTGTCGCTCAAGATGTCCGACACCAAGCGAATGAATCTGCGGCTGATCGATATCCAGATCGCCGACGGCTGGCTGTCGACGGAATTTCAGTAGGCTGGCAACGCGCGGGGCATGGAGTGTGGTCGGCGACTGCGGGCGCTTTCAGCCTGCCGCCTGCAGTGCCTCTGCAAATCGCGACTGCAGATCCGCGAAGGGTTCCGTGCCCACGCTGATTCGCAACAGCCAGCGCGAGACGCCGCATTGTTCCGCGAAATCCAGTTCGTGGTAATGAGCCAGCACGGTGTACGGACAGCACAGCGTGAAGTTCGTTCCCAGATTCGGTCCTTTGCAGACATTGAGCGCATCAAACACGACAGACGTGCGCTGAGCGGCATCTTTCAGAACGATTGACAGCAGACCTCCGCCGCCGCCCCCTGCAGACTTCAGCCGATCGTACAACGACCCTGGCTGTTCGTCCGGATAGAAAACGGAATCCACCGCGGCGTGCTGTTTCAGCATCGCGGCAAGCCGGCGTGCGTTATCGTTGATGGACTTCATGCGCCGGGAAAGGTCGCGGCTGTTAAGTTCCAGGACCTCAACGTCGGGATCGCTTAATGTTTCTTCAAAGTCGTCAGCGATCGTGGTCGCCGACTGCGCGAATATTCGCGACTGAGGATTCAGAACGAGCGCACCGGCCAGAACGTTTCCGTAGCCGCTGAAGTACTTTGTCAGGCTTGTCACGACAATGTCCGCGTGCGGCAGCAGCTTCAGGTTTCCGCAGGCCGTCAGTGTGTCGTCGATAACCAGCAGAGCGTCGGCTGCATCGGCGATCGTTCGCAGGCGATCGACGTCGGGAGTCTGTAGCAGCGGATTTGTGGGAACCTCGCAGAAAATCGCCGACAGAGTTCTTCCCGACGCTGCCTGTGCGAGCGAATCAAGATCCTCGGCACTGCCGACCGGATAGAACAGGCATGGTGCGTCGGTGAAACGTTGCTGGATCTTCAGCGTGTCGACGTACGGAAACCCGAACTGGCAACCCGGAGCCTGCGGATGACGGCGTCGGGCCGTTCGCCATGCCGCCGCGACTGCCGCCATGCCGGACGGGAACAGAAACACTTTGTCGGCGGTTGTTTCGTGCAGTTCGGCAATGCGTTCGCGAACCGTGCGGCGTGCTGCGGTCATGGTCGACGGTGCGGGCTGTCGACCGAGAATGCGTTCGGCAACGCGAGAGGAAACAACCTCGCCGGCGTGCTGCCAGTATTGCTTCAGGACACCGTAAGACTCGGCGGGAACGACCACTCCGCAGGCCTGCCAACCGGGAAAATCGACCAACGTGGAACGCGGACAGTTATGTCGGCGGGCGTATTCCGCAGCCCGCCTGGCACAGCGGCGTGAGGCAAATGGCAGACCGCAGGAAGCGGTGTCGGTCGTCAGCGTTGACGCAAGCTGCCGCACCAGCGGATGCAAGCAGAAACGCGGGTAGGCGGCCTGCAGCTTTTCAATAATCGCCGCTTCACCTTCTTCGTACCCGACGTTGTGACTCCACAGTGGCAGGCAGGCGGACACGGCGTGAGCATCGTCGGGCATTGGCAGCCCGAGATCCTCAGCGCGGCTGCGGGGAGATGTCAGCAGATCAATCGGCATCAGCGCGTCTTCGCAAGCCTGTCAGATGTCAAGACCGTGATTCATATCAAGAGCCGGGTGACCGGCGCACGGTCTGCCGACCACAACGGCAGGCACTCCGGCAACCGTGCAGTGCGGCGGCACGTCCTTCAGGACCACACTGCCGGCTCCGACGCGGGCACCTTTGCCGATCTCGACGTTCCCCAGAATCTTCGCGCCTGCTCCGATCAGGACTTCGCGACGAACCTTCGGATGACGATCGCCGGATTCCTTGCCGGTTCCTCCCAGCGTCACTTCGTGCAGCATGGACACGTCGTCTTCGATGACGGCCGTCTCGCCGATGACGACCGACGTGGCATGGTCCATCAGGATCCCCTGGCCGATGTTAGCGGCCGGATGAATGTCGGCACCGAAGACTTCTGACATGCGGTTCTGCAAATGCAGCGCCAGCATCGTACGGTTGTTTTTCCACAGCCAGTGCGCGATGCGATAGGACGCCAGCGCGTGAACTCCCTTCAGATAGAGCAGCGGCACCAGGCAGCAATTGACGGCCGGGTCGCGGTCGCGGACGGCCTTGATGTCGGCTTTGATCGCGTCGGCAATGTTCATGTCGGCAGCCATCGCGGCATCCATGACTTCGCGAAGCTGCATTCCCGACAGTGTGCTGGACTGCAGCTTGCCGGCCAGGTGATAGCTGACGGCATCCTGAAACCGTTCGTGATTCAGCACCGTGGCGTGCAGAAAACTGGCCAGCATCGGTTCCTGCGCGACATGCTCCGTGGCTTTTTCACGAATGGCTTTCCAGACGCAGACCGTCTGCGTTTCCGGTGTCTTGGTCATCAGCGACATGAGTTCATCCGTTGTGGCATCACCGCTCGACATCCGGAAACAGCCGGAATGTGGCGATTCCCGCAGATCGCGTTAGAATAAACCGACACGCACTGCGGGCCAGCGGTGGCGGGGATTCTAGGAATACACTCAAGGAATTGACATGAAATCACTCAGCAAACATCCCGTGGTTCTGTTGTCAGTCGGGTTTCTGCTTGGTGCGGCCGCCCTTTGGGCTTTGCCGCAGCGGTCGTTGCAGGCTTCCTCGGCCGGCGGGAACGACAAGTTCTCGATGGTGACCGTGCCGGTGACCGGTATCGCCGACACCGAAGCTGTGTTCGTGCTCGACCATCTGACGGGCATCCTTCGCGGCGGCCACATCAACGGTGGCGGCGGCGGCGTCACAACGATTTACGAATGGAATGTTGCTGCAGACTTTCAGGTCAACCCGGCGACTCCTGAACCGAAATACGTGATGGTCAGCGGCGCAGCGCAACTGCGAGGCGGTGGCGGCGGGCAGCCCGCGAACGGCGTTCTGTACATTGGTGAGCTGACTTCCGGAATGGTCGTGGCCTATGGCTTTAGTCTGCCCAGAAACGGCGCTGCCGTCGGCCAGGTGATCAAAGTCGGCTTCTTCCCCTTCCGTGAAGCCATCGGTCGCTGACGGCGTCAGATTCTCCAGCCCGGGCTGCGGTCGCCAGGCCGGGCTGCGGTCACACGACTTTGCAAAGTAAGGAGCTGGAATGCGCATTCGAGGACTTGTGTTGTTCTGCCTGCTGGGGCTGACGACCGCGGTGCCGTGCGCGATCGGTGCAGAATCGCTGGATGGCCGGTATCTATACGTGGCAAGTCCGGGCATTCGCAACTACCTGGAATACGGCGGGCACGGTCTGCTGGTATTCGACATCGACGACGGCCACCGGTTCGTCAAGCGCATCGCGACCGGCGGTGTGGACAGCGACGGCAAACCGATAAACGTCAAGGGAGTCTGTGCCAGCGAAATCACAAACCGCATTTACATCAGCACGCTGACCTCGCTGATGTGCCTGGATCTGGTCAGTGACGAGCTGCTGTGGGAACGGCGGTACGAAGGCGGCTGCGACCGCATGTCAATCACGCCCGATGGTGCAACGATCTATCTGCCCTCGCTGGAGAAAGATCACTGGCATGTCGTGGATGCGGCAACGGGGGACGTGATTTCCAAAGTCACGCCGTACTCCGGTGCGCATAACACGGTCGTCGGTATCAGCGGCAGATACGCCTATCTGGCGGGGCTGAAGTCGCCCGTGCTGACGATTACCGAAACGAAGCATCATACGGTCGCAAAAACCTGCGGCCCGTTTTCGAACAGCATCCGCCCGTTTACGGTGAACGGTTCCGAAACGCTGGCATTCGTTTGCATCAACGAATGCCTGGGATTCGAGGTCGGCGATCTGACGACGGGCCGCCGGCTGCACCGTGTGGAGGTTGACGGTTTCGAAATGGGCCCGGTGAAGCGCCACGGCTGCCCGAGCCACGGGATCGGTCTGACTCCGGATGAGCGCGAACTGTGGCTGGCCGACGGACACAACAGTCACATGCACGTGTTCGACAACACGGTGATGCCGCCGAAGCAGGTGGCCAGCCTCCCGGTCCGCGATCAGCCGGGCTGGGTGACGTTCAGCATGGACGGCAAGTTCGCCTACCCATCCAGCGGTGACGTCTTCGACGTGGCCACTCGCGAACTGATCGTGCAACTGACCGACGAAGAAGGCCGCGCCGTCGGCAGTGAGAAACTGCTGGAAATCGACTTCGACAACGGCGAGCCAGTCCGCGCCGCGGACCAGTTCGGGCTGGGCATGAAACTGCCATTGCCGTAGTACGCTACTCAGCTCGATGTGTCCGGTATCAAAACACCTGCGGCAGCACTTCGTCCAGAACTGCCAGGTCGTCGCCGTTCCAGGAATCCACTGATCCACTCGACGAAACCGGTGTCGGGGCTGGAATCGTCGGTGCGGATGCTGCCGGAGCAGTTGTCGCTCCGGATGTTGCGGGAGCAGGCTGCTTTGTCGGTGTCTGCACAACGGGAGTCGGTGCGGGCAGACCTGGTGACGGCGTCGCGAACGAAGTGCCTGCCGCGAGTCCGCCACTGAACATTCCCGGTGATCCCTGTGGCGGCTGAGCAA
>CAZHET010000234.1:2156-9835 GCA_964531585.1 uncultured Planctomycetaceae bacterium | reverse complement strand
CCGGACTTCCGCCGGAGCCAACAAAACCGCGGCCACGGATTATGAACTCCATGCCGGATGACTCGACCGTTTTCGCTCCCACGTCCGTATTGGACGCCTTGACGGCGGCAATCAGTTTGTCGAGCGATATGTCATGGAACCGGAGTTTGTCAGGGTCCACTTCAATCTGATACTGACGAACATAGCCTCCAACACTGGCAACCTCGCTGACGCCCGGCACACCCTGCAGTTCATACTTCACCACGTAGTCCTGAAGACTGCGAAGTTCGGCAAGGTTCATGCCGCCAGTCGGTGGTTCCAGCGTGTAATAAAATACCTGTCCCAGACCAGTGGCATCCGGGCCCAGTGTCGGAACGACGCCTTCCGGCAGAACGGACGCGGCTGTTCCAAGCTGTTCAGAAACCCGTGACCGAGCCCAATAGAAATCCGTGTCGTCAGAAAACGTGATTTGAACAAAGCTGTATCCAAACAGGCTTTTTCCCCGCACACTTTCGGCGTGAGGCACTGCCATGAGTGCCACCGACAGTGGATACGTGACCTGGTCTTCCACATCCTTTGGCGACCTCCCCGGCCACGCCGTGAAGACAATGACCTGGTTCTCCCCAACGTTGGGAATCGCGTCGATCGGCACCCGCTGAACGCTGAACAGTCCGAACCCGATCACTGCTGCTGTCAGCAGCAACACCACCAGGCGTTCGCGTGTGCAGAATTGAATAATGGAAGTAAGCATCAGACAGGGTGAGGACGATTAGGACGGAAACCTGGCGAAGTTGCCGCATGACTATGGGGCGCCGTCTGTCGATGTGTTTTCCATCGCCGGTCCTTGAATGCTTCGCACCAGTTCCCCGCATTTCAGCATCTGACTGCCGTAGTATGGATTCCGCAGGTCGGAGTTCAGTTGCAGCCAGTCACCCGCACCGCCTTTGACCATTGGACAGAACATGTGGTGAAACTCAACGGTCCCGGTGGCACCTCGCACCTGCGTTGCCAGCGTCACGATGGCGTGACTGACTGGCCGAAAAGCCTGAAGTCGAGCGTCCTCGATGGACATGTGATGCAGGTGTTCGCTGTGTTTGGCGATCACTGCCAGTTGTTCGCGCGCGGCATCCGGGAGTCCGGCGATATCTGACAGATCAGCCGCCAGCGTGTGAAATTTCAATACGTGCTCGCTCGCGGGCGGTTGATCCTCTGCCAGTGACTGCTGGATTGCGCTATAGGTCTCGAAAAGCTGTTCAAGCTGCCTTCCCGCTTCCCCGTCAACGGGTGTGACGCTGACTTCATCGAACTGCAGCGGCTGCTCCCTGCTGCCGGATCTCTGATTCCGCGCCGCGACTGCGCGAGTCGGATCAATCAGACTGGGTTTACCCGCCAACTGCATCTGCGAATCGATCAGGAAATTGCCGGCGGTGGCGACGCTGTCACCGGGCTTCAATCCCTCGAGAATCACCACGCGATCCTTAAGGATCGGACCGAGCGTCACCGGTCGAATCTCGAATCTTCCCGGATCGGTTTCGACGTAGATCACACTGTCAGCTCCGGCCATCAGCACGGCGGAACGTGGCACGTAGAGCGATTCCGGCCGTTCGACAGGCATCTCTGAATAGCCGTAGCGGGATGTTGGAACGAGATCCATACCGCAAATGGGGCAGGCCCCGGGAGCATCGCGAATGATTTGAGGATGCATGGGACTGATCCAGCGACCGGCCAGGTCTTCATCGTACACTTCCCCCTGGTCTCCAATTGCCAGGAAGATCCTTGCGGCGGCGTAGTCTCCCGGGCGCAGGCGTCCGTCTTCGTGCAGGAATTCGACACGCACGCCGACGGCACGCTTCTGTCGGCTGACGACCGGATCGATGAATGCGATGCGCCCGGTGAGCTGCCTGCCGGGAAGTGACTGCAGTTCGGCTTCAACTCGCTGGCCGAAGCGGACACGAGCGGCGTCTTCGGGATAGAGTTCCAGCATCAGCCAGACTGTGGACAGATCGGCGATGCGGTAAATCGGCTCACCGGCTTTGACGTATTTGCCTTCCTGGGCCATTTTGTCGATCACGGTTCCGCCAGCCGGTGAGTAAATCGTCAGGCGTGACTGAGCCTCGCCGGTCGTTTCCAGTTCCGTGAGCTGTTCGGGCGTCATCCCCAGTTCCACCAGTCGCTGCCTTGCGCTGGACGCCAGTTTTCGCTGTGATAGACGGATCGCCTCCAGTGCGGCCGAAGGTGATTCGACAGCGGCCCTGCGACTTTCCAAATATTCGACCTGCCTGGAATACAATTCCGGGCTGTAGACGATGGCCAGATGGTCGCCCTTTGCGACCTGGACTCCGGTATAGTCCGCGAACAGCTTTTCCATGCGTCCGTCAATATAGGATGCGACCGTCGACATTCGGCTTTCGTCGATGGCAATCGCGCCCACGGTTTCAAGCGTCGCCTGCAAGGGTTCGCGCTGAACCGTCGCGGTCTGAATGTTGGCCAGCCGCCGTGCCGCGGGTTCAATGGTGACGGACAGTTCGCTTCCGTCGGATGCCGCGGCGGTTGCCGGCACCAGCGGCATTCCGCAGATCGGGCAACGGCCCGGACCAGGCTGGCGGATCTGAGGATGCATCGGGCAGGTATGAATCCGGGCGTCGTCTCCGACACTGGCCGATGAAGTCGTTGCACCGGACGACAGCAGTCCCATCCGCTGAGCGAGGCCGATCGCCGCGATCAGCGCGAGTCCAACGGCCAGCAGCAATGCGGCTGACAGAAGTTTCTGCAGCCACCAGACTCGCGGTCGTCGTGCAGGAAGCGGAGTCGTTGTCATAAGCGTTTGCCTGTCAGAAACCGGAGCGGACTGACCGCTGACAGCCAGCAAAGCGGGAACCATGCCAAAGACGGTCGCGGCCAGCCGCTCACAGATCGAAGACTCGAATGTGTTGAATTCGATGGCTTCCGAACCCGTTGATTAGGCCGGGTCCTCGTCGTCCTGATCTGCGTCGTCCGCGTGTTCATGGTCATGGTGCGCCTTATCCGCGGCGGCAAGTTTTTCTGCCTTTTCCTCATCGGACAGCGCGGTGAACTCTTCGCTGCAGCCGTCGCAGCAGAACCCGATCGTCTGGCCGTTCCACTGTACGGTGCCGCCGTCTTCAGTGACGTCACCTCCCATGATCGGGCAGTGCTGGTTGACTGGTTTTACCACGGTGACGGTACCGGTCGCCGATGTCTCAGCCGACTCTGAACAGCCGGCGGCGAACAGGGTGATGGCCGAAAGTATTGTCAGCGCAAACAGAAATCGCATGGAGAAACTCCCTGAAAAGGACTTGAGTGAACCGAAGGTGCAACAGCGCAATTCGCGCAGCGGAACATCGAGCGGGGCAGCCTGGGCTGCGGGTTCAGAAATCAGCGGCCATCGCGAGCAAAGACTCGGGCACGCTCAATCGACGGGCGCAATGCGAGCGTCCGGAGGACGTGGCTAAGTCTGCCACACGCAAAGCAGCACGTGAGTGCTGCACCTGCAGGCGGTCGTGCCCGAAGACAACACGCTGAGGCGCGTGCCGCTTGCGGATCGCGGGACCAGGCCGTCACTGACAACCATCCCGGCAACGGCTGCGCGCAGGTCGTGATGATCCCTGGACGATTCCGTCGGAGTTGCGGGAGCCGGGTCCGCGTGACCGCACTGGCAGCCCATCCGGTGAGCGCAGGCGGCGGGCATCCCTGACGTTTTCGTGCAGCAGCATTCCCGTTGACTTCCGCAGCAGCTTCGCCGGGACTCGCGGTTTTCGGCAACGGGTGTCGAATCGGTGTGGCAGCACTCGCGTTGAACGGATCTCTCGCAGCATCCTCCGCAGCGCAAGTCACCTGCGAATGCACCCTGAACAGCGATCGCTGCCGCGGTCAGCAGTGTGATGGTCGTTCGGATTGCGGAATGAGATCCCACAACATTAACTCCGGTCCCCAAAGGGAACGACGACGTCGGCGTACAGACGAGACATCGGTCATTATTGCGAGTTCAGAGGTTCAGGGAAGCCCGGTTTGGAAATCGGCGACGGTTCAGTCGAGATCGGTTCCCATGACCTCACCACTCAGGTTCGTGCCGGTCGCTTGTTGAATCCGAGCATTGGCGATCGCCAGATTTCCGATGGTGCGGTGATAGCCGAATTCCAGGGTCAACAGTTTTCGAACATCCTGGATCACTCGATCGAACTCCACGGCACCGTCGGCCAGCGAAGCCTGGTCGGCTCGCAGAGTCTGTTCGGCCTGCGGAATGATCGTGTCACGGTAAAGGGTTACAGTTTCGGCAGCGGCCTGAGCCTGCTGGAGCAGGTCCAGCAGCTTCGAATCAAATTCGCGAATCACGTCCTGTACGTCGGCGTGCGATGCCATGTGTTTCCAGCGCGCTTCGTCGCGAATCGCATCATACTTGTCGCGGCCGATCGGAACTGTCATGGACGCTCCCAGCGACCACGCGTCGTTGCCGACTCCCACGATTGCGGATGGCGGCCGATTGTCGTCAATGACGAACCACGATGCGGACAGCGTGAAATCCGGACGTTGTCGCAGCTCGGCAACTTCGACTCCCCAGCGAGTCGCGTTCGTACGCAGCATTGCCGCGGCGATCATCGGTTGTTGTTGCAGCGCCGTCTGCCGCAGCAGCTCGGGAGTCCAGTCGGGGCGAACTACCTGCAGCTCGCGCGGTGAAGTCACGGGGATGTCTGTGGGGCGATTCAGCAGGCGGTTCAGTTCGGCGGAGGTAGATGCCAGTTGCTGTCGAAGCATCAGCCGCTCTTCTTCGAGTCGGCTGAGTTCCAGCGTTCCCAGCAACACGTCGCCTTGAGTCGCACCGCCGTTGGCAACCCGGGCGCTGGCGACATCGATCAGAATCTGCAGCAGTTGCTGATTCGCTTCCAGGGATTCAAGCTGCTTCTGCAGGACGTACAAACGGAAGAAGTTCGCTCGCACGTCAGCAACAACGCGCAGACGCTCGGCGTTCAGCATCTGCTGCATCACCAGAGCTTCGAAGCAGGCCTGCCGCTGCTGAGCTTCGAGCCGATCAAGCCACGGCACCATCTGCATGACGGACAGGTTCGCTCGCTGAGACCCGGAGGCGGTTTCGATCGGATCGCCGAACACGTTGGCTCCGATCGACGGATCCGGCAGCCTGTCGACCGAGCGAGTCTTAGCCCAGGCGGCCTGCACCTGCTGCGTCATGCCGATGAGTTTCGGATTGGCCGTCAGAGCGGCGGTCTCCAGTTCAGCCAGCGAATCAGCGGTGACCGTCACCTGC
The DNA here is from genome assembly GCA_964531585.1 of uncultured Planctomycetaceae bacterium. GTDB lineage: Bacteria > Planctomycetota > Planctomycetia > Planctomycetales > Planctomycetaceae > JAWKUA01. Next base: position 4,578 of record CAZHET010000234.1, on the reverse strand, counting down.
GGCGGGGCGGTTTCTGTCTGAACGGCAATGTCGGTGGGCGGGTCGAGGGCAGCGGTGTCTTCCGGTGTCGCGTCAGTCTCGGTCGCGTCAGTCTCGGTCGCGGCAGTCTCGGTCGCGGCAGTCTCGGTCGCGGCAGTCTCGTCCGATTGAAACGCCGTCTGCCGGATGGTGTTAAGAACCGGCGTTTCTGCGACGGCGCGGTGTTCGGCGACTGACCGCGCTGTTTCGTCAACACTTGGCGGCACGGTCTTGTAGGTGTGCTCAACGGCGGCGTGCGGATTTCGGCAGCCCGACTGCAACGCCGTCAGCGACACCAAACACAGCATTGCGGTACACCGCAGCGGCACTTGCTTCTTCGACAGGCATTCCATGCGCATCGACCTCTCGACCGGCAGATTCCGCCGCTGTTCGCGCGCAGGCGACAGCGGTGTTGTTGACGCGGCACAGTTCCCGAAAGGGATGATCGGCCGTCAGAGTTTCGGGAATTGCCTGCAATGCGGCTTCTGTGGCGTGAAGCGAAGGATCCGGATTGCACCGCGCAGGGCTGTGCGGATCGGCGAACGACAGCCGGTCGCGCAGACAATGCGGCGCGACAGCGAATTGTGTTTCCCGATCGCCAGCGGGTTCGGCGGCGTGTACGCTGCCTTCACAGGTGCCGTCCTGGAATTCGTCCACAAATCAACTGGCGATTCGGTCATCAGCGGGAGACAGCACCCGGTTTTCTCTGCAACCAAACGCGAACGCGTTCCGTTTCATCAGGTCACATGGTTGCGAACGAGTCCTCATCTAAAGGAAGACCCAATGCGGAATCGATTGCTTGTCTGTGTCACCGTGACGGGCTGCGTGACTGCAGGACTGGTTCAGAATTCGCATGCGGCCGGACCGGCTGCCTGTGACGAGCAGAATGCTGAATCGGCGCTCGCCGTTTTCGAACGCCGCATCCTGCCAATCTTTCAGTCATCGAAGCCGTCAAGCTGCAGCGAATGCCATCTCAGCGGAGTCGACCTGAAGGACTACATCCGCTCCGGTCAGCGCGAGACATTCGCAGCGCTCGTACGAGCGGAACTCGTGGATGTCGACCACATCGAAAAATCAAAGATCCTGCAGTTCATCGAGCGAAAGCCGGAACAACCAAATCTGATCACGGACAGGATTCGCAACGAGGAAGCCGCCGCGTTTCGAGCATGGCTGACCGCCGCAGCCAGGGATCCTGAACTGCGAGCCGCAAAGACGATGGCTTCCATCGGACCGGAACTGCCGCCGGAAGTCATCCGTCACGCTCGCAGCGATCACGTACTGGCGTCCTTCGTCGAAAACATCTGGACCGAAGTTGGGCGCTGCGCAGCCTGTCATTCGCCCGATCGCAACCAGAAGCAAGTCGAAGAACACGGCGAACAGGTTTCGTGGATTCGCCTGAATGATCCGGCGGGCACGCTGCGGTCGATGATCGAGAACCGCCTGATCGACGTCGAAGACCCGGCGGAGAGTCTGATTCTGATGAAGCCGACGCAGCAGGTGGAACACGGCGGCGGGCAGAAAATGGTGATCGGCGATCGCACGTACAAACAATTCCGGCGGTTCATCGATGATTACGCCGCAATGTCAGCCGGGCGGTACAAGGCCGCCACCGATCTTCCGAAGCGGATCGACGAAGTGTCTGTCGTCTCGGAAATCTGGCTGAAGATCACGAACGTGCCGGAACGCTTCGACAAGATGCTGCTGCAGGCCGACGTGTACATTATGACCGCCGATGGCTGGTCGAAGCATCGTGTCGCGACGTCAGACAGGCCCGTGTTCGGAGGCGGAAATCTGTGGCAGCATTCGCTCAGCCTGACTGCTCAGCGAGGCACGGCCTGGGCAAACGAGATCGAGGCACAGCAACTGCCCGGTGCTCGATATCTGATTAAACTCTATATCGATCAAGAGGACAAACTCGCTGCCGACTACCACGCAACACTGAACGAACGCGACTACGTCGGTCAGATCGAAGTCGAAACTCAATGGCCCGCGGAATACGGCAGGATGACGATCGTCGAGTTTCCGCCCGTCCATAAGGCAGCTCAGGATTCGCCTTGATGCGAGCGGGGGATGAGAATCAACCGATAACCCGGATTATTCAGGCGACTCGCGTGTTCTGACACAAATCGGGTGACTTGGGAAATGTTGCGGGCACCCGCGAGGCACAAGACAAAAAGAAAGAGGCGACGCATACGGATTAAACGCACGCAGCCGCCCCGATGTATCGAATCTCTAACAGACTATTCGACTGGCATTCACCCCTGACTGCCATTATGCCGTGACAAGTCCCCGGTTCCTGCGGACTTTGTAAAGTCCCAATGCTGCGAATCCAGCCCACAGTAAAACAGAACTCGGCTCAGGTACACCGAGTGCAGTCGCGTGGGAAAGGCTACCCTGTGGTGCC
>CAZHET010000234.1:0-2056 GCA_964531585.1 uncultured Planctomycetaceae bacterium | reverse complement strand
TGGCTAGTGGTGCCAGTGACATACTTGCCGACGCTGGCAGTACGCCCATGCAACACGCCGCCAGCGTGACGGCAATGGCCCGAACTTGTTTCATTGCACTGTTCCTTCACTTTCTGCTGTAGATTGCGTTGCCCGCGAGCCACACCATGTGTGCCCGAATCTACGGGAAAGTATGTACATAGCAAGTATCGAGCCCGAAAAGCAAACAGTTCAATTCTCAGGGAGATACTGTACGTAAAGGCGACTAGTTTGCATCATTTTGATAAAAATTATCAGAATGATAGACTCAGTTTGGGAAAGTGATGGCCAGCAGTCTTGATGCAAAGGGCGATTGCCGGGATCGGCACATGTGACGTCGTTGTGTTTGGCAACGGCCCACCGTGGCAGGTCCGGGCGTCAGGAGTCGAGTCCGTATGTTTCGTTTCGCCGACACCCGTTTGCCACTCGTCTTTACTGGTGGTAACGGAAGGCCTCGAACACATCCGCCTGACTTGGAGCACGGCTGCACCCATGGCCCACATTGCTGAAAGCGCCACGCGATGTCCGTCTGCTGCCTCGTCGTCCCCTGTTACCAGGTCATCCCCTGTTGATAAGGTCGCCCCGGTGATCACCAGTGAAAGCTGGCGGTGATCAGCGCGAGGATGGTGCCCGTCGTCCCTGTGCAGCTTCTCACGGCACGGCTCCGACAGGCTGTTGCCGTTCGGCAGGTGACCGAAGTTCGCTCGGTTTATCGAAGCGGCAGAAAGATGTCGGTACGCAGCTCGGCGGGTGCCGTGTCGTTCGGAGTGTTTCGGTAGATTTCGAACGTGCCGACTTTGCTTTGTTTCAGCTTCCGGTAGCGAGCGTACTGGTTGGCGGCGCTCCAGGAATTGCCGAGATGGTCGTAGTTGCCCATGTGCCGAAGTCAGCCACCTTGTCGAAGACTTCGTCAGGGGCTGCGTTGATGGTGATGGAGCGTTGAACGTGGAATTTCGGCATCAGCTGTCGTCCGCGAATAACCTACCAAAGGGGCAGTATTCTGCCGCAAAAAAAGCGCTGCATCTGACGCGGCGGCAGGAAGCCGCCCGTACTCCGCAAGGTTCACATATTCGCACTCAGAGTCCGACTGCACCGCGCCAGGTTCGTGTTTGGCAACTGTGAAAGCCCGTGTCTTCTGACCGGACGCGCCGACGTACGCGTTTTCGAAGATCATCACATCGTTTGACCACTGGCTGCCAGAGGCTGGCTCGCTCGGATGGCCCAGTCTGTCGGCCACGCCCAGTCTGTCGGCCACGCCCAGTCTGTCGGCCACGGGTCGAACAATCACACCAACCCTGCTTCGACGACTGTTCCATCAAGAACCTGGCCCGGTGCAGCCACGGAGTCCCCAGCCGGCGCGGAGGTTCACCCCGCGAGATCCTACAGGATTGCTTCGCATCCGTCAGCCCATGCGTCGGCGGCAGGCGAACAGACGATGCCCCGCGATCCCCGCGCCTCGGCGTGAGATTGGTTCGGCGGGTCTGCGTGTCAGCGAGTGAATCGACTGTTCACGCGGAGGCGCGGAGGGCGCGGGGGACATGTGTCGGCCGGTTTGTTTGTCGGCGAGCGAGCCCACTGCAAGCCGTGTCACGTTTGGGGCACGCCAGATTGGTGTCGGCAGGTTTGTTTGTCGGCGAGCGAGCCGACCGTTCGGAATCGAGGTGACCGATGAGTGAGCCAATGTGTCGGCAGGTTTGTTTGTCGGCGAGCGAGCCGACCGCTTGATACAGATCTCACGGGTTGGCAACGGCTTACGTCGCCTGTAGCGAGCGTGACGGGATGCCGCAAACATTTTTGCCACAACGTCCCGCGCTGCCAGCCCCGAAGCCCAGGACCCGCAACAACTTGCGCCGCTGCGAGCGTCCCCCGGGGGTGGCGTTACCACCGTCGCACTCGCTGCCCGAGATATGCGTCGGCTCATTCTCCGAATTGACAAAGATCATCCGGCTCGCACCGGCAAACAAATCTACCCTTCGCGGATTTCGTCAATCGAAGACGGAGACACATCCGCGAAGAAACTGGTGCCTGTCGCACGCCA
>CAZHET010000233.1:0-9854 GCA_964531585.1 uncultured Planctomycetaceae bacterium | reverse complement strand
ACGCTGTCGGCGATGATGGTGTCGGTGATGACGATGGCGGACTGACGTCGCGCCGCTCGCCAGTGTGACCGGCCGGACTTTGTGGCACAGTGCCTTCGTTCGAACCCTGCCGCACGGCTCGCCGGTTCGTAAGTGGCGACTGGGGCAGGTCGCGACTCAACACGAGGTGCCTTTATACCGCGACAGTGCATCTTGAATGTTTCTGAAGCGTGTCACGAAGTTTGTCATATTGACAAGGAATACCGGTTCGCCAAGGGGCTCCATTGAAAACATTTCCCGGCAAGGATTCACCAGGCTGCAATCCTTAGCTAACGGGGATCTGTTATCAAATGTTTTAAGCATATGCCTTGTAATGACTTACGGTGTTTGTTCTTAAATCGGGACACTGCAAATCAGTTTTGGCACACCATTGGCTTTGTCCACTCACTGTGATGACAACCAGATCTGTTCATGTCGGACGGAGGTGTCATCAATCATGGAAGACTTCAACTGGAGGTGCTGAATCATGCTCGTACTGACACGCAAACCGGCAGAAACCATCCGCATTGGCAACGACATTGTCATCAAAGTGATTAAGACTGGTCGCGGCACGGTCAAGATCGGAATCGATGCTCCGCAGGACGTTCGAGTTGTTCGCGGCGAACTACTCGAAGACAGCAAACCCGACGCGGCTGATTCGGAACCGGCCATGCTGTACCACGGCGTCGTTTCCGACCAGTTTCCTCACGTCGCCTGATAAATGGCTGAACAAATTCGCAACCAACCCGCCGGGCCCGCTTCGGTCCGGATTCAAGAACAAAAATCCATCTGGAGAAAAAGGACATGACGACCCGACCAACATTCTTCTTCGCGGTGATGCTGGCAGTGGTTACAGCCACCAGCGCTGCGACACAAGCTCAGTACTCTGATCCTGGCTATAATCCGTATCACCCAGCGGGCTATGGAACGCAGCCGTTGTACAACCCGGATGGCGGATACCTCAATTCGCAGGACGACTTCCGTCCGATCCGTGATGACTTCCGCAACGATGGCTTTCGCTACGACAACAACCGGGACTACGACTACGGAAGCGGCCGCTACGAAACGGGGAACTACGGAATTAACAACGGAGATGCGATCGGCAACGGGCAGCATCTTCGCAACGAACCGTTTACTGATTCATTGCATGATCCTCGCCAGCGTCCGGGGCGTCGCGGCACTCGTGGCCAAGGCCAGAATGGTGCTGTGGGATGGAATAGTCGTCCGGAGGTATCAGAACGGGATTCCCTGGCTGACCCGTTCCGGTTGCCGTCCGGCGCGCCAGACTATGGTGATCCACGATACGAACTGATCTCACGCGACAATTCGCTGTTTGACAGCCAGTACCGTGACTTGTCACTCGACAATCCGGAACAGAGGTATCGAGTTCCTCTGAATCCGGAAGACGACGGCCGTCCGTTGCCGAATGATCGTGGCTGGTCGGGCAGCAGTTATCCGGGCAACAAAGAGTTCAGCCGGCCCGAGGCACCGGTTCGAGGGCTTGATCCGTTCACGCCGGCTCCGCTGCCGCACCGGGACACGACGGACGAAGTCACCGACATCAACACCATGATTACCGCGCGATATCAGAATCCGACGACGATTCGAACAGTCCGATCCATGACTCCTGACCAGGCAATCCGGCTGTACCGCGAAGTTTCACAGCAAACCGACCAGCGTCATCTGGAACCAAGTTCCTACGACCTGCGAGTGCGGCGAGCCATTCGCAACCTGGCGATGGCTCTGGACAATCCGGCCTTCGTGGACGGACTGGGGATCTCTGTTGATTCGTTCCGAACAGACGCGTTCCGCGACTCACTGTCGCGCATCTACTCTGGCATGCAGGTTCGCAGCCTGTCGGACGCAGAACGTGTGATGCAGACCGTGATGCAGGAAGCTCAGTCCGTCCCCGGACTGGGAGCCAACGTGGTGGCCTTTGAATTCACGAATGCCACAATCGATACGCTGGACAAGTTTTCGGCTTTGGAACCGACCGATCCGAATCGCGGAGCGGCACTGGAAACCGAATCGAAGACGGCCGGTCTCGAAAGTGAAATCGTGGGAATCGGTGTCGAGGTGAAGGAGCACGCTGACGGGCTGCTGGTGATGAAGGCACTGCGAGGCGGTCCGGCTGCCGAGATCGGGCTGCAGGCGGGCGACGTCATTACCGCGATTGATCGTCGCAGCATCGGTGGAATGCCGATGGCCAGCTCGGTTGATCTGATGAAGGGCTCGGCCGGAAGTTCCATCACGCTGCGGGTTGTACGTTCCGGCTATAAACCTCGCGAAGCGACACTGGTTCGTCGGCGAGTGCGTGTCTGGACCGTCAATGACACGAAGATTCTTTCCGGAACAGATCAGGTCGCTTACCTGAGCCTGTCTCAGTTTGGTCAGACGTCGACTCAGGAACTGGATGAAGCTTTGCAGCAGTTGCACAAGCAGGGAATGAAGTCGCTGATCCTTGATCTGCGAGGCAACCCTGGCGGTCTGCTGAATGTGTGCGTCGACATTTCCAATCGCTTTCTGCCCTGCGGAACGATTGTGTCAACGAAAGGCCGTTTGTCTTCGGACAATATGGTCGAAACGGCGACGTTCGAGCGAACGTGGAGCAACCCGCTGGTGGTGCTGATTGACGGTGACAGTGCCAGTGCCAGTGAAATCTTTGCCGCGGCGGTTCAGGACAATCAGCGAGGCATTGTTCTGGGAGACAAGTCGTACGGCAAAGGGACAGTTCAGACGCACTTTCCTCTGCAGACGGTCAGTGGAAATCTGCGGCTGACGACAGCTCGGTTTTACTCACCCAACGGCCGGCCGATGTCGCGTGCGGGAGTGATTCCGGACGTGCGAATCGTCGACGAAGATGGTCCTGCCAACGGCGACCGAGTGCTGGAAGAAGCAGTTCGTATCGCTCAGACCCGTCAGTTGAGCGACATGGCTGCCGGAGCCGCGAAGTGCCGCATCAACAACACGGCTGTTCCTCTGATGCGAAACTCTTTCAACGACACCATGTCCGACAGCGTGCGGCCGAAGACCGTGCTGCGATAAGTGTGAGTGACAGAATTGTGCGACGAATCGAACTGAATCACGATGGTTCAGTCGTCGCGAAGGCCCGCTTCGGGCAGGCAGCCACTCGACTCAAGAGGAGACCGCGATATGCACGAGAGTTTGAAACGCCCTGAAAATTCCTGACCGGTTGACTTGCCTTTGAGGACGAGTCAACCGGTTTTGTATTTTCGGGTGTGTCAGACAGCATCGGGACTTTCTGCAGAGACGGGTTCCGAGTCGACGGCGTCCTGCGGCGGATCCTCGTCATAGGCTTCAGCGCCGGCGGGTGACGCGCCAGCTTCGGCGGCAACGTCCGTTGACGGAGCGGCTTCCAGAAGTTCTCGCTCGCGAAGGTTCTTGCCCAGGGTCAGCAGCCACAGGCCTTTTTCGTCGCGAAGCTCGACGGCTCGCTTGTCGATCTCAACGACCTCGCTGTCCATTTCGTCGATCTGCAGTCGTTCGCCGATCTGCAGTTTGTGATGCTTGTTGGCTCCGCGATTGTAGAACCATGCTTCCATCACACCGTCCCTCGAAACGGCCCCGGTCAGATACGTCATCACGGCGGAATCGTCTTTGACCTTCAGCGTTACTGGTGCAGTGGCGGACTTCGCCGGATCACCGCCGTCGGTGACTTTGACCTGAACTGTGTACTCGCCGGGCGTGAATGTCGCCGGCGGCTGCCACTTGATGACGCCGCTCGTCGCGTCGATCGCGAGACCATCGGGAACCGTGTCACCGTCGAACGCGAATGTCAGCTTCTCGGCCGGACCGTCATCTTCCGCGATCACCGGCTGCACGAACTCGCGTCCGAGGACAACGACAACATCACTCGGGACCTTCAGCGTTGGCGCGTTGTTCGGCAGTTTGACCGTGACGGTGAACTCCTTCGAAAGCTTCAGGCCGTCATTGTTCTTCTGAGTCGCCAGGACGGTGGCTTTGTATTCGCCGGGTTCGGTGTCTGCCGACGTCTGCCACTTGATGTCTCCGGTCTGCGGATCAATCGCGAGACCATCAACGTCGGAATCGAGATCAAACTGCGGTGTGCCGATGTCGGTGTTGAGGTCGTCGATTTTTGCCGTCATCGACACTTCTTCGCCAGGAGCGATCGTCCTGTCTGACACCGCGGCGAGCTTCGGTTCGTACTTGTGAGGCGGTGTGGGTTTCGTGAACGGTGACGATGCCAGCAGTCCGGCATACCGATCGAAACTGCTGTCCTGCTTGTCCCATGCGACAGGATAGTGCTGCACAACGGAATCCGCCGCGTGTTCGACGGGCGTGGACCCTTCGATGCCACGTTCAACCGTCCACAGGTTGTCCTCGGCAGATTTCACGCGGATCATCTCCGTGCCGACGCGTACCAGGAATGGCGTCTTCTTCGGGAAATCCTCGGCATTCGCAATCGTGAACTGCGTGGCGTCCGCGGGCAGCGCGTCTGAAAGTTCCGAACGAGCAAACAATTCCAGGCGCGCGGGAGTTCCGGCGACGCTGAGGCCGTTGGCGGTGAACGTGACTTCCATCCGCGGATTGCCCTGCGTTCCGGTACTCTTGACCGTAAGTCGTTCAAGTCGGTGGACCAGATCTGCCTGATCGAACAAGTGCAGGAACCGCCCCAGTCCCTCGAGATCCGTTTCCGCTTTGACATCGACGGTGACGGAGTTGTATCTGTCAGGAAGGGCCTGCTTGCGTCCCCGGTCGACTGAATTCAGGGTGAAGCGGCACTGTATCGCGAGATTGGTGATCCATTCCTGATACAGCCGTTGAGCGTCGTCCATGTTGGGAGGAAGGCTGGCCATTTGCGCCAGTTCGATGTGATCGCGAGCGACCATCAACTCCAGTTCCTTGAGTTCTTCCTTTTCGAGATTGCTTTCCGCCGCGGCAAGCCTGGCTCTGGCGTCAGTGACCGGCGACATGACGGAATTCCACACGGCCGGCCCGACAAATCCGACTCCCACAATCGCGGCGAGCGCGCCGCCGAGAATTTTCGTACGTTGTTTTTCGTCCATTTATTACTCTCGCAGGCTTCTGCAGCTTAATTGATTCGATCGTGTCGTGCTTCTTCCTTGCGAAGACGCTTGCGTGCGGGTATCGCATCAGGACTTTGCATTGTGCTGGTGTGTCGTTCGGTCTCGCCGAGGCTGAAGCAACGGCCATGCAACGCCGCAGACAGGAACACGACTTCAATTCTCAGGATGTCGAATGGCAGCATGCCCAGTCTCGGCGAGACTCGACTATGCGGTCGTTCGCCATTTTCTCAATTCACGTCTTGTCTCCGCCCTTCTTCCTGTCTGGTTTGGCTACCGGAATCTTCAGTTCCAGCGTCATCTGCTGGTTGTATCCGGGCTCGCGGGACGAAGGGATGTAGCTGCCCACAACCTCGTAACCGCTTTCACGGAACACCCGCATCAGGTCTTCGACATCATTGCGGGACGCTGCGGCTCCGGTGGCTGTGACAGTGCCAGCGGTCTGGCCCTGGCCAGCGGCGAAATCCAGTTCCTTGATCAGCACGGTTTCCGTGCTGCCCAGCAACTGCTGAATCTTCTGCATTTCGGCCAGCCAGTTGTGATCTCGCTGCTGCCAATCGAGCAGCTTCTTGTCCAGATCGATGTCATCGCCGCCGGCCTTGTATGCGTTGCTCAGCCGGGTTGCATCGGACGCGATAGCGTTGCGTTTCGTTTCCAACCCGTCGACAGTGCTTTGCCGCCACGTCCAGCCGCCCGTCAGCAGCAGTACGGCAGCTCCGGTACTCACGATGGCCTTCAGTCGCCGGTTGTCCTTTTTTACCGGCGGCTTCCGCGGATTGACCAGGTCGACTGATTCGACGGAATGGATCTGAACGTTCGCGATGATGCCAGCGATCGCCAGCAGATCGGACGGCGTCTGCCCATCCACCGACGGAGCGTTCAGCAACAGATTGTCCGCATCGATCCGGCGGACTTCCGCATCATTGAGTCGCTGCGAAATGGAATCCGGCACGGCCGCGGTGATGTCGTTGCTGCCGATCAGTGTGATCCGGCTGACGGTGTAGTCGCCGATGTCTTCCGCGGCGGCCATGCGCGCTCGCGAGACTTCTGCCTTCACGGCCTGTTCGATCCTGTCCGTCGATTGCCAGGACGCTCCGCTGTGGGAAAAGATAACCGACTGACCTTTCATGAAGATCATTTCAATCAGGTCGGATCGCAGCCAGACGAGCGCTTCCACGGTATGAGCGTTGGTCGCAGGCACCAGCCCCGAATACACAAACGACGCGGCAACACCGAACGTGCTGACTCGTACGCCAGCCAGTTCAATTCCGCAGGTGCTTAGCGTCTTCTGCACCTGCTCGACGTGTTTCTTCGGCAAAGTGACCAGCAGCACGTCGCGAGTTTCCGACCCCGCAACAATCGGCAGCGGAACAAAGTCCAGGCAGACGGAATCCACGGGAACGGTCAACCGAGTTGCCGCCTGCAGCCGCACCATGTCGGGGACTTCCGCGTCCGGCACGTGAGGCAGTTCAATGCGACGAAACGTCACCAGCGAACGCGGAAACACCACGATGGCACTGTCCGCAACGATGCCGCCGTTCGTCAGCGACTTTCGCAGTTCGTCCCCAAGCTCTTCGGGCGACAGGTTCTGCCCTTCATTTCGTTTGGTGACGACGACCTTCCGCAGCGTGACCTGGCTCCCTGATGCCGAGCCGGTTGCCGCAATCAGTTCGTCGCGATCCCATTCGATAACCAGTGATTCTGCCATCGTGATGAGTCTTGTCTATTGAGAACTGCTAAACACGTTCCACACTGTTTCGTTGAACCCGTGGTCGCAGACCAGGCCGTCCGTGCGTTGCTGCCTGAACAACGGCCTGGTCCTGGACCACGGGTTCAACGAATGAATCCTGCTTCCAATAGTTTCAACCCCGCAGGCACCATGTTGGTGTCGCGGCAGACGCAACGCAACGTGAAGTTCCGCCGGAGTTTGTGGCCACGCGCCACGCGTTTTTCTTTCACTCCGTCCGTCCTTTATCCCGTTCTTCCTTCATCCCGTCATTCCCGCGCAGGCGGGAACCCAGTTGCGCTCGCTGGGTTCCCGCCTGCGCGGGAATGACGGGTCGAAACGGGAATGACGTGGAGGCGCGCAGATCACGGAGCGCGCAGACGCCCTGGGATTTCCGCAATCCCTATTCCGGCGCTTGCAGCAGCGACGGATGGTAGCCGCGTCCCAGAGACGTCAGATCCCTCACAAACGTTACTTTCGGCGGCACCTCCGTTGCGTCAATCATAGCTTCCAGACGGGTCGTTGGCCCGCCCTGATCGAAGTGACCGACGACCTGAAACCGATAAACGTCGCCTCCGGTCGTGATGTAGGGGCCGAGCAGCCGCAGCGTTTCGAGATCAACCAGTCCCTCGGCCAGAATCCACGCCGCGGTGTTTCGCCGAGCCATAATGTTCGCGGAGGCTCCGGTCAGGTCAACGGCTGGTCGAGCAGCGATGATGCCATCCGGAACGGTCGTTGGCATGTTCGGCACGGCCCGCAAGACCTCGACGCGAGCCTGATTGATGTTGATCCGGCCCTCGATATACGCGTCGTCGGTGACTGTCAGGATTTGTTCCAGCTTCGGGAACTCGTTCAGAATTGTGTTGGCGTCTTCGGGCCACGGGCTGGTGAAAGTCTGAGTCACCCCCGACGTCATTCGGACCGCGTTGGTTTCGCCACCGATCAGTTCGTAGATCGACGTAAACGTGTACTGAGGCACGACGGTCAGATCGATATCCGCTCGTGAAATCAGCCCTTCCACGCCCTGCGGATCGCCTGGCAACTGGCTTGCGTAGTCTGTTCCGCCGATCCGGTACGCAATGATGAACGCGGCTGCTTCAGCCCCCAGTTCCGGTTCCAGTGCGTCGAACAGCTCGGTCATTTGACCCTGATTCAGGTTGATTTTTTCGATGCCGTCCGGGTCCGTGTTGCGTTCTCGGCTGGTGGCCGTGAAATACGTCTGCCAGCCGAGATCCAGAATTCCATCGGCGTTGTCGGCGGGAAGCGAAGCATCTCCGTCGTTTTCATTCGGATCCAGCAGGCCGTTGCGGTTGGCATCTTCGCCGTAGAACAGCAGCGGAGTGACGCCCTGGATTTTCAGCATCTCGTCGATCGATTCCATTGGCCCGTTCTTCGCCGAATACGGGATGGCCAGCGCTTCGTAGTCGCCGCTTTCCGCCCCGCCAGGTCGGCGGTCGCTGTCGGAATCGATCCAGTCCAGAATCGCATCGACAATGTCATCGGTCATGCCCGGAATCTGAGCCATCGCGTCGTACACCAGACCGACTTCCTCCGTGTCATACTCATCGATGTCGAGCAGACGATTGATATTGAACTTTGAACTCTCGCTGGTCAGGCCGAATCGTATTGCTCCGCTGGTCAGGTTGGTCTCATCGGGAACCAGCACAGAAAACCGAAGCCGCCCGCGGGGACTCGTCGAATCACGGATCAGATAGCCGTTGAACGCCGACGGGTCGTGGTACAGGTTGATCGTGTCGTCGAAGTCGTGATGCCTGATGCGCGTCGCGACGTATTCAATTCCCGATTCGGCCGCCATGCGGGCTTCGACGTCTCGCCCCCCCATCGTTGCTGCTTCGAATTCGACCTGCATTGTGCCGAAATAGTTGTACGCCGCGAGTGACAGCAGCACGATGACGATCGTGACAACGACCAGCACAAACCCGAGACGGTTGGTACGACGGGACTCCGGTCCCGGCGCACTGAACGCGACGGGGGCGGAGTTCTGTCGTACCTGGGCGATGCGTTTCAGCCGTTTCATAGCGCGGTGTCTCCGACGTACGGTTCCGCCACGAGGATGGGCACGACCAGCCGGTGCTGCGTTGGAGGCAGCGCCTTCGGCCCGTCGTCGACCTCGCCGTTTTCGTCCAGTGTGTGCAGCGTCAGCACGACTTCGATTGCCAGCGGCATCATATTCAGGTCCGTGCTGTCCCATTCAGGCTGCCACTCGACGCCATCGAAGTACCGAAACGCGATCTCGGCGACTTCCGAAGCCAGCAGCGTGCTGGCCTGAAGCTGAGTATCCACGTCGCCGACGATGATCGCGTTGCTCAGTCCGTAAAGGTCGCCATACACGCGACCCAGTCCCGCCGGTCCGCTAAACTGGCCCTGTTGTTCTCGCCCTGCGATTGCGGCGGCCAGGCCGCCGCGCTGAGCATCCGCCATGAGATAACGAACAATCACCAGATCACTGCTGCGATCACTGCCGGACGTCTGCTGCTGAGCACTGACATAACTCAGTCGGCGATCCGGTCGGCTGATATACAAAGTCAGGTCATTCGCACTTCCGACCAGGCCGTCCGTGTACGCGGCGGAATCATCGACCGACGACATTGACGAGTCGCCTGCGGAATCGTCGTCTGACGTCACAACTCCCTGTTCGGTGAACGTGACCGATTCGATATCGCGGGACACCATCCTCAACAGTGCCCGCGCGATCTGGAAGCGCTCCACCTCGTCGTGGCTTTCGACGGCGAGTGTCCAATAGGTGTTCATTGCCGCATAGATCGCCCCCATCAGCAACGTGGTCAGCCCAATGGCAAGAATCACCTCGAGCAGCGTGAAGCCACGACGCATCCCTGCACACCCGTTGCGCAGCACCCCTGCACGCGCGATACGTCGCATCCCTGCACACCCGTCATTCCTGCGCAGGCGGGAACCCAGTGGGGCCTGGGGCTGGGTTCCCGCCTGCGCGGGAACGACGGGGGAGCATTGCCGCATCATTCGTCACCTCCCGACGATAATGCGGCGTCCAGAAACACCTGCGG
>CAZHET010000232.1:9119-9889 GCA_964531585.1 uncultured Planctomycetaceae bacterium | reverse complement strand
ACATCCAGATCGTCGCCGTAGATTTTAATGCCGACCTGAGCTTTCACTCCGGACAGCATGTGAGAAATCAAATGAGCGATCGGCTGCTCGACGGTCGTGACGATGCCCGGAATGTCGGCCATCGCTTCCCGGATTTCATGCAACTGCTGTTCACGAGGCCGAGGTGACGCGGGATCGAGTTCGATGATAATCTCGCTCATGTTGACGCCTTCTGCGTGCTCATCCAGTTCGGCACGCCCGGTGCGCCGCACGAATTTGACCACGTCGTCGATCTGCTTCAGCCGTTCTTCAACTCGCTGTCCGATTTCGTTAGAGGTTTGCAGCGATGTGCCGGGAGGCAGCACGACGTTCAACTGCACGGCACCTTCGTTGAACGGCGGCAGGAAATCGCGTTCCAGATTCACGACAAACAACCCGGCCAGCACAACCAGCATCACCGTGAAGGCAAGGTTGATTCCCGGCAGCCGCAGACTAAAGCGGATCACGCGTTCGCCGATCCACTTGATGAATCGCAGCAGGAAACCGTCTCCTGCGCGTTCCGCCTGCACTTGTCGGCCGAGCAGCCAGTAGGACAGCACCGGCGTCACGGTGAGCGACACAACCAGCGAAGACAAAATCGACACGATGTACGCGACTCCCAGCGGAGCAAACAGGCGACCTTCCATGCCGGACAACGCGAACAGCGGCACGAACACCAGGATCACGATCATCGTGCCGAACACAATCGAGTTGCGAATTTCCACGCTGGCCTGAAACACGACCAGCAGCGG
>CAZHET010000232.1:0-9109 GCA_964531585.1 uncultured Planctomycetaceae bacterium | reverse complement strand
CCTGGGCACCGCGAGCGTGCGGTTTTCCTTCAAGCGCCGGAAGATGTTTTCCACATCAACGATCGCGTCATCAACCAGTTCACCGATTGCAACGGCCAGCCCACCCAGAGTCATCGTGTTGATCGACAGACCGAAGAACGAAAATACAATCACCGTCATCACCAGCGACAACGGAATCGCGGTCAGCGTGATGAAAGTCGTGCGGAAGTTCAGCAGGAACAGAAACAGAATGACGACAACCAGAATTCCTCCGTCGCGCAGAGCTTCGGCGACGTTTTCGATCGCTCGGTCGATGAACGATTTCTGCATGTATAGCGGTTCGATCCGTAGTCCGTCCGGCAGCGTGGGACGCAATTCTTCGATGGCTTTGAGAACGTCGTCGGTCACGCGCCGCGTGTCAGCTCCCGGCTGCTTGTTAATGGTCAGAATTACCGCGGGACCACCGGAGAAGCCGGGGGAGTCGAGAGTCGAGAGTCGAGAGTCGAGAGCAATCGCGGGCGCGCTCGATACCCGACTCGGCCCGCTCTCGACTCCGGACTCTCCGCTCTGGACTCTCACAAACGCTGCGCTGTCGCCTCGCTTGACCTGTGCTCCTTCGACGACGCGAGCGACCTGGCCGAGGGCAATGGACTGACCATCGCGAATCGTGACGACGACCTTCTGCAGATCATCGATCGATTGAACTCGACCGAGCGCTCGCACAAGCAGTTCGTTCGGTCCCTGCTCGTCCAGATAACCACCGGTCGCGTTTTCATTACTGTTCTGCACGGCCTGTTTGACTTCACCAAGAGTGACTCCAAACCGCAGCATCGCGTCCGGATCCACAAGCACCTGAAACTGCCTGCGACCACCACCCATCGTGAACACCTGCGACACGCCGGGAATCGTCAGCAGCCGCTGCCGCACGACCCAGTCGCCAAGCGTCCGAAGCTGCAGGGAATCGGGAGAGTCGAGAGCGGAGAGTCCAGAGTCCAGAGCCGAAGTCACGGGCGACTGCTCTCGACTCTCAACTCTCGACTCTCGACCCTCCTCCCACATGCCCAGCATCAGAATCTGGCCCATGATCGACGAAATCGGCGCGAGCGTCGGACTGACTCCCGGCGGCATTCGTTCCTGCACAAGCTGCAGTCGTTCGTTGACGATCTGCCGGTCGTTGAGAATGTCGGTGCCCCAATCGAACTCGACATACACGACGGAAATGCCAACGCCCGACGAACTGCGCACGGCCTGCACTCCGTTGGCTCCGTTCATCGCTGTTTCAATGGGAAACGTGATGAGCGTCTCAACTTCTTCCGGCGCGAGCCCCGGCGCTTCGGTCATGATGACGACTCGTGGCCGATTTAGATCCGGGAACACATCAATCTGCGCGCGAGTCGCCTGCCACGTCCCGTAGCCGACAAGGAAGACAGCGGCCACGATGACAAGCAGCCGCTGGTGGAGAGCGAAGCGGATGATTGCGTTCAACATAGTGGATAAGTCCAGAGCGGAGAGTCCAGAGCGGAGAGCAAATCGCCGCGAAGAGCTAATCCTTGAGCCTGGCGCGGAGGCCGCTAAGTATTCGTGCCAGCTCTTCGGCGGCATTTTCGATGTGTCGCAGTTTGTCGTCCGAAAGAAAGTTTCGACGTGTTGCGACGCAGGCCTGCGACACCACCTCGAGTAGCGAGCCGTATGCGATTTCGACAAACCTCGCGAAGTCACGATCCGTCGAGCGGCTGCTACCTTCCGCAATGTTGAATGAGATCGACACGGCGGCCCGCCGCATCTGACTCGTCAGGCCGAAACGCTCGTCGCTCGGAAAGCCCGCGGAGGCGTCGTAGACGTAGTCGGCAAACTCAACCGCCCGGTGCCAGACGTCCAGCTTCTTGAACCGAAACATTCCTCTGCTCCTCTCAAATCAAACAAGGACTCTCGTCTGACTATTCTCCGCTCTGGACTCTCGACTCTCCGCTCTCGACTCAATGCGCATGCCCGGCATGAGGATCCACCGCGCCGCCCGCCTTGTTTCTCAGGGCCATCTGCATTTGATGAGCGCCGCGCATCGCGAGAATGTCACCGGGAAAGATCGCTCCATCATTAGCGACGACCGCCGAGTATTGATCGCGATACCTGACATGAACGGGCACGCGATCAAAGTGGTTGCCGTTCTGACGGAAGACGAAGGACTCGGCTCCTTCGCGAGCCACCGCATCGACCGAAAGCACGATCTGTTTCGGCCACGTCTCGACAGGAACGCGCAGTTGCATTCGCTGGCCAGGAAGAAATTTCCATTCGATGTAGCGGTCGCCGTCGGCTCGCCGATCCTTCGTGATTTCGTTGGGCAGCCGGACATAAAAACGCAGCGTTCGGGATTCGGCGTCAACCTTGTTCGCCAGGTAAGCGATCTGCAGCCCTTCCAGGACCGGTGCTTCGCTGCCCGGCTGGTTCAGGATAGCGTCGACGGTCCAGCCCAGTTCGGACGCATGGCGAAGCTGGCCGATGTCCTGTTCAAAAGCCAGCCCTTCGATGAACAGTTCTTCGTAATCTGACAGCACGCACAGTGTCTCGCCGGCGCTGACTGATTGCCCCTTGTGAACGTTCAGATCCTGAAGAATCAGCGGTGCGGTGTGTGATGCATCGACTTTACCGCGGTGACCTTCGTCGTTGTGGTCTTCGTCGCGCACCCACGTCACGTGTTGCACGGGGTACTCCGTCAACTGCAGTTCGTCACCGCTATGGTCGTCGATCGTCGGTGCGTAGACTCGCAATTCACGCAGCAGCCGACGTTCCTGTTCGATGTGTTCGACCTGGCTGTCGGACAGGCCGTGCAGCCGCAGTGATTCGCGCTGAGCACGCAGCGATGCGTTCAGTTTGTCCATGGCGTACTGGCGTTCAAGCAGCAGTTTTCCCGCGACGGCACCGCTGGTGGTGATATCGCTGAGCCGTTTGATTTCCTGATGTTCCACGTCCAGTTCGCCGAGTGTGCGCAGAAAATCTGTCTGGGCCTGCACGAGATCTTCGTGAGTCAGGCGGATCTGAAACAGCAGCGTTCCCGGCTCGACGGCTTCGCTCTGCACGGCGTGGACGTGAGTGATGACTCCGGTCATCGGCGTCGCAACCTGCACACGAGTTCGTCCCGGTCGTTCAGCGATGATTGCGGGAACCGTGATCGATCGGCGGAATGTCTGCAGCCTGACAGGGCGAATTGTGGCGTCGGACAAGCCAATATTTCTCAACGCCTGTTCCGAAAGTTCCAGCGACGTCGCTTCATCATGCCCGGCGTGATCATGGCCGGCGTGAATCTCATCGTGCGCGTCGTGTTCGCGGCTTTCTGCAGTCGGCGCTTCACTGCCGGTGCGAAACAGCGCGACGACGTGCTGAACCAGAGAATTCAGCGGCGGCAGCCAGCGCTGCCATGTCCATCCGCCGACACCGACGATCAGGACAAGCAATGCCACACCGATCCGTTTCGCAGGGAGTTTTATCGATCCGGGTTTCATGGCGGTCGTTCCGAGGGAGAAATGTCAGCGGCGTATCGTCGCGTCTCGCCGACACACGACTTGCCGTTCCGCGACGCGCGACGAGCCAACATCGCGTGTCGACAGGCGGCGCGGCAGGCGCAATCGGTCACTGCAGGACCGAGCGACGCACAAGGAGGGCGGTCGCGACTTACAGCCGCCAGACCTGCGTCTGAGCGCGCAGGGGCTCTGACGAAAGCAGAGCACTCGGAGAAGTGGCGGTTCCAGACTGCCGGGCAGCCGAACCATCCATCGCAGTGACACTCAGCATGTCACTTGTGACCGGTGACCACTTTGCGACGGACAGCACCGTCGTCACATCATCGCTGCGTTCAACAGAAACGAAGCTGCAGCCCGGTTCGTCGCAGGGTGCCTCGTCACCGTCGCCGTTCGACGAATCATGTGGAGTCGTCGGGGACGGCCCGTGATCATGCCGATGTGCCGCATGATCGTGGGTGCATTCGCCATCGGGTGCGGATTTTGTCGCCGGGCTCTCAATGCGCGGTGTCTCACATTCGTGCTGGTGATGTGCGCAGCAGCCGAGCAACGCGTGAAGCGTTACAGCAACCGTTGTGACGAATGTGAGAATACCGTGCAACATGTCTCTTGCAGCGAGGCAAACCGTGGGCCGGTCGCTTCAGGAACACGACCGAACGAACTCAGCGAAGTATAGCCTGTTGTCCCCTGGTATTCCGAATTTCGGCCGGGAATCCCCGGATGAGTTGGATTGAAGTCGATTCTTATCGTTTTGACTTCTGTGTCTGTCCCCGCCAACCTCGCGGTCAGCCGTCCTGAACGCGTTCTCCAGTGCCTCGTCGACTCCTGGTTTTCGGGTTCATCAATCCCGCGCGGATGGGAATTCAGTGCCGCGAGCGACATTCCCGCCCCCGCCTTCGCGAGGGCTGGACTCTGCGCCGGAATGACGGACAACTTCAATTTCAAGCCTTGAAAGGGCACTTGTCGTTGATCGTCATCCGGCCGTGAAAACTTCAGATCGCTCTTTTCGCCTGGGTCCGTTGACAGTGGGGCCGAAGTCTGGACCAGCCTCACTGTTGCGGCGAGCGAAAGGGCTCACGCGGCCGTCGCGGATCCTGACCGTTTCGCCGGCTTGTCATCCGATCTGATGGCTCAATCTTCGCAAAGGCGGCAATCGTGCCGACAGGTCAGCTGTAATTGATACATGTTCAGGTTCCAGGCCGGACGGAACCAGATCTTTCTGCCGCGTTGGTGACCGATGGCCTCATCGGTCAGCTGGGCAGTGAAGTACCTTCATCATCGGCCGGAATGACCACCATGTTCGGTCGCGAGTCCGCGGCGATAAGGGCTGAACGTCGAGCCTGCGACCGCGACCGCAACAAGCTGCAGGTAACGAGGCACGGCGCGGCGATGCATCCGAGCAGTCTTCATGACGGCGCGCTTCGCTGCGGCGCGGACCGCCGAGCGGCTCTGCAACCGATCACTGACCGGACCTGCAGGCTACTCGTCCGTCGCGACGGCTTCCTGGCCGGCATTGGCCTTGCGTTCGATCGCAGCGGCTTCGCGTTCCTCAACCGCCTTCACGGCATTCATGCGGCGTTTGAGCGCTCGCAGGTCTGCGTTCAGTGCCCGCCACTTGGGATCCTTCGAACGTTGTTTGGCCGCGACCTTGCGACCGTCAAGTTCTTTTTCCCAGCGAGCAAGATCATCCTGGGCGAGCTTTAGCTGGCGTTCAATTCGTTCGCGGTCCATGTCGCACTTAACTCGATTTCGATGAAGAAAATGACCAGGCAAGCCGGGCATTGTGACGGCGCTGACGGAATTGTTCAACGGGAATGGAGGCTGAAACTACGACCCGGTCACGGCGGCCTGGGCTGCCGCCAGGCGTGCGATCGGGATGCGACGCGGCGAGCAACTTACATAGTTCAGACCGATTTCGTGGCAGAAGTAAACCGAACGCGGATCGCCTCCATGTTCACCACAGATACCAATCTTCAGGTCGTCACGGGTCTGTCGCCCATCTTTGACCGCGATTTCCATCAGCCGGCCGACCCCTGTTATGTCCACCGTCTGGAACGGGTCAGCGGGAACAATGTCGTTCTCAGTGTAGTAGCCGATGAAGCCTTTGTAGTCATCGCGACTCATGCCCAGACAGGTCTGCGTCAGATCGTTCGTGCCGAAGCTGAAGAACTCGGCCGTCTTCGCGATATCGCCGGCGGTCAGTGCTGCCCGCGGAATTTCAATCATCGTGCCGACCATGAAATCGACTTCCACGCCCTGTTCCTGGAAGACCGTTTTGGCGGTTTCGCGGATGACCTGGGTCTGATTGTCGACTTCCGATTTGTAGCCAGCCAGCGGAATCATGATTTCCGGAAAACAGTTGACTCCCTGCTTCTTCAGAGCACAAGCGGCTTCCAGAATGGCCCGCGCCTGCATCTCGGTGATTTCCGGATAGACGATGCCCAGGCGGCAGCCGCGGTGACCGAGCATCGGGTTGGTTTCGACGAGTTCGTGAACCCGACGGTCAACATCAGCGGGAGTGACACCGAAGGCTTCGGCCAGCTTGCCGGCCAGTTCGGCGTCTTCCTGCAGGTGATGGTGCGACAGAAATTCGTGCAGCGGCGGGTCGAGCAGTCGAATCGTGACCGGCCGATCGCCCATGACCTCAAACAGATGAGTAAAGTCGTCGCGCTGGAACGTCAGCAGCTTCGCGAGCGCCTTGGCTCGGTCAGCCTTCGTTGTGGAAAAGATCATCTCCCGAATTTCGTCCAGATGATCGAAGAACATGTGTTCCGTACGGCACAGGCCAACTCCTTCGGCTCCCAGTTTCACGGAGGCTTCGGCATCGTGCGATTCCGTGTTGGCCCGGACCTTCAGCTTGCGGTATTCGTCGGCCCATGTCATCAGTTGAGCGTAGCGCTGGTAGGTTTCGGATTCTTCCGGCGCTTTATTCCCCATCAGCACGTCCATCACTTCAGACGGCGATGTATCGATGCGGCCGTTAAAAACTTCGCCGCTGAAGCCGTCGATGGAAATCCAGTCGCCTTCCTTCAGCACCGTCTTGCCGACTGTCACGGTCCCTTTTTCGTAGTCGATATGAAGTGCCGAACAGCCGCAGACACAGGTCTTGCCCATCTGGCGACTGACGAGAGCCGCGTGGGAGGAAGCTCCGCCAAACGCCGTCAGAATTCCCTTGGCGACTTTCATGCCGCGCAGGTCTTCCGGGCTGGTTTCCTTGCGGACGAGCACCAGTTGTGCGTCATTGTTCGCATTCCACTGTTCTTCGGCGTCTGAGGCGTGGAAGACGATTTGCCCCGTGGCGGCTCCCGGTCCGGCGTTAATTCCCTTCGCCAGCAGGCGGTCTTCTTTTTCGGCTTTTGCCTTGGCATTGGGATCGAAGATCGGCTGCAGCAACTGGTTCAGGTCGTCGGCCGGAATGCGGCGCTTTTCCAGGGCCGTCTTCGCATCAATCAGACCTTCATTGACCAGATCGACGGCGATTCGCACAGCGGCGAAGCCTGTTCGCTTGGCGTTGCGAGTCTGCAGCATCCAGACCTTGCCGCGTTCGACGGTGAATTCGATATCCTGCACTTCTTTGTAGTGCTGTTCGAGAGCTTTGCCGATGTTGTCAAGCTGCTGGTAGGCTTCCGGAGCGTCTTCGGCGAGCGTCTGTTCGACTCGCTTCGGCGTACGGGTTCCTGCAACGACGTCTTCCCCCTGAGCGTTGATCAGATAGTCGCCGCAGAAGCCGGGACTTCCGTCGGAACAGTTGCGAGTCAGCCCGACGCCGGTCGCACAGTCGTCGCCAAGGTTGCCGAAGACCATTGCCTGGACATTGGTCGCCGTGCCCCAGTCGTGAGGGATGCCGTACTGTCGGCGATACACCATTGCCCGGTCATTCATCCAGCTTCCAAAGACGGCACCGATGCAGCCCCAAAGCTGTTCCATCGGGTCTTCCGGGAAATCAATTTTGGCGTGCTTTTTGATGACGGCCTTGAACTGCGTCACGATGTCCTTCAGCACATCGACGGACAGGTCCTTTTCATGATCGACGCCCGCCTTGTGCAGTGCCTTTTCCAGAATGTCTTCAAACAGGTCGGGATCGTTTTTGCTTTCCGGCTTCAGCCCCAGCACAACGTCGCCATACATCTGAATCAGACGGCGATAACTGTCCCATGCAAAGTGTTCGTTGCCGGACTGCTTAATCAGCGCCTGTACGACCTTTTCATTGATGCCAATGTTCAGGACGGTATCCATCATTCCGGGCATGGACTCGCGAGCACCCGACCGGCAGGACAGCAGCAGCGGGTTTTCTGCGTCTCCGAACTTCTTTCCCATCACCGCTTCAGCGTTCCTGATGGCAGCGTCAACCTGGCTCTTCAGTTCCGGCGGATACTGGCGGTCGTTTGCATAGAAGTAGGTGCAGACTTCGGTGCTGATCGTAAACCCCGCGGGCACCGGCATTCCGATGCGGCTCATTTCCGCAAGGTTGGCACCCTTGCCTCCCAGCAGCGCCTTCTGGGTTGCGTTGCCGTCAGCTTTGCCGTCACCAAAAACGTAAACGTATTTATTATCTGCCATCGAATTCTGAACCTCTTGAACTTGGCGTCCCGCACAGCAGTACGGAACCGGCGGCAGCCAGAATGCGCTGCCCCGAAGAAACCTCAACCCGTTGTCATGCAACGGGTTGGGAAGTGGCGGAAAGGGGCCTGAGTCGGCCGGAACGAGCGGGAACGGTAGCAACCGCAGATTCAAACTTCAAGCAGAGCCTGCACCGTTCGGTTTCCGGAGAATTACGGGGTTTCAACGCCGATTTGCCGCGCCGCGGTCGTCTCAGGCTTGCCACAACTTTCCGCATGAGAAACACTGTGCAACTGATGCCTTCGGAACGGCCCCGGCAAAATCCAGCGACAATTCCGATGGCCTGCCAGGGCCGTCGTCGCCATTTGGATGGCCGTGATCGGCCGTCGCAGGGAGTTAGTTCCGGAGAGTTCCTGAAGGGAGAATTCTGAGAATGGCCGTTCGTGGAATCCGCGGAGCAACGTGCGTTGACGCCGATGAACCGGACCAGATCCGCGAAGCTACTCGCGAGCTGATCGAGACCATTCTGCTCCGCAATGCGATTACGGATTTCGACGACGTGATTTCCGCCGTGTTCACGACGACAGAAGATCTGAATTCGCTGTTTCCCGCCGAAGCCGCTCGACTGCTTGGTATGAACACCGTGCCGCTGCTGTGTGCCCGGGAAATTCCCGTCCGCGATTCCATGCCGCTGTGCATCCGCGTCCTGCTGCACGTCAACAGCGATCGCTCGCCCCGCGAAATCGAACACGTCTACCTGCGCGCCGCGGCGAGGCTGCGTCCCGATATGAAAAGTGCTCAGTAGCGCGAACAAAAGGCTGACAGGCAGGCTGACGCTGACGCGCCGGGGATTCAACGCGCAGCGTGAGGCCGGCAGAAAGCAGGTGCTTTGTCAACTTCTGGTGGTCGGGTCCGTCATTCCCGCGCAGAGTCCCGCCTTCGCGAGGGCGGGACTCTGCGCGGGGGATGAAAGACAACGCCAATTTGAAGCCTTGACACAGCACTAGCCCTTAACCAAGTGACGGCGTTTGGCATTTCGGCGAAGAAAACCCCGAAAT
>CAZHET010000231.1:0-9946 GCA_964531585.1 uncultured Planctomycetaceae bacterium | reverse complement strand
TCAGAACCACGCTGTCTTTGACGAACTCATAGCGTTCCGTTCGCGGCTCGGGATCGTCGTCGGTTTCGGACTTGTACGTGAACTGCCGGTACGTGCAGATTGCCGGAAACCACAAGTCCGAACCTGCAGGCTGAAAGTAGTCTTCACACATCCATTCACGAAGCAGGCGATCCTGAGCATCATATTCGGCAACCAGCGGAGCGATGTAGCCCTTGCTCGCATCGACACTGCACTTCACTCGCACACACGACCACACGGCCTCATTCAGCAGGCAGTCGATTTCATGGGTTGCGTCGCTTTCCGGAGCAGTCAGTTCAGTGACCTCAACGGATTTCAGCAATGCATCCAGCGATTTCTCACCAGCCGACGCCGCGGACAGCGAAGACAGCGTGAGTACGCCTAGAACGCGGCCGAGTCGCTGAGGTTCCTGAGTGCCGGAATGCACAACAGGTCCTGCGACCGCATTTCCAGTGTGCGGTTCGGTGAACAGGCTGATTCCCCCGCCAGCTCCGAGAAAACGCTGGAGGACTGCAGTTGGCATCTGTGGGACGTTGACCGGCATCGTCTCGCCGGTTTCCTCATTCACTCTTGAGAACTCAACGTATCGGTCCCCGCCAACCGCCGAGTTACCTAGCGCGAAGTAGAACTGACACAGCAGGTCCGCGTTTCTGTGCATCTGCTCGGTGATTGACTGCACGGCTTCGGCACTTACGTCGTCTTCAAATTCTCGCAGGAACTGATCGCGCATGTCCGACGGTTCCATGGCCTCAATCTGCTTGCGCTCAAGCGATTTTGCGAGACGAAGCCCTGCCACTATCTCGGAGATGTCGCCGCCCGATGGTGCCCTTTCAGTGATACGCAGCGTATATCGAAATTCTCCGGACACGATCTGACGATCACCTTGATGGTCGATCGTTCTGCGAACCGTCTCATGTGGCGCACCAGCACCCGCCAGCACACTGGCCGCCATGGACCAAATCGACATAATCGCACAAAAAACTCTGAGGTGCCGAGAAAGGGAATTTCGCACGTGATCTCTCCTGGCAAAGGTGATTGCGAGAGACAATCAAGTCATTCAACTGGAACCGCATAGCGAGACTATCCATGCAGCTTCTATTACTCGCCTCATTCAGACTATCGCGTTGGCCGACAACGCGCCCGAAGCACACGCCCTCTTTCGGAAAGCCTCACCGCCACGGACGTTCAACTGCATTGCGGATGCTGGCCTGGTGGCACAATTGGCGTGAGGAGGTTTGCGGTGCACAGTTGGTCCAGCTCCGGACCACAATTTCCCAGACCCGCACCAACGAAGATTGACGTTGCCGGAAACACAATCACTGCCGGTACAGGAGGATGCTGAGTGCAGCTGGCATTGTGCATGTCGTCCACACATGAACTCTTCTCAGTGGTCCAATAGAAGGCACCCACACATTGACCATTCTCGCAACGGATGGTGCCGGTATACGTATCGGCTGTCCAGACGTGGCAGATCTTCATTAACTGTGGCTGTGCCATGGCACCAGCCGCAAGGCAGACAACACAGAGCCCGGCGACGAATTTCCCGATGTGACCACGCATCGTTCACAGCTCCTTTTTTCAGGGTAAGCACTCAACCAGGTGTGCGGCTCGACAAGCAACCCGCGGCTGCTATTCACGATCCAGCCGAAAACAGACGAATTCATTAGTCTCCAGGACGCGTCGGGAGCCGGCCAGAACGGCACGGAACTCCCGTTGAAATCGGTCTTGAAGTCGCCATGGTGCCGTTTCAAGAAACGACACCATCGTTCGCTCCATCACGAGGAAATTCGCCGTGTGCTCGGCCGTGTGCTCGGCCGTGTGCTCGGCCGTGTGCTCGGCCGTGTGGGAGTAGGGTACACACCTGATGCCTGTCATGTCAAGCGGCTGCGTGTCCTGAAAAATGAAAAGAATGACAGAGTCTTCGGGAAACTTCCGCAGACGTTCCGCGAGCTCCAGCAGGCCCTGACCGTAGTTCACGCTACTGTGCAACAGGTGCCGTTGGCCATTCTTCGGGCCGCCGGCCAGTTCGTTGAAGTATCCCAACTGGTTCGGCCAGACGCGAAGCGTGCTGGCGATGGATGCCGCCAGAAGAATCGCCACGACCACGGCGCGACCGATACCCAGCCGTCGCCAATTGGCGGATGGTCCCGATCGATCATCAATGGTGTTGGCGAACCGTCGCATGCGCTGATCAACGCTCCCCATTGACGACGCTCTCCCGTCTGACGGGAGTGCTTCTGTCGCACTTTCAACATGTGGCACCGATCGCTCACGCGGCAACACAACGGCTCCGATGAACACGAACACAAATCCGAAGCAGGGAAGCACGTAGCGCAGGTGGTGGTTGAATTCCAGTTGTGCGCTCACCAGCACGAGAACGGCAACCGCCGGTGTGAGCAAAATGACGAGGTCTCGGACGGTGGCGGATGCCAGTGACGAACGGCTTCCCGTATGATGGCCTTCCATGACCGCCGGTTCGTCGCGACAGGAATTGGTCGGCGGCCCTGGAAAGCCATCGTACGAAGCAGCCGCGGCGGGATCGGAGTCCCGTCGTACCTTGACGCGTTTTCGCCAGTATGTGAATGCGGCGATCAGCAGCAGGAACTGCGTGCCGTGTGGTGACTTCACGGCCAGGCCGTAGATGTAGTAGTACCACCAGCCGCCGTATTTCCACTCGCCTCGCAGGTACGACGGGCTATCGTAATCTTCAAAGTCGTGTTGCTGAATGTCCAGGCCGATCAGGTAGTGCTTCGGCATTGGCATCGGAAGTTGCCCCAGCCATGACTCCGCGAAGCGATTCCCCGGCTCGCCGGAAACATCCAGGCCGGTAAATCTCTGACTGATAAACGTGAGTTCTTTGAGCTGCTTGAACGTGCCGTCGAAGGCGTAGCCCAGATTGAGAACGTACAGGCCCGTCAGCAGGATGACGGCGAGTTGTTTGAACGGAGGGTGCGCCATTTCCGTACGACGGAACTCCGATCCTGTCGAAGCCGCAGCGTCGACCGTGGTCGTCCGCTGGCCTTCCGAGACCGTCGGAGAACGCTGGCGGTACGGCTCGACGGCCACCTTGTGGAACACGGAAACGACGGCTTTGGAAAGCCATCGTACGAAGAAGGAACGACGGGATCGGAGTGCCGTCGTACTGGTCCAGAACAGCCACAGCGTCCAAAACAGCCACAGCAGCGGCCACAAGACGAACAGGATGATCCAGGTCATCTTGGAAAGTTCGGCCAGACCCAGAACAGCTCCGGCAGCAAAAGCGCGAGGCCACGTCGGGTTCTTCAGCCAGCGCCAGAACACCCAGCCCGCGGCGACACCCAGAGAGGCTGCGGCGCAATCCGTGCTGATCAGTTCTCCGTGCCCCAGAATGTTGGGATCGAAACACCACAGCGCCAGCGACAACAATCCGGCGACGTTGCTGTTCCATAGTTCGCGAGACCACAGAAAACAGCAGGTCGCTCCGACGAGGCTGAACGGAATGCAGGCCCAGCGAGCGATCGTGAACAGCCAGAAGGATCGCTCTCCATTGGCCTGCACAAAGGTGCTTCCCATCGCGAACACGGGTCGCGCGCCAGGTCCTTCCTTGAAACCGCTCCAGTCATCTTCGTATCCGGTCGCCATCACGGGCAGGGCCGCGACCATGCGGACCAGCGGCGGATTCACTCGAAACAACTCGAATCGTCCGAACTTCCAGTGACTGATGCCGGCGACCAGGAAACCAGGTTCCAGCGTTGTCGGACTATGCCGCGTCGCCGACCACGCCAGCAACCCGGTGTGGATGCTCAGCAGCAGCAGAACAGCGGTCCACACATTCCACAAGCGCGAGACTGTGAACCGCGCCGAGATGTTCGAGGCTTCGCTGACACATGCGATTTCGGAGACGACGCTCATGCACTGAGCTTACGCTCGTCAGGCCACTGTTGGAACCGCGTTGCGACGACGGATGCCAGGATCGGAATCAACCGGTGTCAGATTCGCGCCCGAGTCAGCACTCCGCTGGCCAACGTGGCGATGATGCGTGAGCAGCCGCAATAGAATCCGCGTCCGGGATGACTCGCAGCCGCGCTCGCGACGGACGCCGTGCGTCGCGGTGCCGGCAAGTTTGCTGCGCTTCCGAATGGCCATGGCAGCCAAATGTCTGCATCGGTGTCTCAACAAAGCGCGCAGCGAAAAGCCCGGCATCTGACTGATGCCGGGCTTTTTATTGCATGAAGGCCGGATCGAATGCTGTCGATCGAAGCCCGCCGGATTAGTAGCTGCCCTGTTCCGGGCGACCTGGGCTGTTGCAGCTGATGTTGCAGGCGTTGTCGCATTCGTCTGCGAAGTCCAGGAACGTGCTGCCGACAGCTTCGCCCTTCTGTCCGCTGGCCAGAGTGTAGTAGTACGTCTGGTTGATGCTGCCGACAGCCGAGCCCAGGTCTTCCAGTTCCTGATTCACATTGAAGCTCAGTTCCGACAGGCCGGTGATCATGCCGACCACCAGGATTGTGCCGACAAGCACCAGTTCAGCCGACACAACAAAACCGTTCTCATCGTTCTTCAAGGCGTGCAGAATGTTCATCATGGTCATGGTCTCCCGTTCTTTCCTGTTTCGAAGTTAAACTGATTCGGTCTGTGACAGGCGGTGTTTCAGGTCGCCTGCGTTGATGAACAATCTGTAAAGCACGGCCGGTGCCAAAACGTAAAGAGCGTTCAGAATCCTTGACACCAGACGGTCGTCGTGTGACATAAATGGCTTCCGGAAAACGAGTTGTGTAAATCCGAATTGTTGCGAAGTGCTGTTCCGCGTTGACACACCCCAGACGGTGCCTGTTGCCAATTGGCAACGTGTTCCTGGCGTCGACGAATGATTGTCCCATGTTTTCGAGTGGAAAAAACCTGCTCGCCCAGGCGCTCCGGGTGTCCGCAACAAGTGATGCCGAAACACAACAGCGGGGAAAGCGATCGAAGACGCCTGGCGGCGTTGTTGATTGGGCGACGAGCCGCGGTGCGTTATGTTTCACGTTGTCGGGGTGTGAGCAGGCGGAGCGCCTGTTCCAGGTTGGTCTGCGTGTGGGAGCTTGCGCTGATGCAATTTCGGACGGCTGCGTTTCTGGTTCGATCGCTGCGACAGGAATCGCGGCTGATCAGTCACCACGTCATGCGCGCGGCGCTGGCCGGGCTGGTGATCGTGCTGTTTGCGATGGAAGCCATGACGATGGCTCTTCGCAGCGGCGGCGGGGGCATCTTCTCGAAGACCGTGTTGCTGTGCGTCTACTGGTTCCTGACGCTGGTCGGCAGCATCTACTTCAGCACAACGATCGTCGAAGAGAAGGAAGAGGAGACTCTGCCGCTGCTGCGGATGACCGGCGCATCGACGTTTTCGATTCTCATTGGAAAGTCGCTGCCCCGGCTGGCGGTGGCGATCTTGTTTCTGCTGGTGATTGCTCCGTTTCTGCTGCTGGCGATAACTCTGGGCGGAGTTCTGCCGTACGGCCTGCTCTCTGCGATCATCGGTGTTCTGGTGTATGCGGTGATGCTGTGCCAGCTTGGTGTGTTTGCGAGCGTTGTGGCAAAGGACGCTCCACGAGCATTTTCGCTGACCGCCATCCTGTGGCTGGCGCTGGAATTCTCCGGAACGTGGGCGTGGCTGGCAGCGGAAATGATGCGCAGCATGGGCGGGCTGTCGTACTCGGTGAATACGCTCGAGTTTCTGCAGACTCGCGAAGTGACGTCAAACAACTGGGCTGTGATGTTCTGCGCGTGGTCGCATGTTGTGCTGACGCAGGCCGCTGAATGGCTTTCGGCACGCACGATGATCGGCAACCTGAGTTCCATGCTGGTCGCCTTCAAAAGCACCGACATCTGGCAGCCTCAGATGGGATTTCAGCTTGGTGTGGCTGTGTTCTTTTTCCTGCTGAGCTGGACGACGTTCGAATTCTTCACAAGTCGCGCTGTGGCCGAAGGTGCCGCCTCGGCGGCGCAGCCGAAGGCGCATACGCCCTCACGGACGTCTCGCCGAGTCGAGGGTCCGGCGCTGGCCTGGAAGTCGTGGGTCTATCTGACCGGAGGGTGGCGATGGTTTCTGATTCGGCTGATCGCTTGCCCGCTTCTGTTTTTCCTGCTGTTCTGCGGCATGTTGTTCGCTCTGGGGGAAGCGTTCGACACAGAAGGACTTGCGATCACATACCTTTACGGCGGCTTTCTGCTGATCATCGTCAACACGGCCCGACTGCTGGGAACAGTGCTGAACAGTGAAGTCTACGGAAAGACGCTGAACTCACTGCTGATGCTGCCGAAGACGCGGGCGGAGGTCCTGTGGCCGCTGATCGCCGGTCTGATGCCGGCCCTGCTGGCGGCGACGTCAACCTTCGTGCTGGGCCTGCTCTTCATTCTGGCGGAAGACTTCTTCGACGTGGACAACGCAGCGGAATTGTTTGGCGAACCGTGGTTTTACATGTTCTTCGTGTGGATCCTGACGACAGCTCACGTGGGTCTGTTGCTGAGCATCTACACTCGCTACGGCGGCATGATGATCGCTATCGCCGTCATGTGGTTCGTCGCTCCGATGGTGTTCTTTTCCGGCGTGGGAGTTGTGGGCACCGTGGCCGGCGCTGGAAGCTGGTACGGCGACTTCATGGAGTACGTGGTTCCTCTTGTACTGATCCCGGTGTCGCTGGCATTTTGCGTGCTGTGCCAGCGGTTGATCGTTCGCCGAGTGGAAGCGCTGGGGGCGATGTCGTGATTCCAGCCCGCGCGGTTCTTCGACAGCCGACCAGTCGCCAGCGTGTCGCGGCGAGCAGACTGCTGCCGGTCGTGCTGCCGGTCGTGCTGCTGGTAGTGCTGGTAGTGCTGTTCCCAGGCGGTTGCATTGCGAATGCCGATGACGAACCGGCCAGTCCGGCATTGGCAGAATTCCTGCATCGGTTCGACACAGTCAGCGACATGGGCTTCGTGACGACACTGCGCCCGGGATCCACCGGTGTCGGGTACACTCTGGAAACGCTGCTGCAGATCGAGGAAAACAATTCCCGCGGCGGAGATCTGCTGGGGATGGAGATCAAAGCCTATCGTGATGACGAACGGCAGTTCGACGATCACGAAAAGATGAACCTGTTCCTGAAAGAGCCGCAGTGGCTGGATGACATGACGTCCTCACAGCGCATTCAACACTACGGCTACATCGATACGAACGGCCGGCCGGCGTGGTATCAGTCCGTGACGTCACGCGTGAACGATGCCGGTCTGCGACTGGTCGTTGACGAAGAGAATTCACGCGTCGTGCTTCAGTGCGAAGATCGCGACATCGGCTTCTGGACGTTCGCGACTCTGCAGCAGCGCCTGCAGGAAAAGCATGCGGAAGTCGTCTTCGTGGCCGCGACGACTCGCGGTGCCGGAGCAACCGAGGCATTCCACTACCGCGCGGCGACTTACTGCGCTGGTCCGGCGGTCGAACGTCTGGTGGCACTGATCGAAGACGGCGACGTGATTCTGGAACTGAGAATGCACGTCAAGCCGACCGGCGGAGCCCGCAATCACGGCACCGCGTTTCGAGTCAGAAAGCACCGTCTGAAGGATCTGTTCGAGATCCAGCGCCGCTGCCGACCGCTGATGATTGATGATTGATGATTGATGATTGATGATTGATGATTGATGATTGATGATTGAAAACAGCGCATTCGTGGCTGTTGTTCAATCCTCAATCTCCAATCTTCAATCAACAATCTTCAATCTCCACTTGCTCCTAGTATTCCCAGTTGATACCGACGTCGAACGTATTCTGCCAGAACGCGGACTTGCTGCTGTTCAGGCTTGGGAAGAGATTCTGCCGCGGGTTTGAGATGTAGTTGATCTGTTCATCCGGTTCGGCGATCCCGCCAAGCAGAGTGAACGTGTAACCGAGCTGCAGTTGAGCATTCTGCAGGTTTCGCACGTCTCTCAGCACGGGCACGTTTTCGAACAGATTGAACCGTGCCCGCAGGGACTGCTCCAGCATCGGCGACAGGTGGTGGCTGGTCCGATTGCTGGAAAACGCATTCAGCGTCGGCCCGTCCAGAGTCGTTGTGTCGAACATGTCCTGCAGAATCAGAGTGCCGGTGATCGGGTCGATGGCCGTTGTGGTGGTGTCACCGATATTGTCACCAGCGATGCTGCGTTTCGTTGTGTTGAACAGCAGACCGAATCGTGTTGAGCCGGAGAGATTCAGTCCCAGCTTTTCTCCCATGTCGTACTCAATACCCACTTCCGGCCCGACCAGGTCGGACCGCACGACGCTGTTCAGGAACGACCGCACCAGGATCTGCGCGGACGGATTCAACTGAGTGAAGTCCAGAGCACCGCCGCCTTCGTCGATTTCGTCGATGAAGGCGTCGCCGTCGTCATCGATGCCGTTCTGATTCTGCGGAAATGTGTAGTTCAGACCGGAATCGGTGCCGTTGAAGAATTGACCTTCACTGATTCGCATATAGCGACCACCCAGCAACGGACGGATATCCACGCCAGCGATCTGAGTGACCGGTGCCAGCGTAATGTGAGCACCGCCGCCGAATGTTTCGATCTTGCGACGCAGAGTGAACTCGATGTCAAACAACTGCGTGAACCCGTCGATGTCTGCTCCGGGAGCGAACGGATCGGTCGAGTTCTGCAGCGGGATGCCGTTCAGGATGAACAGATTCGTGTTCAGCAGGTCGAACGTCGTCCCGAAGCTGCCGAACGTTTCCACGTCTGCGGCGTCAAACACGCGGCGTCCCAGAATCACTTCTTCCACAATTCGCTGCTGATTGAAGTTTCGCAGTTGCCCCGGAAGCTGGCCGTTCGCAACACCCTGCGACGCCGACAGAATCGTGGCGTCGAAGTTGTTGAACCGCACGGCCTCGGCATTGCCGCGAGCGTCATAGAGGCCGGTTTGCTCCGGGCTCCAGTTGAAGTTCCACGAGAACCTGTAGTCCAGCGGGCTGCGAAGTCCGCCTTCCATACGGATGCCGTGAGCAAACGGATCGCGCGGAACGCTGGCTCGCACGGGCGAAAAGATGTCAAAAAACAGAACGTCTGGAAACGATCCCGCGGGGTCATCCGGAAGCACGTTGAAAATGTGCAGTGCCGCGTGATCGTCGCCGACAATCCCGTCGGCTTCGCGGTAGCGCGTCCGCGAGTAGGTCAGATTGAAGAAGTACTCGTTGGCGTAGGCTCCCGACGCTGCGGCACCGATACTGTCGCGGAACCACAGTCCGTCCGAGGAGAAGTGCTGTTCGAACGCGTTGTCGAACGGCGAGATGTACGGATGAGACTGAAACGACTGCGGCAGTCCCTGTGTCGGGACGGAGCTGTAGCCTGGCGGTCCGGCGGGGGGATAGCCCATCATCATCTGCTGTGCGAAGGCCGAATGCGCCGAACCGGCACAAATCAGCGCCGCCAGCGTCGCCATCCATTTGCGGCGTCGCGGGGCGGCAGATAATGCCGTGTCGCGTCCGCAGGCGTCCCGTCGGAACGGCGAGATACGCGCCAGTGCCCGTCGCATGAGGCACGGCGCATCGCTGGCCTCCTGTCCGGACACCTGCTTTTCCGGTCGATACGGCCGGATCCTCGTTGGAAGACGGTGCCAAATCCGCATTGATCTACCCTTCACAAGCCACAGTTTTGACTGGCTTTTCCACCGCCTGTGGTCTGCCGGGGCACTGCTGAAGCTCCGCATGTCGCGGAATTCAGGGGGCATCCGGCCTCCTCAGGCTGCAGACCATCCGATTGGTCTGCCAATACGCAACGGCAGACCGATCGTGTTGAGACGGTCTTGTGGGTAGTATCGGTCAGGCAATTTGTGAAACTGTAGGGATTGTTCAGGTGGTACGGTTTTTTCGGAGTACGCCGAACGCCGTTAGAAAATCGGGCCGGGAACCCACGGGCAGAATTCTTCGTCACCGATCCCCTGCAGCTCGCTGAGCGTGGGTTGGCC
>CAZHET010000230.1:0-9979 GCA_964531585.1 uncultured Planctomycetaceae bacterium | reverse complement strand
CGCGTCGGCAACATGCCGACGCACTTTTTCAAATGCCCTGCGATCAATCAGCGGCCCCATATCGACACCTTCGTGCATTCCGTTGCCTACGGTAATCGCACTGACTCGCTGAATCAGCTTTTCAGCGAACTCATCGGCAACGCCGCGGTGGACGTAAAGACGATTGGCACACACGCAGGTTTGCCCGGCACCCCGGAATTTATTGGCCACGAACTGATCGACGGCCCGGTCGACGTCGGCATCGTCAAAGACGATGAACGGAGCGTTGCCGCCAAGTTCCAGAGACAGGCGTTTCAGGTGGGGAGCTGTCGCGGCAGCCAGTTTTTTTCCGACTGAGGTCGAGCCGGTGAAACTGATGACTCGAACAGCCGGATGTTCGCACAGCACGTCACTAATTTCATCCGCGGGGCCGAGAACAAGATTGGCTTTGCCTGGTGGTAAGCCGATCTGCTCGATCAACGAAAACAGCGCAATCACCGACAATGGTGTTTTCGACGACGGCTTGATTACACAGCAGCAGTCTGCCGCAAGTGCCGCCGAAAATTTCTTGGCCAGCATCGCCAGCGGGAAATTCCAGGGAGTAATCAGTGCGGCGACACCCGCTGGTCTGTTGTAAACAGTCCACGAGTGATCGCGAGGGCAATCAGCGAGCGGCTTTGGCTTCAGGTGATCGACGCGGCCGGCATAGTACTGAAAGAAGCTGGCCGCATAGTCCGCTTCCCCGATCGCTTCCTTGTGCGGCTTGCCGTGTTCGTGAGTGATGATCCGGCCAAGTTCGACTTTATGCTGCTTGATCAGGTCCGCCAGCCGGGCAAGCCATTCGCTGCGCTGTTCGATTGAGGCGGGTGATTCCAGCGTCCGCGCGGTGGCTTCGACGGCCAGGGTCGTTTCCTTTCGGCCCATTTGCGGAACGATCGCGATCGTCTCACCGGTGGCCGGATTGACAACCGGCGATGTCCGCCCCGAAGCCGAGCCGCACCATTGTCCGTCGATATATCCGTTGATCGTTTGAAGTAAGGGCGAGTGGATCATGTTGAGTCTTCGTTCGTTTCTGAGGGGCATCGTGGCCGACGTGCCGTTCGGATCGTCGGTGCGAATTCGAGTTCTGCTCGCACTGCTTCCCGCCGTGTGCTCATTCGTAAGTGTACGCTGAATGCCAGCCAACTGTTGCGCGATGTTCGGCGAGTTCGTAGACTGGTGGCACGACTGGTCTTTCCTGACTTCGTTGATCGGCAAGGTTAATCGGAAAGATTGTCTACGTGGTTCTCATGTTCGGTTCCAGCCACCACGTTCCGCCAGTCACTTTGAAGCCCGGGAGAGCCCGCAGAATGAATCGACGCCACTTCATCCGAAGCGTTCTCCTGGCCTCCATCGCCGCTTCAGTCCACGCAGCCGAAAAGCGAGCGCCACGTATCCTTCTGCGATCGTCGTGGCAGGTCGTGAATATCGGCGATATCGCTCACACGCCCGGCGTTCTGGCCCTGATCGAGAAGCACCTTCCCGAGGCAGAGGTTCGTCTGTGGGCTTCCGCCGATCTCTCGGACGAGGTTATGGCAATGGAACACCGGCGTTTTCCCGGGCTGAGAATTGTGAAGGGCACCATCCGCCCCGACGGCACAGCGTCCAACGCGGATCTCGCCGACGCCATCGCCTGGACCGATTTCCTGCTGCACGGGTCCGGTCCGTCACTTGTTGCGGCTAAGGACGTGGCCGCATTCTCGAAAGCCACCGGTAAGCCCTTTGGCGTCTATGGAATCACCCTGAGTGCTCCCCTTTCGGACAACGACAGGCAGATTCTCGACCATGCCCGGTTCGTCTATTTTCGCGATTCGGTCTCGCTGGAACTGGCACGCCGGGAGGGAGTGAAGTCGCCTGTACTCGACTTCGGCCCCGACGGTGCCTTCGCCTGCGACCTCCGCAACGACGCCGCAGCCGAGACCTTTCTCAATGCCCACCAGCTCGAGACAGGCCGGTTCCTGTGCTGCATTCCGCGACTGCGTTTCACACCCTATTGGACAATCCGCGACGCGAAAAAAGACGAGACGCGCCACGCCCGCAACGAACGAATGAAAGTAGCCGACCACGCGCCGCTGCTTGAGGCCATCATCGCGGTCATCCGGGAAACCAGCCGGAAGGTTCTGATCTGCCCCGAAGACAAGACCCAGATGGCGGTCGGCAAGGAACAGCTCTATGACAAGCTTCCGGCGGAGGTGAAGTCGCGCGTCGTGTGGCGTCCGGACTTTTGGCTGACGGACGAGGCATTGAGCGTCTATGTCCGCAGCGCGGGCCTGTTCGGTCACGAGATGCATTCCCCCATCATGTGCGTGGGCAACGGCATTCCCGCCATCGTCTGCCGCTGGGCTGAACAGACAAGCAAAGGCTACATGTGGCGCGATATCGGCCTGGACGAATGGCTCTTCGACATGGATTTTGAGGCCGACAGGCAGAAGGTCCCGGCCGCTGTCCTCGCGATGGCGAAAGACCCGGCTGCGGCGAAAGAGAAAGCCGCGAGGGCGCACGCGTTCGTCCAGCAACGCCAACGTGAGACGATGATCGTGTTGAGGCAGGAACTCACGCAGTGAACCACGCGTGTGCCGTCGAGTCTCCTGTCGATTCCCGGTTTTTGGGGTTCGCCTTTCTCGCGCAGAGTCCTGTCGGCCGTTTTTGCATGTCGGCCGTCGCGGTGTACGTGGTCGGCGGCTGTTTACGGCAGCAGGAACACCAGACCGACTGTCGCGGCGGACTGGACGGCGACTCCGGCCAGATTGACTTCGTCCGGTTTCGGAAAGTACGCGTCCCGTCCGAATCGGTGGCAGGCCGGACAATCGGGCAGTGCCCTCACGCACTGGTGCGGAGACTGCGCCGTCATCAAATACGGCAGTGCCGGGATTCGGCCAGCGAAGCAGGCGATTGAACACAGTTCGGTCAGGCAGCCTTTGGTCTGGCCGCAGCGTTCCAGATTCGGGTCTTCAAAGTAGAGTGGCTGATAGCAGATCGGGTAGGTATTTCTGTTCGGCGTATACATGCTGTGTCCGCCCGACCATTGATATCGTGGCTCCTGATAACCAAGCAGCCGGCGGGCCTCGTTTTCCGGCAGGTCATCGGGAGCATGTCGGGCCTGCACATTGGCGTTGCCCAGCGTGACTGCGTAAAGCGGGTTAAAGATTTCCAGCCCCTGCGATGACAACTCATCTGCAGCAGAGCGTTGTGGTGTGCGTGCTGGTGGCAGCGGAGGGTCAGCCAGCAGGACCTCCTCGGTATCGTCTGCAGGATCGACCTGGCGGCTGGCGAGTTTCACGACGACTGCCGACTCATCGCTGGAATTGCCTGACGTTGACGCAGTCGCCTGCGATGTGCGAAGCGGTCCGGTTAGCATCTGGGCATCCTCTGCTGACTCCGGCGTCTCTGGCTTGCGGTGCTCCAGCAGAGCGTTCAGTTCTTCGAGGACTGCTCGCGGCGGCACGACGACAGATGGTACCGCGCGTGCTGAGCGCTGGACCACTGGCGTTGACTGCGGGCCGATGTTCGATGTCGCGACAGAAGTCGTCTGCGCTGGTTCCGCTCGGTGTTGCGGCACCACAGCCGGTGCTTCTATGGCAGCGGCGTCAGGTTTTTCAAACGCCGCCGCCCCCAGGTTTCTCATTCCAATGAACGGACGAGTCTCGCGAAAAGCAACGACGGGCGGCAATGCCTGATAAATCCCCGTCTGTCCCATTTCTTCCTGCGCGGGAGAGGACGCGGGTGACGGCGTTTGCTCCGTCACGACGGGTGGGCGCGGCGTGTGACTCACGAC
Source organism: uncultured Planctomycetaceae bacterium (assembly GCA_964531585.1). Lineage (GTDB taxonomy): Bacteria > Planctomycetota > Planctomycetia > Planctomycetales > Planctomycetaceae > JAWKUA01. The sequence continues at coordinate 6,186 of CAZHET010000230.1, read as the reverse complement.
AGCGTCCACCAGAGCAACCTGAGCCGCCGCAGTGGCCTGCTCTGACGTAGCGGTTTCCGGTACGGGACGCAGCGCGGGAGCCGCGGCGGTGAGTGTTTCAGTAGAGCGTGTGTGCCTGATGTCATGAATCGCGGGCAGCAGTGGTGCCATTCTGGTGGCGACAAGCCGCTCTGGAAGCGGCTGCCAACTGCCGGAATTCTTCTGCAGCCCAGTTTGATGACCAACCGCGGCAACCTTCAGTGGAAACAGCCTGACAATACGTTCACGCGCCTGCCCATTGAGGCGCTGACGAGCACCTTCATTCTGTGCGCCGGTTGGACAGGAAACTCCGCCGGCGAGCGATGACGGTAATTTCTGACCTGCAATTTGCAGCGCAGACGCCGGAAACGGCCGCTCACCCACGCGACTCAGCGGCCCGGACTGCGCTGCCGCTACGGCATGCAACGATGCGAACGCGAGCAACATCGCCAATCGCAAATAATTCGCAGACATCCCCATTTTCCCCGAACTACCGGTCACTTATCAGGTGCATTCTCCTGGCATTCCGTATTCTCATCGTCATTGTTCGGCGCGGAACAGCCGTCAGGGTTAGAAAACCGGGGCTGATTCGTTCAATCCGCAAAGTACACGCGACCACCCGAACAGGAATACGGTTCCCCAAATGCCACAGCATTCTGTTCGCTGAAGTCTTTCTGTAACACTCGTTCCACTCAGACAACGCATCTTGACATGTTGGTCTGGAGAAATGCTTTGTTTTTGCAAACTGGCCCGGTTTACGATCTGATGCGAGTACCGCCGTTTTAAGTCCAAGCCCCGCAGCCGGATAGTGCCGAATGTCCATCAAGAAGCTTGTGTCTCGCCTGAGAGAGTCCCTGCGCAGGCGTCCGCGCAGTGAGCAGCCGCGACGGTTACGCTTTGGCCTGATGACTCTGGAAGACCGCCGGCTGCCCGATGCAAGCTTTGCTCTCGTGGGCGGCGTTGTGCAACTCGACGGATTCAGTGCTGGTGCCGGCATTGAAATGGAAACGATCGCGGCGAACACATTTCAGTTCACGCTGACCGGCGATGTCTGGGACGCCGCCCTGCTGCCGAGTGCCGACTTTTCGCTCGACCTCACCAACACCATTCTCATGACAACCACCGCCACGGCGATTACCGGGCTTGAAGTCGGAACGGTGAACAATCCCGCAAGTGTGACAGACGGAGCAATGGGAATTCAGGTTGCCGACCTGACGATTCACGCAACAGGTGACGTGACACTGGATGATTCCGACAACAACTTCGACACAGTTGCAATCGTCGGCGACGACATCGTGATCGCGGACTCGGATGGTATTGAACTGGGGATCGTCAGCGCCGGCAACACTCTGACTGTCACTGCTGTGGGAGCGGTCACGGATACCGGGACCAGCGACGTCTCGGCGATGAACAATGCGTCGATCACCGGCGGTTCGATCGACATCGGCGGTGGCATGTTCAACGCCGGAACGCTGACTTTCAACAGTGCCGGCAGCGTAACGATCGCTGAAGATTCCGGAACGGACATCCTCGGCAGCAATTCCGCCAACACCCTGGACCTGAGTTCCACCGGCGCGATCTCCGACTCCGGGGCCACCAGCGTTACTGTGATGGGACTCGCGGATGTGAACGGCACATCCATCTCACTCGGCGGCGGCACGTTCAACGCCGGGACGCTGACGTTCAACAGCGCGGGCAGCGTGACGATCGCTGAAGATTCCGGAACGGACATCGTCGGAAGCAACTCGGCCGCAAGCCTGGATGTGGACTCAACGGGTGCGATTGACGACGCCGGAGCGACCGACGTGACGGTCAGCGGACTTGCGGATTTTAACGGCACGTCGATCAGTCTGGGAGCTGGCACGTTCGACGCGGATACGCTGACATTCAACAGCAGCGGAGCCGTCACGATCGTGGAAGATTCGCCGACCGATCTGATGGGAACCAGCACGGCAGGGACGCTGGACCTGACGTCGGGCGGTACGACGACGCTACTTTCGTCGTCCAGTCTGACAGCGTCCGGCGTCATCAACGGCGATGTGGTTGTTCAGAACGCCGCGACGCTTGACGCCGGAGACGGGCCGGGACTGCTGTCCGTCGCCAGTCTGATGATGGATGCCGGTTCGATCTTTCGATCTGATCTGGACGGCACGATGGCCGGGACGCAATACGATCAGGTTTCGGTGGCCGGAGCCATCACGCTGGCCGGCATGTTGACGCTGGATCCAGGCTTCACCGCAGCGAACAGTGACACGTTCACGATTCTCAACAACACCGGTGCAGGTGCGGTCAGCGGCACATTTTCGGGTCTGGCGGAAGGCGACAGGATCGCAACCGGCGGGCAGTTGTTTCAGATTTCGTACGTCGGCGGTGACGGCAATGACGTGGTGCTGACAGCAGTCGTCAACGAATACGACTTCGACCTGGCGAACTTCAACCTCGCCGAAATGGACAGCAGCAATTCTCAATTCATCACGCTGAACCGTAACGGTGACACGTCGCAGGCGTCGTCCGTTGACGTTGTGATTTTCGCCGGTGTGGGAGACACCGCGACGGCGGGATCCGACTTCACGGCAACAACCGTCAACGCGAATTTCGCGGCGGGAGCCAGCACAGCCAGCATCGCCGTGGGAATTCTCGGCGATACGATCGTCGAACGAAATGAAACACTGTCCCTCTCATTGACGAACTTCAGCGCCGGTGGTCAGGCGGGAACGACGAACCCCACGGCAAGCGTGACTCTGACGAACGACGACACGGCTTCCATCACAGTCGCGGACGTTTCTGCGGCGGAAGGCGGCGGAGCACTCACGTTCACGCTCACCCTGGATCATGCGATTTCCGAGAACGTCACGGTCGCCGTCAACACCGCCAACATCCCCGGACAGGCAGTCGCAGGAGTCGACTACACGGCGATTGTGAATCAAACCGTCACGTTCACGGCCGGTGGCAGCCTGACGGAAACGGTCAACGTCACGCTGCTCGACGACACACTTTTTGAGCCAAACGAAACGTTCCGGCTGAATCTGTCGAACGCGCAGTTCGGCGGCACGACAGACGCGACGCTGGTGACGATCGGCAATGCTCAGGCCATCGGCACGATTCTGAACGACGACACGCCGATTCTGGTGCAGCTCGACGGCGGCGGAAATCTGAACATCACCGAAGTCACGATGACCGGCCAGAACGATCGCGTCACGGTTTCGTTCGACAGCGGGACGAACGAAGTTGTCGTGTCGTCATCAATGGTCGATCTGGGGACCGGTTCCGGCTCCGTTCCTACCAGCGAACTGAGGTTTGCCGCAGCCAGTGTCACCGGGCAGATCATCGTCAATCTGGAACTTGGCGACGACGTCCTGATCGTCGACTACAGCAACGGCGATCCGATCACCGGCACGGGATTGATCTATAACGGCGGCGGAAACGTCAGCACCAATCCCGGCGACGGGTTGCTTGTGATCGGCGACCTGGCAACGACGGCCACAACCAGCGCCGTTTACCGCCCGGACGCAGCCGTCACCGGCAACGGCACAATCACCGTCGGCAGCGACACGATCACATTCACCGGCCTGGAACCCGTCGACATCACCGGCATGGTCAACGCCACGATCGCACTGCCCGGAGCCAACGATGTGCTGTCGCTGGACGCCGGAGTTGACTTCTTCGCTGGCGGCACGAACGACGCCATTCGTGTTTCCGGCACGTCTGGCGGAGTCGCCATCGAAACAGCGGCGTTCTGGAACAATACAAACCTGATCATCAGCACAACGGCAGTGGCCGGCGTGGATACGATCACCGTCAGCGACACCCTTCCGATCCTGACGAACACACATGGCAATACGAATCTGACAATCACCGTTGGTGCGGAAGCGGGCGACAACATCATACTGGACGGCAACGTCAACACGGCCGGCAATCAGCGTTACAACGGTCCCGTTACGGTGGCTCAGGACGTCACGCTGACGGCCGCGACGGTGACATTCGCCTCAACGGTCGACGATCAGGCCGCGGGGATGCACGATCTGACGGTGACCGGAAATGCCGTCTTTAACGATATCGTTGGGGGCGCCACCGTACTCGATGCCATGTCCGTCAGCGGCACCACCACGATCAATGGCGGTTCGATCACGACGGCCGGCAACCAGACTTACACCGGTCAGGTTCGTCTGGGAGCCGACACGGTCCTGGCCACAAACTCCGACGGGAACATCACGCTGACCGCCGGAGCCATCGTCGTCGGCGCTCCTCGCAACCTGATGGTGGATTCGCAGGGCGACGCAACTTTCGGCAACGTCAACCTGACGAACGCCGGCGTGCGAGGAAACCTGTCCGTTCTGGTCGACAGCAACAACAACGGAGCGAACGCCGCAACGTTCGCAAACGTCACTGCCAACGATTTCAGCGTCCAGGGCAGTGCCGACTGCGACGACACTCTGACATTGAACGGTGCCGTGAATCTCACGGGAAATCTGACGATCTCCGATTTCCCGTCGCTGAACGTCACTCAGTCAATTACGACAGCCGGAGGTGACGTCACGATTTCGATCTGCGACGACATCACGTTCGGCGTCAACGGAGACATCACCACCAGCGGCGGCAACATCGCAATCTCCGCCGACAGCAATACCGACAACATCGGCGGCATCACAATGGCCAACGGAACGCTGTTCGACGCCGCAGCCGGCACGATCACGCTGTCTGCGTCCGAAGACATCGTGCTGGGCGGACTGCTGACGCTGAACGCCACCATCTCAGCAGTCAGCATCACCAGCACCGGCGGCAGCGTTCGCGACGGAGGTGACGCGCACCGAGACATTTCCGCGGCAAACGGCCGAGTGACAATTTCCGCCGGCGGCGACATCGGCGATGTCGGCGTCGATGCGAATCTGGTCGGCAGCGGGAACGATCTGTTCACCGCCGCGAACTTCAACGGCATCGACACGACCTCGTCCGAATTCCATCTCACGGCCGGAACCGCCGTTTTGATGGCTGGCGACATTGCGGAAATCGCGATCGACAATGATTCGCTCAGCGCCACTTTCCTGCAGATTGATTCCGATGCCGGTGATTCCGGAGCCGTCGCGATCCATTCGACTGGCGACATCGACCTGACTCCGCCGACGCTGGGCCTGGAACCTGCCGACCGCGTTCGCTTCCAGGCAGGCGGCAACGTGATGTTCGCATCGCCGAATCTGGCATTCGAGGATCTCGTGGCGATCGGGGCCGACATTCAGCCCGGAGTCCCGCTCCCCGGCATGCCGTTTTCCATCACGGCCAACCGCGTGAAGATTGATTCAGGAACCGCCGAAACGATCGAACTCATCGACGCGACGCTCAGCAACGGTGCCGACGTGCAGTTCGAAGGCGAAGCCGACGGCGACTTGCTGGTGCGACTGCAGGGAACCACGACAGACGGTCTCACGCTGACCGACCTCGACGTAACCGGCGGCACCGCCCTGCTCTCCACCACCGGCAACGTCCTTGCGGAAACCTTAAATTCAGCCAGTGATCTGACAATTAACGCGAATGTCGAAGCGGCGGGCGGGCACATCACGCTGATTGCTGCAGACGACGTGAACCAAAACGCCGGCGTCACGACCACTTCCGGAACGGTGTTCGTGTCAGCCGGCAACGCGACGGTCGAAGGTGATCCGGTCGACGGAGTCATCATGGCCGATGTCTCGTCGTCGACGTCGACGAGCAGCGGCAATATTCGCATTGTCGCGGAAAACGGTGGCGACATTCGGTTGGGCGTCGTGCAGACGGAAACCGGCAGCGTGTCTCTGATCGCCGAAGATTCAATCCTCGACAACACAGCCGGCGAAAGCCCCAACGTCACCGCGATCACTCTGCGAATGGTGGCTGACAGCGATGGCGACTTCGTCGGCGGCATCGGTATCGACGACGCTCTGAACGGAACTCCCGGAATCAACGCCAACGCGATCGACACGAACGTCACAACGCTCGCCGCCGTGGCTGCCGACGGCATCTACGTGCGAGAAGTCGCCGCCGGAACGGACATCGTTGTCGACGCTACCGGCGGCATCACCATTCAGCACGTCAACTTCGACGCATCGCTGACAGCAATCACGGATCTGTCGCTGGCCGATTTGACGACAACGCTTGACGGTGCGATCAAGCTTGTCGCCGAGGGTGGCACGATTACTG
>CAZHET010000229.1:0-9982 GCA_964531585.1 uncultured Planctomycetaceae bacterium | reverse complement strand
GCCGATTTTCCAGTTTATTTCAAGACCAATTCCTGTCCGGGCTGTGAACGGTTACCTCATGTGCGGCCGAAGTCCGTACCATCACACCTCAACAAGTTCGGGAGCTGCCGCGGACGTTGACCGCGTTCCCCGCGTGCGTGGTTTCGATTCCCTGAGTTGTTCCACCATGCTGTTGAATGCATCAGGAATGTCGTCGCACAGATCGCCCTTGCGAAACTTCAGCGGAGGCACGTTCTCGTCGCCGCTGGCCAGTTGCTGCATGGTCCTGGTGAGGTGGTAGATCGGTCCGGCCACTCGATTGGTAAACCTCAGCATGTCACGGACGAAGATCGGGAGCATGCAGACAAGCGCCATCAGAATCGGTCCGCAACTCTTCCAGCAGGCTGTCAGATTTGCTCGAAATCCGGCAAAGGGATCCGACACAAACTGACTGATCATGCCGATCAGCCCGGCGGCACCAGCGAACAACATTGCATGGATCAGCATGCGTGTCGCGAGAGCCCACTGAAGCTTATTGAGAATAACCATCCTCCAGCGGCGGTTCCTGACTTTCTTCATGCCAATCTCAGTCTGCACAAGTTTTCGATATGCCTGAAGCCCAACGCACCGGAAAGCCTGCGGCAGCAATTCTGCTGTGGTGGCAGGATCCTGTGCCAGTACGCGAACAAAGCGAAAACGCCCATTCTGAGTGTGACGATTGTCGAGCATCTACCTGTGATCGCGGATGGAATCAGTGGCGAGCCGACGGGTCCGATCTTCTGGCGACCACCGCCCTGACCATGCGGAATCGTCAGACGATGCTCGGATTCCTGGTGAAGTGGTTCTTCCATTGCGTGAAGTTGATGTTGTGAAACCGCGCGTTTCGTTTCGCCCACACGCCGTCATTGTCGGATATCTGATAACCCGCATTTCAGCCATTTGAAGAAAAACGTGTCGCTTGTCTTGCCATCGGCGACGCACTATTCATCCGTGACGAGGCGACCGCAGTTGTCGGCGAGACTAATACCAGTATCAAAGAGAATGCACCATGAGACTCACGGTGAGGGCCCACTCGCAAAGGCGCCATTCGAAGCGGCGGCGGGGTGCGGCAATGGTCGAAATGGCTGTCTGCTTTCCGGTGTTCATGCTGATGCTCCTGGGGATCATCGAGTTTGGCCGGGCATTGATGGTGTCGCAACTGCTGACCAGCGCCGCTCGCCAGGGGTGTCGAGAAGCCATTATCGACGGAGCAACCAATGACTCAGTGACGAACGAAGTCAGAAATGCCGTTGTCAATACGGTTGGCTGCCGTCCGGAGGACGTTCAGATTGCCATCACCGTGACCGCGATTGTGGATGAATCAGATGTGCCTCTGCTGGCCAATGCAGAGCAGCGCGACCTTGTCGAACTTGAAATCACCGTCTCCTTCAGTGCAGTGAGCTATACATCCGGCCGGTTTCTCGCAGGGCAGACGTTGCGCGGAAGGTGTTCGATGCGAAAGGAGTGACTGCGATCCAAACGTACTCTGAATCCCCTGCCGTCTCCATCTCAACGACTGTCTTTACGGGGAACATGCTATGAAACCTCTGAGTGCCATTGCTCACACTATCGCCTTTCTTTACTTGCCGATGCTTGCCGCGACACCGACCACTGTTCTGGCTCAGGCAGAGCCGGAAATCGTTCGGGTTGAGGAAGACTGGGTGGCCTATATTCGAAGTCCTGACACCAATCTGACGGCACCGCAAATCGTGAATGTGATCGCTCCAGCACCGACAACCGAAGGTGCCTTCGGCATGGTCGAACTGAACCACGCCAGTCAACCCGACTTTCATAGCGGAGGCTTTCAGGTCCAAAGCTGGGTCGGTGAAACCCGGAACGAGTTTGTGTTCTCCGAGAATCTGACATCGTTAAGAAACGAGTACGACAGGCTGACTTACACGGTGGCCATCGAACTGACCGGCGATCTGATTGCATTCGAACTGAAGGACGGTAGGTCGCGTACATGGGGCGGGTTCGCGACGAACGGAGTTCGCGCTGTGTGCCCGGCCGGGGACATCACGCTCGCCAAGTACGATCCGCAGTTCTCCGTCGACAGCACCAGCGTCAATGTGGGCGCGCACCGGGTGGAAGTGCTTTTTCAAAGAGAAACGCGGTACTACTCGGTGAATGGCCTTGAGCGCACAGATACCACTCCCCGTGTCCTTCATCGATTTCAGGAACTCATTCAGTACGTCTCACTTGAGGAATACGTGCAGAACGCACAGGCCTACAACATTGAAATCACCGAATGAAGGACGCAGCCCTGCAGGCTTCGTGGAGCAAATGAAACCGCGTTGCCGGTCACAAGCCCCGTCGACAAATTCTGTGAAACAGATGTCCGACGCGGCAACACTCCGTGCTTTACAGGTGTTCGAACTCAACCCGGAATCCGAGGATACTTACAATGTACAAACAGTCCGACGTCCGGCCCCGTAGTCTGGGCACGACCGCTTCACGCCAGGGTGCCGTGATGATCTTTGCCGTCGTGATGATGGTTGTTGTCATTGGCTTCGCTGCATTCACCGTTGACTTTGGGATGGTCACTCTGACAAAGGCTCAGATGCAAAGCGCAGCCGATTCCGCGGCGCATGCTGCCGTGCTGGAAATATCGCGGTCGTACGGCCCTGGTGGGGAACTGACAGAGTCGGAAGCGGAAGCCCTCGCTCGCGACAGAGCGGTCGAGATGGTCGGCAGGTTCCGGACGGGGAACGTCGCCGCAACGGCTGCTGACCAGCTTCGCGACGTACGCGTCGGCCGCCGGTCCTGGGACGCGGATTCGCAGGCTTGGATTCAGGAATGGGGGATTCCTCCCTTCAATATGGTGGAGGTCACGGTTCGCCGGACACAAGCCGAGACAACGGCACTGCCGATGACCTTCGCTCAGATTCTGGGGCAGGACAACTTTGACCTGACAGTCACCTCAGTGGCTGCCATGTATCCTGGGGTGGGATTCGTGCTGAACCCCGGACCAGGCTCGAACGGCGCTCCGTCATCGGACCCGAATTCCGATACGATCGAAATTCTGCCTATTACACTGGATCTTGGGTCGTGGACGGATTTGCTGGATCAATACTACAACGGAAGTAATCACGGATATGATGATGACTATTCCTGGTCTTTCGCGGGCGGAGTGCGCGACAATCACTCGGATGGGATCCCCGAAATCAACATCTATCCGGACCTCAACAGTGGAGAGGCTCCCGGAAACCGAGGCACTGTGGACCTCGGTGCGGCCAACAACAGCACTCAGGACATCAAGCGACAAATCGTCTACGGCCTCAATGCATACGATATGTCCTTCTTCCCTGACAACAAGATTACGTTCGATGAACACGGCGCATAGTATCTGAATGGAGACACCGGCATCAGTGCGGGTATCGAAGATGCGCTTCAGTCGATCATCGGCCAGGTGCGGGCAATTCCGATCTTCATCTAGGTCACCGGTCAGGGAAACAACACGACGTACACGATTGTGAAGTTCGTTGGCGTGCGGATTATCGATGTCAAGCTGCGCGGCGGACCGAATAGGCGTCATTTGACCGTGCAACCCGCCGTGTTTTCTGATTCGCACGTGCTGCGAGGTGACGTCGAGGTCAACGTGGATTCGGTGCTCAGTCACCCGGTCGTCATTCAGTGAACGGAAGTCGCTACTTTCGTTTGCTGCGACTTTCGTTGCTGAACAAGATGTCTATGTCTTCCGGATCCAGTGTCAATTCCAGCGAGTTTCCGGGCGATGTTTCGGACACGTGGTCGCGGGCCTCGGACTGCATTCCGTCGACGGTCCGTCCGGTCAGAGTTCCCTCTATGTCGCCGGGCTGGAACCCCGTACGTTGAGTTTCGAAGCTGGCAAGCTGTTCGAGACGGCCATCTCCGTTCACGTCGACGATCTCGATGCGAGTACGGCCGTGACGGTTGCGGCTTAATGAATCGTCGCTTCTGTTGCGGCCAAACAGCACTGAGTTCACGTCGATGGCGCGAGCATCGAACGTAGCGGACGAAAGAAGGGCAACAGCAATCTTACCGCGGCTCTTTGCGTTGATCGTGTTGTCCTCATCGCGCGGGCGGATATCGATACTGACCGGAACACTCTCGCCAACGTCCGTCACGTCAATAATCACTGTCGCCCTACGCAACAGGCTGCCGGAATCCACGGCTTCCAACGTCAGCACAAAGCGAGGATTCGTGTCTAAATCAAATTGACTGCCGTCGGCAGCGGTGATCAGCCCCATTGACTCATCGATGAAAAATGCCTCACCCGGATTGCCGTCTGCGATTCCGAAGCTGAACTCCTTGCCGTCAACGTCGGATGCTGACACCCGGCCAACACGTGTTTCATCGGCGCTGTCCTCCGGCACAGAAGACGTGGCGCTTTCAACGACCGGCGCGTCGTTGACGGCGTTCACGATGATGGTTACGGTGGCGATATTCGAGTCAAACGACCCGTCACTGGCGTAGTCCGTGAAGCTGTCCGAACCGTTGAAGTCCGCGTTCGGCGTGTACTCGAAGGAACCATCCGCGTTGCCGCTGGAGTTCGGCAGATTAAATGTGCCTGGTCCGGGGTCAAAGTCGACCGTCCCGCAGCTCATCGTACCGGAGATGTTCACGTTCCCCGCGCTGTCGACATCACTTTCCGTTCCCCTGACTCCGGAAGTCCCGCTGAACTCTTTACCGATCTGCACGGCCCCGGAAGAGCCGTACCTAATGTAGTAAGCCCGCGCAGGTGACACCCCAATTCCGCCGGTGATGTAGACGTTGTCGTTCACATGAACCGCCACATCGTTGACAGTACTGTCTACGATCGACTTGGAGGCTCTAACAAAACCGGGACAGGCACCCTCGCAAGTCCGTCATTCCATGCGATTTCTGCTTCGCCCGGGAGCCAGTCTCGGTTTTGTTTGCCGTTCTTGGCCCAGACCAGTGCTCCGGCGCTGTCGTACTTGATCAGAAATCCGTCGGCGGCTGCCGAGCCTGCCGGCTTCAGATTGACCGTACCCGGTCCAGGGTCGACGTCGATTGTTCCGCGAAAGCCGCCGACAACGTAAACATTTCCCGCGCTGTCGGTGGCCACTTCATCAATTCTGTCTGATCCGGACGAACCAAAAGAGAATGCCGACAGCACAATCCTGCGTTCGAGCTGCTCGGCGAGTCCTGAGGTGCCCTGGGATACCTTGCGGCGAGTCACTCGGTGACCTTTCTGGCCGTTTCGGAGAATACGTCGAACAAGCTGCCGCCATTGACTGAGCACAATGGAAACCTCCCGCCGTAGGTCTTGCGATGCTTAATTGTGTCCGGTCTCACAGAAGATGTGGTGAGGTTGTGGGCGGTGGAAGTGGCACGCGTCAAACGAAGATACGGGAAATGCGCATTTGCAGGTGGCCAGACAGCCACTCTTCAGCAAGCCTGTCGCAATTTCGATCACGCTTCCACAAAGTTACACGTGCCCCCAGTGTCCACGCACAAAAAGGCAGCTGCGCGGTCACTTCCCGCGCAGCCTTCCGCCCGTATGTAACTGTCACGCGCCGCGGTCCCGAACCGGATGCGTAATGATGGCCCGATGACAAGCCCGCGAAGCTTACAGCGAAGACAACAACAGGAACATTCTCAGTATTTTTTTCGAAGCCGACCAGTCCGAGTTTCGTCCTTCTATTGTACGTGGCCAGTCAATCGCGGGGGACGACGGAGTCACGATCGCAGCACTCTGTTTTCTGTTCATGCCGTCGATAATGTTGATTCGAGTCGACGGTATTTTCTTGACAGCCCCAGTAACAGGGTTTAGCGTCTTCCTTGTCATTCCATGCGGCGTCGGAGTTCTACGATGCATCAGCGACTTTTCGTGGCGCTAACAGCCTGCGTATTCTCCGTCCTCGGCGACGCGGCGAAGGGCGAAGTTATTCGATTTGACTTCACCGGAACCGTCACCAACCGCTTTAACAATGGTTTGCCGGACCCCTCGGATATCTTCGGGCTGACCGTCAATGTCAACGACCCGGTGGGCGGATCTTTCGCGATCGACACATCGGCCGCACAGTTTGGTTCTCTCAACGGCGCGGTGGCTGGAGCAATCGTCGGCTACACACAGACTCCGCCGGCGGAGATCCGTGTCAGTCTCGCCGGCGGTGTGTTTTCCTCCGACGGCAACTTCGCCTGATCGATTGCCAACGATTTCCAAGACACTGCAGCGTTTCCACCCTTCGAACAATTCACCGTTGTCGACGGGGCAACGGACGAATCCCGCCGGCTGATCCCGCACTTGGAGATACGATCCTGTTGGACGGCGCCCCGGAAGCAGCGCGTTTCGATATCACTTTCACTGACGATGACGCAACCGCGTTCAGTTCGGCAATGCTTCCCACCACACTGGACCTTGGCTCGTTTGAGCTTGCTGAAGGCACCATTCGAGGGACGCGGCCAAGTGGCCAGGCCAACCCCTTATTCTACCAGGTGACATTTCGCATTGACACGATAACAGCGACAGCCGTCCCTGAGCCCTCAGCGGCTACGTTCCTCGCGTGCTGCGGGACTGTCGCGGTCGTGGTGTTCCGCCGTCGTCGCAGGGCCGGCTCCTTGACGGAAATGTCGCTCCCTTATGGTCAGCGTGCCTAACAGGTTTAACGCGGCGTGTTCAGCCCCGGGATGGAAGAACCGTTAGCGGTTGCTGGCGAAAGATTCGTGTCCTCCCGACAACACGGTGCTTCCGAACTGGGAGCGCCGAGTGAAAGACCGCGGGTGTGTTGCTTATAGTGTCGTGACCCCGGCTCGCGACAGGTTGCCCGACGCGATTTGACCGCGTCCGTTCAGACGCTGCTGGGGGCCACGTCTTAGGCGAAACAGCATCAGCACAAGCCGCTCTGGTTTGATCACCCCAAGTAACTCACGGGTCCGCTGTCAGGTCTGTGTCATCAGATTGACGCCGTGGTGCGACGGCTCTGGAGATCAACCTGGGATTCTCCTTACGCGCTCGTGTCGAACCGTCCAGCGTCGCGAACGTCATCGTCTCATCTGCCGGCACCGTATCTCATGAGGCGTTTCACGCCCGTCCCCTCCTCTCGTGCCACTTTCGACTCTCAGCGCGGCGCGTGAGGTTGCGAGATTGGTCCTTCCGGACCGTGGACGGCATTGGAATAGATCAACTGAACAGGCACCACGCCGCCGCCGTTCGCCAGCGGGACTTCTCGAAAGACGCTGCTTAACGGGATGTTGGCCCGAATTGGAAAGTCGCCAGCTTCCAGACCAGAAGCAGAAACCCAACCCAGATGTCGTTGTGCATTCTCGTCGGAAGCATGACGCATGGCCTCTTCGACATCCGGGTTTGTACGACTTTCCACAAGTTGATGGTAGAGGGTGGCAACGACGTTTTGCCACGGCTGCCTGAACACCGGAATGCCGTTCGTTGTGCTATTGGTGCCGCGCTGTGAATAAACACTGACAGTGTAATACACCCGGTCCTCATTGTCCGTGACGACCGATCCATGATAACCGGCGAGCCCGGACAGTGAGTCACCGTCCTCAAACGGCGGCAACGCGCTGCCGTTGGTCAGGTCGTTTCTCACGACGATTGCTGCTCGATCATCCACCGTGAGCACCGTGCCGGAGGGCAGTAACAGGTTGAAAACGGTATTCTGCAGGTCAAAGGACTGCATAAATCCCTGACGGTGCAGCCAGGCGATTATATTCTGAATGTCGCCTCGACTAACGAACTTTGGTGTATAGCCCACCAGCGGGTGGGACGGAAGCGATGTGGATCGGATCGGCTGATTATCGAAGTACTGCAGCAGCACGTTGTTCAGGTGCTGATCGCTCATTGCCGCGGAAAGTCGGCTGTCAATCTGTTGAACGTCCGACATTGACCAGGATGTATCACCGCTGATATACAAATTGACGTAATAGAGATCGCGGATGAGTCGGCCACCGTGATACGTCAGATCTTCAGCAGGTGCGGGGCTGACCCCGTCCGCCAGGTCATATGCGCGGACACTGTTGCCGCCGCGCCGATATGGCGCGGGTTGTGCATTACCTGACTTCGACACCCGCAAGGCCTGCAGGTCTCTGCGGCCGACGGTTGCTCCGTTTGAACCTCGCTGCGGACCGGTCACAGCAGCAGAGGAGGAGTTTCCGCGAGGTGGAAGCGGCCAGGGGCTCCAAAATTCCAGCGAGTTTTCATCGGGAACTTCGGGGCCCGGCAGTCCCACCGGGATGGTGGGCGTCGTGCCCGGCAGCGTCCCGGGATACGGCACCGGCTTAACCACAACAACCGGGATCGACGGGTTGCGGGGAAAACCAGGATATCCCACGTTGTACCAGGGAAGTCCCCCAGGCCCGGGAAAATAAGAAATCGGAGGGATGGCTCCAGGCGGCAGATTTGGGTAGCCGCCGGGGAATGCGCCGCCTCTGCCCATTGGCGTACATCCTGCTATCAGAGTTGCAGCGCAGCAGAGGCCCAGGCCAAGAAACCATAGCGCGGAAGGAGTTTTCATGATGTCTGACGCAGCACGGAGAGAGGATGCTGCAATCCGCCTTTGATCTCAACATCCGCAGGCCCCTGGACTCCCGCATGTGCGGGAATCACGGTCAAGAGCAAGTGCCCAATGTTACAGATCAGCGAAAGCCGGATCACATGAACAGAATTTTGCAGGTCACAGAAGTCACCAGAGAGAGTCTGGCTTTTGTTGCCACTTGCGAGAGGAGACCGGCAATGTACACAGGACCGGCGTTTCTCTGAAAGGTCATTTTTGCCGGTACACCAACCGACCTGCCGCAAACTGCAGGTTGGAAGTTTTCGTCGCTGCACGGCAGGTGATTGCTTCCCTGGCATTCGCCCCTTCGCCTTGTGGTGGCGGGGCGAGCCCGGAATTGACAATCAGAACCCGCGGCAGGGCGAACATTTGAGTGCCCGAATTCCGGCATTCGCCGGCGGCTTCACTGGCAGCACGTGCGCTGCGGGCCGCGTGTGGTCACCGGATGTCTGACGAGAATCATCTTTACCGAATCGCCCTGCTGCGATAGCGTCCGCCAGTGGACACCGCAGGAAGGGTAAATTCATGAGCAATCGCTCACGCAGGATTATCGCGAATACTGTGAACCGACACCTGGTCTTTGTGACGACATTGTTCGCCTGCGCCTGTTCTCTCTTCCCGAGCGAGGCGCTGTCTGCGGACCGATACCGGCTTCGAGCGACGTGCAAGGCAGAGAAACGGCTCTCCGCAGAACTGGTCCTGGTCCGCCGTGCGAAGTCGCATTACATGGGAATCTGCCGTGACGGGAAGGCTGTCTACGACGTTGCCGACACACAGGTTCCGACCGTCCAGACAATGGCGGCGCACGTTGACACAGACGATCGACTCATTGAACAGCGTTCCACTCGATTGCTGATCAGCTATTCCGATTTCAACTCAAAACCGGCCAGAGAGACGCTGCAGGCCGCCGGTCTGAAGGTGGTCGAGGACTACGAAAACGGTTCGTTTCTGATTGTCGAGCCGGAAGCAGGAACGGTGACCCCCGACGCGGTGGAGGCGCTGATGGCCGACAATGCTGTGACCTACGCGGGGCCTGATTACATCATGTCTGTTTCCCAGTTCGGCGACGAACCTTCTGCCGGTTCCGGCGGGAACCCCGATGACCCGCTTCTGGATCAGCTTTGGGGCATGAAGAACTGCGGTGCGATAGACGTCTGGCCTGTAACTCACAACGCGGCAAACGTCGTGGTGGGCGTGATTGACACCGGAGTTGACTATCGGCATCCGGACCTGCAGGACAACATGTGGACCCGAGCGGGCAGGCATGGCTATGACTTCTACGACAACGACGATGATCCGATGGACGAACAGGATCACGGAACTCATTGCGCGGGCACCATCGCCGGTGTCGGCAACAATGGCATTGGAGTCACGGGTGTCACCTGGAATGCAAAGATCATGGCACTGCGGTTCATGGGCCCGGACGGATCCGGGGCAACCTCGGATGCCGT
>CAZHET010000228.1:8420-9987 GCA_964531585.1 uncultured Planctomycetaceae bacterium | reverse complement strand
CTTCGCGGTGAACGTAGCAGAAGCGTGCGGTGTGAACGAAGCGTGCTGTGTGAAAAAGGAATCGATCGTGGCTGTGAGCCTTCCGGTGATTGCACGGGTCGCACATCCTGCGTTCAGCAAGTTGTGCGGCGCAGCCGTCGGAAAGCTGCGTTGTGCGAACGCGAAACGAGATGCGTTCGTCACGCGATTCAGCACGGCCTGCCAGGCGTTCCAACCGCTGCGCGGCACAGCTTACCTGAACGGCAACATGTGGTACCGGGATTGTGCAGCGCGGAACGCGAGCGATTTCTGGCTGCATGCTGCGGGAGTGTCCGGTTCATTGCACGGACGCCTGATTCCGCGGATACTTTTTTCCTGTGCCATGTCGCGTCACTTCCACCACTGCAATCGGAAACCCGAATGATGAAACACGCTTCGTCCTGGATCGCGCTGACTGTACTGCTGGGTCTGGCCGTGCCGGTACGTGCCGCTGAGAAAACACAGCCCGTGCGGATGGGCTGCAGCACGATGACGTTTGACACGGTTCCCGGCTGGGGCCTGGACGAAGACGGCAAGTCAGTGCTCGGGCCGACACACGGAGCCGTGGTGATCGACAAGGCCGGAAACATTTACACGAGTGCGCAGATCGGCGTGTTCGTCTTCAACCCGGACGGCAAAGTCATCCGCCACTTCCTGGGCGATGAGTACTCGAACATCCACGACATGGAAATCCGCGACGAAGCGGATGGAGAATTCATCTACGGTGCTCGCAATGCCAACGCGGAAGGAATCAAGTTCAGCGCGGAAACCGGCGACATCGTACTGAAGCTGCCGTTTCCGGAAGAATCCGGTCTGAAGCTGGAGAAGTTCAGCCCGACCGCCATCACGGTGGCTCCCAACGGAGACATCATTCTGTCGGACGGCTATGCCAGCAATCACATTTTCAAGTTCGACAGCGCCGGCAAGTACCTGATGCACTTTGGAACGAAGGGCAACGGCCTGAAGGAATTCAACACCGCTCACGGCATGACACTGGATACCCGCTACGACCCGCCGCGGCTGCTGGTCTGCGACCGCAATCACACGCCTCCCGGCTTCGACAAGCCTCGCGGCAGACTGCTGCACTACAGTCTGGACGGCGAATTCATTGATGTCGTGATCACCGGTCTGGGCATGCCGACATCGGCGTCGGTTCAGGGTGACTACGTCTCCGTCCCGGATCTGAACGGACGTCTGGTCATCCTCGACAAGACGAATGTCATCATCGCGGTGCTGGGCCATAATCCTGATCCGTCGAAGGGGACAAACTTCGGCATCGAGCAGAAGGACTGGATCGAAGGAGTCTTCGCCGGGACTCACGGTTCGTACTGGGATAAGGACGGCAATTTGTATGTTCAGGACTGGAACGTATCCGGCCGGATCATGAAACTTGTTCGGGTCAACTAGTGTCTTGCCACGTCCTGGATGTGGGGTTGATCGTCATTCCCGCGCAGAGTCCTGCCGTCTTGCAGGCGGGGGCCGGAATCCAGTTTTCGACGGTCTGGATTCCCGCCTGCGCGGGAATGACAAGTCGCGCGGGAATGACAAG
>CAZHET010000228.1:0-8320 GCA_964531585.1 uncultured Planctomycetaceae bacterium | reverse complement strand
GCGCGGGAATGACAAGTCGCGCGGGAATGACAAGCCCCTGTTCTTAGCTGTGACAGACCACCAGGCCACCAGGCCACCAGGAAATACTTCGATGACAGCATTTCGAACTCTCGCCGTTGTCGCGGCTGTTGTTACTTCCGCCGCGGCATCTGCATGTCAGCCGGGCACGGGAACTTCAGCCGTCACGACGGTTGGCGGGAACGGCGCTGACGGATATTCCGGCGACGGTGGCCCCGCGACGGCAGCTCAGATTTCGCAGCCTTTCGGAATCGTGATCGGACCGGACGACGCCTTGTACGTTTGCGAAGTCGGTTCTCATGTCATTCGCCGCATCGACTCGGAAACCGGAGTCATCTCGACCGTTGCCGGCACGGGCAGCAAGGGATACTCCGGCAACGGTGGTCTCGCGACGGACGCCGAACTGAACGAACCGTACGAGCTTCGCTTCGATGTCGACGGCAACATGTTCTTCGTCGAAATGCAGAACCACATTGTTCGTAAAGTCGATGCGAAGACGAAAGTGATCTCGCTGGTGGCCGGCAACGGTCAGGCAGGTTTCAGCGGTGACGGTGGCCCCGCGACGGAAGCTCAGATGAAGCAGCCGCACTCCATCGCGCTCGATGACCGCGGCAACCTGTACGTCTGCGACATCGGTAACCACCGCATTCGCCGGGTGGACCT
The DNA here is from genome assembly GCA_964531585.1 of uncultured Planctomycetaceae bacterium. Taxonomy (GTDB): domain Bacteria; phylum Planctomycetota; class Planctomycetia; order Planctomycetales; family Planctomycetaceae; genus JAWKUA01. The sequence goes on along the minus strand of CAZHET010000228.1, from coordinate 7,639 downwards.
GAACAACGGCGAAATCACAACCTTCGCCGGCACCGGTGAAAAACTTCCCACTCCCGATGGCGCTCCTGTTTCCGGAACACCGCTGAACGGGCCGCGTGCGCTGGACTTTGACGGCGATCACAGTCTGGTGCTGGCACTGCGCGAAGGGAACGCGGTTTACCGAATCGACCTGCACGCCGGCACGCTGCATCACCTGGCAGGAACCGGTGCCAGCGGCTACTCAGGAGACGGCGGTCCCGCGACGCAGGCGCTGCTGTCCGGGCCGAAAGGCGTCTGCATCGCTCCGAATAACGACATCGTTTTCGCAGACACCGAAAGCCACACCATTCGAGCGATCCGCGCGGCGGATCGCACGATGGTGACGCTTGTCGGCGACGGCACGCAGGGCGATGGTCCCGATGGCGAACCGCTCACGTGCCGGCTCGACCGGCCTCACGGCGTTTTCGTCGACAGCGACGGACGTGTTTATATCGGCGACAGCAACAACCACCGGGTGCGCAGGCTGTCGGCGTCCGCATTGAGCGATTCCGGCTCCGCAACGCACACGACATCCAACGATGTTGAGTGGATTGCGGATTTGGGGGGAAGCGTGTCACGCAACAGCTCCGGCCAGGTCATTGGCGTCGACCTGCAGAATGCCTGGATCACCGACGCCGATCTGAAACAGCTGCGGGATTTTCCGGCGCTGGAACAGATCGATCTCTCGTACACCAAGATCAGTGATGCCGGACTCGAACAGATCGTCGACCTGCCGAACGTCAAAGTTCTGAATCTGTACTATGCCGAATACGTGACGGATGTCGGCGTCGCTCACGTCGAAAACTGGAAGCACCTGGAGTATCTGAACGTCCGAGGAACAAAAGTCACCAGCACCGTCTTCGAACACGTTGCCGGAATGACCGCGCTGCGGTTTCTGGACGTGGGTTACAGCCGCGTCAGCGACGAATTGTTTGAAAGCCTGTCGGAGCTGGAACACCTGGAGCACTTCGCGTTCGGCGGCAACAAAATGAGCGGCGAATCGCTGCCGCTGCTGAAGCTCCTGCCGGCGTTGACTGAACTGGATGTCGCCGGTCAGCAGCGGACAGATTCCGGATTGTGGAGCCTGGCGCTGACCGACTTCAACGTCGAAGCGATTGCCGACCTGGAACAACTGAAGTCGCTCAATGTCAGTCAGACGTCGCTGACAGATCGCGGCATCGCTCAACTGGCCCACCTGCGGGAACTGGAAGAGCTGGATCTCAGCGGAACGTCTGTCACAGCGGCCGGACTGGATGCAATCGCCGACCTCCCGGCGCTGTGGCATTTAAGGCTCTGGCAGGCAGAAGGCATCGACGATGCCGCAGTCGAACACCTGCTGAGGATGGAGAACCTGGTGGTTCTGGAACTTCAGGAAACGGCGATCACCGACGCAGGGCTGATGCGGCTGGCAGACAAATCGAACCTTGAACAATTGTGTATCGGCGGCACTGCCGTGAGCGAAGCGCAGGTTCAGGCGGTTCAGAAGGCGTTGCCGGAATGCCTGGTCAGTTGGTGGCAGAAGCCGGAAATCACCTACCCGCAGCGTTCACGGCGGTGAGCGGTGCCCGACATTGGCTTGCTCCAGCTTTGTGCTGCCCGCGTGAATGAACACTGCGATCTCGAGTGTTGGCAGCAGCGGGTGATTGGTTTCGATGCGGACAGTCGCCTCGGTGTGCCCGTTTTCTGCAGCAAGCTTCGGCGTGGACGCGATTTTCACGCTGACTCGAGCGGGTTCCGATTCTGATTGCTGGTTCTCGATCGACGCGCTGATCGCCGAGCATTCCGACCTGATGCTGTTCAGCGTCAGTTCGTGGTCATCGAAGCTGCGAATCACAACGACTCGGTCGATGGCACCGGCGGCCAGACCGCTGGTCCCAACGAAGATCGTCTCCGGAGCGACGCTGATCGGTTTATGGCATCGGGTTCTGACGAAGACGTATTCCGTACTTTCGGGCATACCGGCCGCCGTCTCAAACATCAGGCCGATTGGTACTTCGACAGTTTCCCAGTGAGGCAGCCGGGTTTGCAGCTTCAGCCTGTAGACGCGTTCGATCAGCCCGTAAGGTTCCAGTTCCCTTTGCCGTTGCTCCCTGATGTTGTCCAGGACTTCAGCCGTCATGTCGTGGTCGCCGCACTTCAGGCCGGTGATCCATGGTTTTGAATCACGATTCTCGATCGTGTACACGGAAAAGTCCTGGGAAATTACTTTGCCGGGGGTGTAGCCGGAGAATTCCAACATGCGAGGGACCGGTTCCAGCCTGACATACGCAAGCGACGTTGGCTGCGGGTCACCATTCAGGCTGATGGGAATCTCCAGGTCCGGTGCGTCGGCGACATCGGTTCGGACGCTGACGAAAATATCCTGACGGCCGAACTCGGGAGGAAGCACCGACAGCTGCAACGTAGTGGACTCACCCGGTGCAAGACTGTCGTTTTCGAGCGGTTTCGGAACCGTGCATTCACACGTCTTTTCGATCCCCAGGATGCTGATCACTCTGGATGTCGGGTTGTGCAAGGTCACAGAAATGAGTTCCGGTTCGGAACTCGTGCGTTGCACGGACACGGCGGCAGGCTTCGCGACAAGCTGATTTTGAGTCGGCAGTGTATTCGGTCCGGCAACCCCGGCAGCGGGCTCCGGGTCCGGGCTCGGTGCCTGTTCGTGCGTTCGCTGAACGAACCATGCGGCCCACGCGGCGATGCCAACAATAAGCACACAACCAATATATCGCTTCGGCATGTGTCTGAGGTCCGTTGAGAAACACCGAGAGTGGCGACCAATGATTCGTGCGGTAAGCAAGTCGCCTAAAAATCGTCGACGACTTCCTGACCTCGAACGCTGCCCATCGCTCGCCAGACGTCGCTGTCGATTGCATCATTGACGGCGCGCGCCGATCCGTCACCCAGCACGATATTCACGGTTCCCGGATGCAGACTGCGGGCGGTGATCGCCCCCTGCCCCTGTCCATTTCCGCCACGATATCCGTAGCCACAGTCCGGGATGGCACTGTTGGGCGGCAGAACATGGTTGTACAGCGTGTCCGTCGGGCCTCCCAGCAGCCAGGTAAATCCCGTGAATGACGAATGCTCAACATCAACGCTCGTGATCAGCCGGCACGCTCGGATAACATCGTCCGGGTACAAAAAAGCCCAGTGTCCCGGCGGCATCCTGGACACGTCTGCGACGTCGCGGCTGGGCGTGAATGTGGAAGTGTCCTGGTCACCGCAGAGGCGTTCACTGAACATCACTGTCTGCGACAGGCCGTCCTTCACTGATGCGAGTGGCCGTCCGTTGAAACGCACGAATATCCCCAACTGGGCGGCACCCGGATCAGATTCCGGTTCCGTGGAATGCACGCCCGGCGTTGTTCCGATGCAGCCCCGGTAGCTGTTTCCGGCGTGAGACATCGAATCCGACGGACAGGAGAAAACGGGAACGGGTGTTCTCAGCAGATCCGCATTGAACCCGCTGCCGGGGGGATCACTGCCGAGACCTTCGCCGTCTTCGCGACGGTCGATTTTGTCGAACAGAGTCTGCTGGTCCAGAAAAGGCAGAAGCTGAGCCTGGACTGACAGATTGGTTTTGACGGGTCCGCGTTCACCGACTTTTCGTTTCCCGCGGTACGCGGGAAGGTGCCGGTGAGCCGACTCAAACTGCTGGCAGGCATTCCCAAGTTGCCGCAGGTTGTTCAGGCACTGGAGGTTTCGGCTGCGTTCGCGAGCCGACTGCACAGCGGGAACGATCAATGACAACAGTAAACTGATGACGGCCAGCGACACAAGCAATTCAACAGCCGTCATGCCGGAACGGCTGAGTCCTGCAGCCTGCCGTGCTCCGCGACTGATCGTTGCCGCGGCGGCTTCATGGTGCCGTTCCGGTGCCGCTGACGGTTTCGGCCACAGGAAAAAGGCACCCAGAAAACACACCGCGGGAAGCAGCCAGTTCGTGCCCGGAAACGCGGCACTCACCGCCGCTAAGCGATCCAGCTCCGCCTCATCCTTCGCAATGTGCAGAGCAGTGCCGTCCCATTTCCAGCGTTCTCTGAGTTCCGTCACGGAAATCCAGACCGGTTGACCTGGTATGTCGCCGACCAATACCTGGTCACCCGTCGATGCAAGCATCACAACATAGTGAAATCGCCCGCTTGGAATAGCGATCGGAATAATCGCTGCCGACGTCCACGGCTTGAACGCGGGAATACCTGCGGTCCATCGCATCCCGCGAGACTGGAGTCCCAGGTCTGTGCATGCCATCGACAACTCTGCCAGACTATACTCCTCACCGGTTGGAGGCAGCACCTCCTGCAGCTCGCTGTATGCACGGCCCGCGGCCAGAGCATGACAGCACAAATGAAGGGCGAACGGCCCGCATTGGTTTTCACCGCTGACCTGCCTTTCAAGGTCCGCAAGTGTGACCGGGCCGGTGGACAGCCACAAAAGACCGACCGTCAAGTACCGCTTGAGTAGAAATGTCATGGCCTTCGTCCTGTGAGGCAGTCTGAAAGTGCTAAGGCATACAGCTTCCGCTGCAATGGGGACCGATGTGCGCTACAGTCCCTTCGTCGTGCCGCAAATTGCAGAGGTGACCATATGGTTCCCGCTGGTTAATCCCCTCTGCGCAGTCATTTGAATTGTCGTAATGCAGGACTTCACCACCGCACTCCTTCATTTCCAGGGTACAAACGGGCGACGGTGCGCATGCTGTAGAGGAACCCGGGGTACACTTGTTAACGTCAACACTCGGCACGCTACACCTGACCCACCACCCAGGATCAATTGAGTGACAGACACCGCAGCCGTTGCTTTCCGGTTGAAGGTCGGTGCAGTAATAGACCTGGCCCGCAGTAATTTGCGTCAACTCGCGCATTGGCAACAGAATTCCTGTCCTCCCGTGTTGTGTGACCGCCACTCGAAGCGGATCATGAGTTGCCGCCAAAACTGCAAATACCAGAAGCAGTAATCGCATTTTGCCTCTCCTTGTTTCGGTACCATTTCAAATCACTTGCCGACAGCTCAGGAATACCGCCGACTATGCCGCCAGCGCACAAACGCTGCCAGCGTCACACATACCAAACCACTTGTCAGGAAGAACGGGAACAGCGATGTCGGCTGCGGAGTTGCGACAACCGTCGTCCCAGCCTTGACATCGAGTAAACGCTGCAGCTCTTGTTCGGCTCCGCGGATTGTTTTCTGCGTTAAGGCGTCTATCTCGTCTGGAGTACCCGCTGTCCAGGTCTGCCCTGCGTCTGAAGTACGACGGTCCAAAATCAGCGTGCCCGGCGGGACAGCCAGAACGAATGCTTCGTCGGCGGTTTCGTGATTGACACGAAGCGATTCAACGACCACCCGATACTCTTGCTCGACAATATCGCCACCGCGCCGTCTAGCCCGAATCTGAAAGTCGACAACTCTCGGAAAGTGCCTTGTACCGCGTGCGGGGTCATTGACCGTTTGAAACTCATCGACAGCAATCTCGGCCCACCGCTCCTGCGGCTCGTCCGTTGCGTCGGGGAACCTAATGCACTCGACGCGAATCTTCCGCGGCAGGAAGCTCGCGGCAGGGTCAAACCAGGCAATGCAACGCCAATGGTAACTTCTCCCGTGTTCGACACGACCAGTCGCGGATTCGATAGGACCGCAGTCAACCATGATGCAGGCATGTCCCTGCACAAAATCTTCTCCCAGGACATGTGCAGTTGGGCGGCTCATCAAATCGTGGAGAGTTTCCTGAATATATAGCAAGTCCCCTCCGTACAGGTCCCCCGGCTGCAGAGCTGCGAAAAAGCCGCGCCTCAACCCTCGCTCTATCAGGACAGACGAAAGTTCGCCGGTGTCGCGATCCCATATCCCCATGCGGGAGTCCGTGCCGTCGAAGGAGTACCATTCCCGCCTTGAATGCTGCCCTCCGTCACCGAGTCTCGAAAAGTCTGCCCGGCGTTGCTGGCCACGCTGAACCCAATGCGTCGAAGAGTCGGCCATACTTGTCAGTGTCCCTCTGAGCAGCGTCTGCTCCGCACATCTTACGAGCGTGGCTTCGATCGAGTCAATCGAGCTGACCTGATCGGCGTAGGCAGCGCGGATGACTTCCAGCGGCTCGGCACTAGCGGGCAGCAGCCCGACCGCTATGGCACCGCAAAGTTGTGTGACTGAGACAAGAAACATCATGGTCGTCTCCGGTACTCCCGCGCATGGCGATGAAGGCGATGTTCCTGCGGGTCATTAAGCAATGAGCGGAAAATAAGTGTCTGACCCCAACTTTGCGAAGCACCCGAAGGGCCGGTTCCCGGCAATTGGGGTCAGACACTTTTTTTCCGCACGATCCTAACGTTCAATCTCGCAAAGCAAGATTCTCAGACGCAAAGCAGGGCTCGCGAAGTAAGCATCTTCCGCGAAATCCGTGGCCAGAACAGGGGCGCTCGGGGGCGCATGGGCTGGAATCTAGAATTGTCTTCCGTCTTCCGTCTTCCGTCTTTCGTCTTCCGTCTTCCGTCTTCCGTCTTCCGTCCGGAGTCTGGAGTCCGGAGTCTGGAGTCTGGAGTCCGGAGTCCGGAGTCTGGAGTCCGGAGTCTGGAGTCCGGAGTCACGCTGTATGACCAGCAAACGCCCAGGCCGGTACCGTCGCCGCGAAACCGGATCAGCGGCACAAGCAGTGAGCGATTCAGGCACTTGATTGCGTCGTGCAGCCGAGTCGCCGAGTCAATGTCTTTGGTTGGCGGCAGCGGATCGTCGATTCGAGACACCCATTCTGATTCTTCGAATGCCTTCAGCAGCAACTCCTGATTCGGGGCGGTCCGGCCGAATGCCCTTAACAATTGCCCGCCGCACCACAGTTGCCGTTCCGCCGCGCGCCATTCCGGCTTCTCATCGGATTCAGCAAGGGTCGCTTCGGCACAGGCGATCAACCGCTGCACGACAACTCGCCCGGCGCTCGTGAGTCCGACGATCGAATGCTGTGCCTCGGTGCGTATGATCTCGACAACGCCGATATCGCTCAGCGCCTCCAACACGCGGTGTTGCCCGGAGCCGCGCTCGGCCGTGACGCGTTTCGGTGTGCTGTTGCCACGATAGAGATCAAGCAAAACGAGCAGATCACTGACGGATACTCGGGCTTCCTCGCTGGCCGCACCCTCAGCCCGTGTTGCCGAACAAGCGGTCGTTGCGATGCAGGCTTCGTGCATGATGAAAGTCCTGTCGGTGAGATTGCGAATTCGCCAGACTGAGCAGTCGTCCCTGGTTGGGAGTTTCACACGCACTTATGGGATTTTCAAGCCTGCCAGCATGGACATGACCACGCGGGTGGCAGAAGCCGGAAATCACGTACCGGCAGCGTTCACGGGGGTGATCCGAAATCCTCATCAACTGCCTGCGACGGAGCTTCGATGCCGTCGAATCGTGGTAACGGGACGTTCGGCGAGCGGCAGGTGAGTTCTTACCCGTGGCGTCCCGTACGATGGCCTTCCAAGGCCAGGGCTTTCAGGGTTATTTGATGGGGGCAAGTCCAATGATTTTTGCTGTGGAGACGTGGCCTCCATTTTTGTATCCCGTCCTTTTAGGTGGCTTCTTTTTGGGACCACGATGACTTTTCTGATGTCGTTTCAGATTCACTGTGGCGGCCACTTGTTTA
>CAZHET010000227.1:0-10031 GCA_964531585.1 uncultured Planctomycetaceae bacterium | reverse complement strand
GTTTTTCCCGGCGTTTTTCAATGCAGACACCGGCGGCTAGCGCCGTGCCGCTCACTTCGACGAAATCCTGCGCATTATCCGTTAATGCATCCATGGCGCTGTCCAGCTAAGCCGAATGCGTGCCGAATCAACTGCCCGAACAACACGGACAGGTTCACTTCGTTCGCTTGCTCGGGGGCTGGAGGTGATTTGAGCGGACCGTCCACAGGGACTAACATCGGTGGCAGGTCAATCTTTCCTGCCTTCCGACGGGCTCAATCTCCCATGCTCCACGACACGTCGGCACGCCGACACCAACGCTGCGTCATGCTGTCCTGCGGTCTGGTTGCAGCATTGCTGGCAATCTCGTTCGAAGCAGCGCAGGCCGGTCAGACTCGTCCCAGTATGCTGGTGATTCTCGCTGATGATCTGGGATACGGTGACCTTTCGTGCTGCGGTTCGGCCGAGATGAAAACGCCGCATCTGGACCGGTTGTTTTCTCAGGGAATGCAGTTCACCAACTTCTACGCGAACTGCCCGGTGTGCTCACCCACTCGAGCGGCGCTGCTGAGCGGTCGCTATCAGGAACTCGTGGGAGTCCCTGGCGTGATCCGTACCCACGCCGACAACAACTGGGGATATCTGAGTCCCGGCGCAATGCTGCTGACGGAAGTTGCTCAGCAGGCCGGATACCACACTGCCATCGTCGGCAAGTGGCATCTGGGGCTGGAATCGCCCAACACGCCAACCGAACGCGGCTTCGATTTCTTTCACGGCTTCCGTGGCGACATGATGGACGACTACTACAACCACCGGCGTCACGGGATTAACTATATGTTCCGCAACGACGTCGAGATCGATCCCGCGGGCCATGCGACGGATCTGTTCACGCAGTGGGCCGTTGAGTATCTGCATCAGCGCGGAACATCGGAACAGCCGTTTCTGTTGTATCTGGCCTACAACGCACCGCATACGCCGATTCAGCCGCCCGAAGAATGGAAGCAGCGAGTGCTCGACCGTGAACCGGAAATCGACCCGCAGCGCGCGGCGCTGGTTGCCTTGATTGAACACATGGACGACGGCATCGGTCAGGTCCTGCAGGCTCTGCACGACAGCGGCCTGGCCGATAATACCATCGTCGTATTCACGTCGGACAACGGCGGTCAGCTCAGCGTCGGTGCCAACAACGGCGAGTTGCGCGACGGCAAGGGGTCCGTCTACGAAGGCGGACTGAAGGTGCCTGCCGCAGTCGCGTGGCCAGGCCGGATCGCCGCCGGTACGCGCACCGAGCTGCGGGCCATGTCGATGGACGTTCTCCCGACGGTCTTCGACGCGGCCCGGATTCCGATTGAACACGAGATCGAAGGCCGCAGTTTTCTGCCGACACTACTCGGGAACGACCAGCCACCGCTGCGAAGTCAGTGCTTCTTCACTCGTCGCGAAGGCGGCACGAATTTCGGAGGAAAAACCATCGACGCGGTCATCGATGGCCCGTGGAAGCTGCTGCAGAATTCTCCGTTCGGCCCCCTGGAACTTTACAATCTTACGGACGATCCGGCCGAGATGCGAAACGTCGCGGGCAGCAATCGAGATGTCGTCAACCGCCTGAACGCAGCCATGCGAAAGCAACTGCAGCGCGGCGGTCAGGTGCCGTGGCAACGACCTGATTCGTCCGTCGACGCACGTTCCACAAGTTCGAACGACGCGACCGGCGCGAGTTCCAAATCCGTTGATTGAACCGCAGGCCCCGCTCTTCAAGTCCCGGCGATTCGGGCGCGCTCAATATCGTTCGTACCAACACCCACGTCAGAAAGACTGTTTTCTAAATGCTGCACGCTGTCATCATGGCCGGAGGAAGTGGAACCCGATTCTGGCCGCAGAGCCGCAGCAGCCTGCCGAAGCAGTTGCTGAAGCTGACGGGTGAGCGCACGATGATCCAGCAGACGGTCGATCGCTGCCGCGGAATGATCGCTGCCGAAAACGTCTGGGTTGTGACAAACGCCGCACAGGTGCAACGGACCCGTGAGCAATTGCCCGACGTGTCGGCGACGCATGTTCTGGTGGAACCTGTCGCTCGCAACACCGCGCCGTGTGTTGGTCTGGCAGCGATCTGTGCGTTGCACGAGGACCCGCAGGCGACGCTGTTCATCATGCCGGCGGACCACGTCATTTCACCGACGCAGGCCTTCGAGGCGGCCGCCGCGAATGCCGCTGAACTCGTTGCGGAGGACGCTACGCGACTGGTCCTGTTCGGCGTTCCGCCAACAACACCGGCCACCGGCTACGGTTACATTCAGCGAGGCCAGTCACTGAATCCCGATGGCACGGCGTTTCAAGTTCAGTCGTTTCGGGAAAAGCCCGCGCTCGACGTGGCTCAGCAGTACGTCGCATCCGGCGGCTTCTACTGGAACTGCGGAATTTTCTGCTGGCGCGCGGAGACTATCCTGCAGCGGCTGCGGGATTTCGAACCGGACATGCATGAACGCCTGAGCCGGCTCGCAACGTTCATCGGAACCGATGACTGGACTGCGGCGCTGGCTGCGGAGTTCCCGCACATGCACAGCGTGGCGATCGACGTCGCTGTTCTGGAAAAGGCAGGCAACGTCTGCGTCATTGAAGCACCGTTTCAGTGGGACGATGTCGGAAGCTGGCTGGCTGTGCCTCGACTCGCCGGGGTCGACTCCGACGGCAACACGATCGATGGCCGAGTCCGTGTGCTCGACACAAGCAACTGCATCATTCGGTCCACGCCCGATCATCTTGTGGCGACGCTGGGGATGGAAGACTGCATCATCGTCCACACCGCGGACGCGACGCTGATCGCCCGCCGCGACGATTCAGAACGCATCAGGCAACTGCTGGAAATGCTGAAAAGTCGGGGCGACACGGATGTTCTGTAAAACCGCGAAGCATCTCGCCTGCCCGGCGAATGACGTGCGGAACTGCTTTCTCCCCGAGAACCACTGATGAATGACGATCGTCAGACGTCTGAGTCTTCGCAATCTGAAACAGGTGCGACCGGCGCAGCGACCGCGACTGGCCTCGAGACCGCACCGGGCACAGAAATCGGCATCGTCGGACTGAACCTGTCGGCTGGCGGGCGACCGTTGCTGCAGGAAAGTTCCGCCACGTTTCCTGCCGGCAAAGTCACTTTGATTCTGGGTTGCAGCGGTGTCGGAAAATCGCTGCTGCTGCGCATTCTGGCCGGGCTGATTGATCGCGATCACGCGGCCATCCACTATTCAGGACGTATCGATTTCCGAGTCAACGGAGTTGCGGAACACCGCGATCATGCCGACCAGCCCGTCGCCGTCGTCTTCCAGAGCTTTGCGCTGTTCGATGAACTGACTCCGCCGGAGAACGTCGAGATCGCACTCGATCACAGCCAGCGCGGCGGCAACACGGAATCGTCTTCGGTACGAGCGCGGCGACTGCTGCACGAACTGGGCGTTCCGGTCGATCGCCCGACATCGGTGCTCAGCGGCGGGCAGCAGCAGCGGCTGGCGATCGCTCGGGCTGTTGGCATGGAAACGGATGTTGTGCTGTACGACGAACCCACATCCGGTCTGGATGCACGGACGGCCGAACAGGTGGCCGATCTGATTCGCGACACGCAGACGCGCTTTCGTCGCACGACCATCATCGTGACTCACGATTACCACTCGCTGAGACGAATCGCCGACCGCGTTGTGGTGCTGAATCATCACACTCGGAAACTTGACGAACTGCCTGACGACAAGTGGGACACGCTGCCGGAGATTCTGGGATCACCGCCCGCGGCCGACGATGCTGCGACGAAGCGCAGGTCTGTCACCCACAAGCTTGTCGCGGCCGGCAGTCGGACACTGGCGGTGTCCGGGCAGGCACTCGAACAGGCAGTCCTGTTGCCGTGGATGCTGCTGCCCCTGTGGAAGAGTTTTCGCTGGGGGCTTCGCAGCACCTGGCATTACTTCCGACTCGTCTCCGGGATTTCGGCGTGCGTCTACATTGCGATTGCGGGGATGATTATCGGCTACGTGGCTCAGGATTTTATTTTCCGCTACCTGCCGTTTCGCCAGTACACGGAGCCGTTGCTGATCGAAAACCTGCTGCACGCAACAGGCTTTTCGCTGTACCGTTTTCTGGTGCCGATTCTGTGTACGATCCTGATTTCCGCGCGGTCCGGAGCGGCGGTCGCCGCGGACGTCGGCAGCAAGGTTTACGGCAATCAGATCGACGCCATGAAAACGATTGGCATGAACCCGGAACGGTCGCTGCGCACGCCGATTCTGTATGCGTTTCTGCTTGGAGTACCGCTGCTGACTCTGCTGAGCTACGCCGTTGCCAGTCTGACCAGCGCGTTTGCGTTTCTGTCGACGCACGCAGAATACGGCGTCGCCTACTGGGACGCTCACTTCCATAAGGAACTTCGTGTGCCCGGCACGATGATCTACAAGGGAAGCGGCTGGCTTGCAGGAAAACTGCTCGCCTGTGCCGTCGGCATCGCACTGATCGCGTGGCACTGCGGTTCGCAGCCGAAACAATCCGGGCCGGACATCAGCAAGGGCGTGACTCAGACCATTCTGTGGTCGACGCTGTTCACGCTGCTGGTCCACTTTGTGTTCTCGCTGTTTGAGTTCAAAGCGGCCGTGTAGCTGCGCAGCGCCGTCATTCGTCGTCTGTCACCAGCAGCTCACGCAGCCGCCGGATCGCGCGAAGATAACGCATTCCGGCTGCGGGCGGCGTCAGGTTCAGCGCTTGAGCAACCTCGGCGTTTCCCAGATGCTCGAAGTGTCGCATCACAATCATCTCGCGATCGTCGTCGCTGAGTTCGTTGAGTGCCTCCAGAAACCGCTGCTCCATTTCCCGACGCACGGTGGCCGCTGCCGGAGTCAGTTCGGCATCCTTCAGCAGACTCACCAGATCCGCGGCAGACCGTTCGTCGTTGCCGATGCTGGTGACGTGCTGTTCCCGGTCAACACTGCGCCGCTGAGCCCCACGGTGCCGACGATGCATGTCAATGATACGATCGCGAGCGAGCTGCCGCAGCCAGAGGTGAAAGGGCATTGCCGGATCGCGGATGTAGTCTTCCATCCGCCGGCTGGCTTCAAACAGCACGTCCTGAACGACGTCGCTGGCGTCAACTCGCCGAGCCAGCGCACCGTCCATGCGCATCTGAATCATCCGGCGAACCGCTTCGCGATGCCGTTCCATCAGACGATTGACTGCGTCGCCGTCACCCTGCCGGATGCCGTTCAGCAATTCGAGTGTCTTATCACCTTCCGGCCACATGGTCCTGGTTCCCATCAGTTGCGGGTATCTCGCAGATCCGTCGTCTGAAACTTGTTCTTCGGCCCCTGGCGGCAGTCTGTCCCTGCGTGGCCCTTTAGCTTGCGTCGCCCTTTACCTTGCGTCGAGTCTGAGCACGTGGGCAGCCGGCAAACGCCAGCCGAGCTTCCGCCTCCGCCGAACTGAAAAGTCGGCGGGAGAACCGGGAACGACCGGAAAACGGCTTACGCATCATCGGCGACCGCAAACACTTCCACAATCTTCCGAGCCGCCCGCAGACCATCGACAGCCGCCGTGACGATACCACCCGCGTAGCCCGCTCCCTCGCCGACCGGATAGACGCCGGGCATGTGAGGAATCTGGAACGACTCGCGATCGCGGTCGATGCGGATTGGCGAGCTGCCGCGCATCTCCGGGCCAACCAGAGTCGCTTCCTGCAGAAACTTACCGTGCCACTTGTCGTCCATGATCGGCAGACCTCGCTTGACCGCGTCGAGAATCACCGGTGGCAGTAGTTCGGCAAGATTGCGAGCCGCGGTGCCGCGTTCATACGACGACGGAAGTTTTTCGTTCGGCGCGGGAGTGCGTTCGCCGAGAAAATCCTGCGCTCGCTGAATCGGAGCGAAGTAGGTGCCGCCGGTGAGTCGAAACGCGGCGGATTCGTACTTGCGCTGGACTTCAATCCCGGCCAGCGGATGGTCGCTGCCGAACTGTTCCGGCTCCAGAGTCACCACCAGTCCGCTGTTGGCGAACGGCGTGTCATGACGCGAGTTACTCATCCCGTTGGAACAGAACATATCCGGTTCCGACACGCTGGGAATCACGACACCTCCCGCACACATGCAGAACGTGAACAGATCGCGCGGACCCTTCGCGACCAGCGAATAGTCAGCCGCCCCCAGCAGCGGCAGGTATTCCGGCCGGCCGTATTTGTGATCGTTGACCATCTCCTGAGGATGCTCGATGCGCAGGCCAAGCTGAAACGCCTTCGCTCGCAGCGGCAACCCCGCGTCGAACAGCATTCGATACGTGTCGCGAGCGCTGTGTCCGATCGCCAGCACGCAGTGATTCGTTTCGATCAGTCCCGACGACGTTTCAAGAGCCGTCAGCCGCCCGCCAGCAAACCGCAGTCCGTCCAGACGACAGCCGAATTTGTATTCGCCGCCCAGTGCTTCCGTCTTCCGCCGATAGTTGCGGCAAATCAACGGAAGCTTGTTGCTGCCCAGATGCGGCCGATGTTCATAGATCAGAGACTCGCGACCGCCGCAGTCGACGAAACTTCGCAGCACCCAGTCGACATCCGGCCCCGTAATGCGGCAGGTCAGCTTGCCGTCACTGAAACATCCGGCTCCGCCTTCTCCGAACAGGTAGTTGTTTTCCGGATCATGTTCGCCGCCCGAATCGAACGTGCGAATTGCCGGAACACGCTCCTTCACCGGCCGCCCGCGTTCCAGAAGGATGGGCCGGTAGCCTTTAATCGCCAGATAATAACCGGCCAGCAATCCCGCCGGCCCGGAACCAACGACCACCGGCCGGTGACGCATCGGCTGCTGTCCGGGATCGGGGTCGAAGAACGCCGTCGGCGTGTATTGTTCGACCTCGATGTCGCCGCTGTAAGCGGTCGCGAGACGCGTCGGCGCGTCGATTGCCAGCGAGTACACGAATTCCAGTTTGTCCCGCTGCCGGGCATCCAGGCTTCTCCGGAGAATCCGCAGGGCGGCGAATTCGTCAACGGGAACCTTCAGCCGCTTTGCCAGTGTCTCCGGCAGAACCTCTTCGGGCAGTTGAACGGGAACGCGCAGGTTGGTGATTCGAAACAACATTTTTCACAAACGTTGACGGCAGAAGTCACAACGTTGCGGCCTGTGCTCGCCAACGCGCGTGGCAGAGTGGCACTGCTTCGCGCCGTTGTCAATTCACACGAGTGAAGTACCGCGTGCGAAGGCCGGTGGCCGTGTGCGAAGGCCATCGAATGATTCCGCGAAGACAGATGCCTGCCTGAGCATTGTACGCTCGCGAGCACGAGGCTGCCGCCTGGGGTTCGCATCACGGTTACTGTGATCAGAATCCGCAGTGGACGCTTCGCCTTTGAGATGTTCGACCGGCAGGCGAACTGCTCACACCGTCTGCACCTGCTGGCCGCGTGGACGAATGCGACGTGAATGTGTAGCCTGACACGGCGCTGAGTCTCCGCGTGCCGCGAAACCGTATTTCGATCAGGAAAGCCATGATGTTATCGCACTTCCGTCGTTGTCGAACGCTGTTGCTGATCGCCGTTGTGGGAATCGCATCCGCGAACGCCCAGGATTCACAGTTCGACATTGTCATTCGTGGTGGGCGAATTGTTGACGGAACCGGCAATCCGTGGTTCGAAGGCGATGTCGGCATCAGCGAGGGCCGGATCGCTGCCATCGGCCAGATCCCGCCGGACTCCGGCACGACCGAGATCGATGCCGCCGGCCTCGTTGTTGCCCCAGGCTTCATCGACATGCATTCGCACTCCGACCGCACGCTGTTCACCGACGGCGACGCACAGTCGAAGATTCGCCAGGGAGTCACCTCCGACATTCTGGGCGAGGGATCATCCGGCGGACCGAACACTGGTCGAATGCCTCCCGACAAAGTCACCATTGGCGGCGAGACGGTCGAAATCGAAACGCTTGGCGATTACTTCGCCGCGGTCGAGAAAGCGACGTCGTCCATCAATATCGCGTCGTACGTCGGCATCAACAATCTGTGGGAAAGCGTGATGGGCTATTCGTTTGAACGCCCGACGCCAGCGCAGATCGACGAAATGAAATCGCTGCTGGCACAGGCGATGGAAGACGGGGCGATCGGACTGTCCACGCAGGTGATGACGCCACCGGGGTCGCTGGCCACGACCGATGATCTGGTGGAACTGGCGAAGGTCGCGGCTGAACACGGCGGAATTTATTCCAGCCACATTCGCAACGAGGGCACGGGAGTCTTCGAGGCTGTCGAAGAAGCGATCACGGTGGGCCGACGCGCGGAAATTCCCGTCGACATCATCCACATCAAGATTGCCGATCAGCTTTACTGGGGCCGCATGTCGGAAATCATCGCAATGATCGATCAGGCTCGCCGCGAAGGCGTGCAGGTGCAGGCCAACGTGTATCCGTACACGCGAGGCAACAACAATCTCAGCAGCATCATCCCGCCGTGGGCTCATGAAGGCGGCAACGAAAAGCTGCTGGAACGACTCAAGGATCCGGCCACGCGCGAAAGGCTGCGAAAGGATATCGAGGACGGGCTTCCGGGCTGGTACAACCACTACACAGCCGTCGGGAAGGACTGGAGCCGCATGCTGGTCGCTGCCAGCAACGTTTACAGGGGCCTGACGATGGACCGCGTTATCGCGATGAAAAGCGAAGGGAAAAATCCGCCTCCGGACCCGCTGGATGTGCTGTTCGACCTGCTGATTGAGCAGGACGGTTCGGTCAGCACGGTCTACGCTCACCACACGGACGAAGACATGAATCTGGCGCTGCTGCAGCCCTGGTGCTCGGTCGGTTCGGACGGAGCCGCGCTGAGCGTCACGGGCGCACTTCGCAGGGGGAATCCACATCCCCGCAACTTCGGCACGTTCCCGCGAGTCCTCGCGCTGTACGTGCGCGAGCAGCCCCTGCTGACTCTGGAAGATGCTATCCGCAAGATGACATCGCTGAACGCCGCAAAGGTTGGCATCCTCGACCGCGGAATCATCCGCCCTGGTATGGCGGCGGACATCACCGTCTTCAATCCGGAAACCGTTCGCGACGAGTCAACGTACAACGATCCATTCCATTACAACGTCGGGATTGAGCATGTGATCGTGAACGGCCATGTCGTGCTGAAGGACGGCGAACACACCGGCGCCCGTCCGGGCAGAGTGCTGCGTCGCGGGAAATTCTAATGAATGAAGACGCTTCTCCGGGAAGGCGAAGCTCCCGCTGAGCCGACGCGGCGAGACTACCACCCGAACCGCAATCGACCCTTACCGGAGCCAAGGCGGCGGCGCGCACCGGCTCGGCAGGAGCCTCGCCCTCCCAGGACCCACCAAACCAGCCAACGGAACTCTCATGCCCGACTCCAACATGCCTCCTGCCGCTGACGACGCTCTGGACTTCCGAGGCGGAGCGCTGGCCAGCGTGATTCCGATGGGCGTGTTTCTGATCGCCACGGTTGCTCTGGTTATCCGGGGAGCACCGCACGTCGAAGGCATGATTCTGGCCGCGATGCTGGGCATTTCGTGCGGCATGTGCTTCGCTCGCAATCTGGCGATTTACAGCGAGCAATCATTTGCGCTGATGGCCAACCGGGTGGCGACGGTCGCTGTCGTGTGCTGGCTGTGGGCCGGAACGTTTTCCGGCATCATGGCCGATTCGGGAATGGTGGAAGCCATGGTCTGGATCGGTTGGAAGATGAAGCTCTCCGGCGGCCTGCTCGTGGCGGCGATCTTCATTTCGGCGGCTCTGTTCGCGACGTCGGTGGGCACGGGAATGGGCACAATCGTCGGCTTTACGGCCGTCATGTATCCCGCAGGAGTGTTCCTCGGAGCGAACCCGGCCGCCCTGATCGGAGCCATCATCAGCGGAGCAGCGTTGGGCGACAACGTCGCGCCGATTTCGGACACCACGATCGTGTCCGCAGCGACTCAGCAGGCCGACGTTGGCGGAGTCGTCCGCTCGCGCTTGAAGTATGTGCTGATTGCGGCCGGGATTGCGTGCGTGCTGTTCGCCGTGACCGGCGGAGGAGGAACAACACAGTCACCCGAAGTTTCCCAA
>CAZHET010000226.1:0-10131 GCA_964531585.1 uncultured Planctomycetaceae bacterium | reverse complement strand
GCAAGCCATCGAGGCAGGTGACGTGGTCGGAGTGAAGGAAATCAAGCATGGTCAACTTCAGCAACTTCAGAATCGCTCGCGATGATCGCAATGTGGTGACGGTGTCGATCGACGTCGCCGACCGGGCGGTCAATGTCTTCAACGAATCCGTGCTGGACGAACTGGACGCGCTTGTTGGTTCGCTGGAAGCCGATCGCACAGCACGTGTCGTGATCTTCCGCAGCGCGAAAAGCAGCGGGTTCTTTGCCGGGGCCGATCTGAAGGAACTGAGTGAACTGCCGTCAACGGCTGAAGTGGAATCTGTTGTTCGTCGCGGACAGGATCTGTTCGCCCGGATCGAACGGCTGGAAGTGCCGACGGTCGCCGTGATCCACGGCCCGTGTCTGGGCGGCGGGCTGGAGTTCGCTCTGGCGTGCCGGTACCGCATTGCGGTGAACAGCAGTTCGACTCGCCTGGGCCTGCCGGAAGTGCAACTGGGCATCATTCCCGGCTGGGGCGGAACTCAGCGACTACCGCAGCGTGTCGGGCTGATGGAAGCTTTGCCGATGATTCTGCAGGGGAAGAAACTTCCCGCCGAAAAGGCGCTGCGCATCGGGTTGGTCGATCTTGCGGCTTCGGAAGCAGAAATCGACAGCACGATTGAAGGGCTCGTCACAGAATTGCTGCGGGACCCGCGTCAGCCGAATCGCCGGCCGCGCCGCGCCTGGTGGAAGAAGCTGGCCGACAACACGTCGCCGGGGCGCTGGATCGTATTCAACCGGGTCCACAAACAGCTCGCTCGCGATGCCGAACACTATCCGGCTCTGACTTCCGCAGTCAAAGCGATTGAAGACGGGTATCAGTTTGGGGTCGATGGCTTTTCCACCGAGCGTCGGCAGTTCGTGAAGCTGGTGGAAACACCGACCTGCCGGAATCTGATCGGCCTGTTCTTCCGTCGTGAGAAGGCTCGTGATCTGAGTACATGGAACAGCAGTTCGACGAGTGCGGATCTGCCGCCGATTCAGAAAGTTGCTGTCATTGGTGCGGGAGCCATGGGAGCCGGCATCGGACAACTGGCGGCATTGAAGGGCTGCGAAGTCGTCCTGAAGGAACTCAACGATGACCTTGCCGTTGCCGGTCTGAAGCGCGTGACGAGGCTGTTCGACGAACTGGTCAGTCGCGGCCGCCTGCCGTCGCCGGAACGCGATGCCTGCATGGCTCGCGTCACCGTCACCAGCCAGTGGCACGATCTGAAGAATGTCGATCTGGTCATCGAGGCCGTCGTCGAAAGGGCGGACGTCAAGCACGCAGTTTTCAAAGAACTGGACGCCCTGCTGCAGGCGTCAGCGATGATCGTTTCCAACACGTCGGCTCTGTCGGTCAGCGACATGGCGGCAGCGACTGCTCGCCCCGGTCAGGTTGCCGGGCTGCATTTCTTCAATCCCGTGCATCGCATGGAGCTGGTCGAAGTCGTGCGTGCGAACGACACCAGCGACGAGACCATGGACCGGCTGACGGCATTCGTGAAGCGACTCGGCAAGACTCCAGTCGTCACCACCGATTCGCCGGGATTCCTGGTCAATCGAGTTCTGTTTCCGTACATCGGCGAAGCGGTGCGAATGGTCACGGAAGGGCATTCGGCCCAACAGATTGATCGCGAACTGAAACGTTTCGGCATGCCGATGGGGCCGATTCAACTGCTCGATCACGTAGGCATCGACGTCGGGCTGCATGTGGCCGGCACACTGACTTCGGTACTGCCGGATTCAGAAGCCATGGCGACTCTGCTGCAGTCCATGGTCGAACGCGGATGGACAGGAACCAAAAGCGGCCGCGGCTTTTACCACTATTCGAACGGCAAGCGAGGTGCTGCCGTCCCGCTGACGGAACTGATTGCGGGCGAGCCCGGGCCTTCGCCGGAATCGACCACGCATTCCTTCGGCTGTCTGGACGACGGCCTGTCGGCGATTCAGCGGCGAGTCGTCTATCCGCTGATCAACGAGGCGTTTCGCTGTCTGGACGAAGGTGTCGTCCATGAGGCGTGGATGGTGGATCTGGCACTGGTGCTGGGGACCGGATTTGCACCGTTCCGCGGCGGGCCTGTCAGCCTTGCGGAAACAATCGGTCTTCCGACCGTCGTCGAAAACCTGCGGCGACTTCAGAGCGAACTCGGCCAGCGGTTTGAACCGTCAAACAGGCTGGTGGAAATGGCGGGCGATGCCGAACCGGCGGGCGGGCTTGTCAAGACCGGCCATGCTCCGATGGTAAATGAGAAGAGATGATATTTTGATGCCATAAACCTGATGACTTTGGCGAGCAACGAGCCCAGGCAGGCGCAGACAGACCGGATGTCTGTCTCGACTGGCCGCAACTTACTTTAAGGAACCTGATCCATGACCACGAACATCCACGACACTGAATCGAGCGGCGGTACTTCGAAGCACGAGTCCTTCGCCGAAACAGCTCTGCGTCTGGGAGGCAAAAGCGCCGATGAAGCGCAGCGAACGGGAGTCATCGATACGGCCGACGACCAGGTGGAGGAAATGTTTGCCGAACAGTACCGCACCTCTGCGAGTCCGGTTCACCGAGCCGTCTGGGAACGTCGCGTGCCGACGGAACTGTTCTACCTGGAAGCGGCCGCGGTTCCCGACGATTCCCGCACGGTCATGAACGACTGCCTCAAGGTTGTACGTGAACACCGCGCGTCGGGCACGATGTATAACGACATCGGCAAACTGTCGGACGAAATTCTGCAGGACCTGGCCAACGCAGGGTACTGGGGAACACTGGTGTCCAAGCGCCACGGCGGCTGCGGATTTGACTTTCAGCACTTCGCGTCGTTTCTGACTCGCATGGCAACGCTGGAACCGACAATTGCCGGACTGGCGTCGGTTCACGGCTGTATCGGCGCGGTTGACCCGGTGCGGACATTCGGCACGACAGAACAGAAGGAACGTTATCTGCCGCTGCTGGCCAGCGGCCGGCGACTGTCAGCCTTCGCGCTGACGGAACCGGGTGCCGGCAGCGACCTGACCGCGCTGAAGACGACCGCGGTCCGAGACGGCGACGACTTCGTTGTCAACGGCGAAAAACTCTTCATTACGAATGCCGTGCCCGGAAGAACGATCGGCCTCGTTTGTCTGATCGACAAACAGCCGGCCGTGCTGATCGTGGACCTGCCGAATCAGGAGAACGATTCGTTCTACATGAAGACGTACAGCCTGTACGCGCTGCGGCGAGCACACAACAACGGACTGGTGTTCAACAACTTTCGTGTTCCGGCGAAGAATCTGCTGGTTCCGAAGCAGGGTGACGGCCTGACGATTGCCTATCACGGGCTGAATCTCGGCCGCGTGGCACTGTGCGCGAACGCTGCCGGCACGATGAGGATGATGCTGGCCAGCATACTTCCGTGGGCCGCTTTCCGACGCACATACGGGCAGCCGATCGGCAACCGCGAACTGGTGCAGCGACGAATCGGACATCTGGCCGGTCTGATTGTCGGAGCTGACGCGCTGGTGCAGTGGTGTGCCGGCCTGATCGATCAGGG
This sequence comes from uncultured Planctomycetaceae bacterium, assembly GCA_964531585.1. GTDB lineage: Bacteria > Planctomycetota > Planctomycetia > Planctomycetales > Planctomycetaceae > JAWKUA01. The sequence continues at coordinate 6,602 of CAZHET010000226.1, read as the reverse complement.
CTACCGCGGCGAAATGGAATGTATCGTCGCCAAGATCTTCGGCAGCGAAGCTCAAAAGGAAGCCGCCATCGAGCTGATGATGAAGACTCACGGCGGCCGGTCCTTCATTCACGGTCATCTGTTCGGGGACAACGTGCATGAGTTTCTGGCTCCGTGCATTTATGAAGGCGAAGGCGAAATGCTGGGCATGGCCTTCTTCAAGTCACTGGTCAAACAGCACGGCAAGCAGTTTTTTGAACCGATCGGAAAGGCGCTGAACAGCAAAGGCATTCGTCAGCCGAACCTGATGAACCCCGCGCACCTGTGGACGCTGAAGGGGCCGATGTTTAACTACAGCAAGTGGTTTGTGAAGCGAAAGCTGACAGGCGCCGAACGGGATCCGCTGAACGAAATGTCCTCGGATCTGCGGGGCCATGCGGATTTTGCTCAGCGGTATCTGTCGTCATCCAGTCTGCGGATTTCCGCGATGATGAGGCAGCATCAACTGAAGCTGGCGGATCGTCAGTGCAGCATGGCGCAGATTTCGCAGGCCATTCAGGACGCCGTGGTGATCCTGTGTACCAGCCTGTACGCATCGAAGTTCGATGACGAGGTCACTCGTTCCGCCGCCAACGTGCTGTGTACGCACCTGACACACCGGATCAAAGGAACTCATCCCACCGGCAAAGATTTCCGCCGCGTGACGAAACTCGGCGAAGCCATTGCCACATCGGGCTGGCGAGCTCTGCGGGACATCGACGCGGACCCGATTCTGATGACATACGACGCGGACGCTCAACCGGGCACCTGAAAGACCGAATCCGGGCTCGTTGTCCGGATTCGCGGAGGGCAACTCGTTCGTCGCACTTGCAGGTCGCCGGCGGGCGAGTTGCCATTTTGAACAACCGGCGGCGTGTCAATGCTGCTGAACAGGAACGGCCAGACTCGACGGGCCGGAACCGGACACTCGCCATGATTCAGGAACAACCAAAAAAGCAGCGACGCCGCGCGACACTGGCACTGGGCGGTGGTGGTGCTCGCGGACTGGCTCATCTGGGCGTGATCGAAGTCCTGCGCAAGACGCCGATCCATATCGAACGCATTGTCGGCGTCAGCATCGGCAGCCTCGCCGGAGCACTCTGCGCCGTCGATGAAGATATCATCGGGATGCAGCAGCGAGTCACCAGTTACCTGACGTCCAAAGCGTTCCAGCAACGACAGGCATCACTGTTCGAAGCCGCTCCGCCGGCCGAAGATCCGTCCACGTCAGGGATGTTTGCGTGGTACGAACAGATCAAGCGCTATCTGGGTGCGCGCCGGCAGATGATGCATTTGCTGCGAAAGCCGTCGCTGCTGTCGGGGATGGTTATTCAGTCGGTGATCGACGCGCTGATCCCGGACATCGACATTCGCGATACACGGATTCCGCTGAGCATCGTGGCGCTGGATCTGCTGCGAGGCCGGCCGGTTGTGCTGGAACGCGGTTCACTGCAGGATGCCGTGATGGCTTCGGCAGCGATCCCCGGCGTGTTTCCACCCGTCAAAATGGACGGCATGCTGCTGTGCGACATCGGTCTGATGGATTCACTGCCGACGAAGTATGCGGCTCAGCGAGCAACCGATCTGGCGATTGCGGTGGATGTCGGTTCTCATCTGGAACAGGTCAAATCGTGCGCCACCGCGGCGGAGATCTTTCTGCGGCTGAGCGACATCGGCGAACACCTTGTGCGCGAATACACACGAGCGCTGGCGGATCTGGAGATCGTGCCCAATGTGGCGATGCGGCCATGGTTTGATTTCCGTGATCCGGAGTCACTGATGGAGGCCGGTCGCGTCGCAGCCCGGAAGGCCATCTGTTCCACGGAACTGCTGCCGCCCCCGCGATTCTGCCGCACGAATCCGCGGTTGCCCGGCGAACCGCCAGACGTCAACCTGCGGCTGCCACAGAATCGCGCAGCCGAACCTCAGACGGGCAACGGAAGCTAGTACTTTGCCAGCCCTTGACATTGGAGTTTGTCCGTCATTCCCGCGCAGGCGGGAATCCACTGCATCGAACACCGGATTCCCGCGTGCGCGGGGATGACGAGTGCGAAAACCAGGAGTTGACAAGGACCTGGTGGTCAGTCAGCCGTGATGTGATGAGTGCAGACAGGCGATTGACGGTGGGAAGGTCGAGGCTCCTGCGGAGCCGTGTGTGCCACCGCGTGCCCGATTCTTCAGCGGGTCAGCAGGAGCCCTTTTCCTCCAGATGACCTCGCCCGTGCGATCCCATCACGACTCGGCTGACGAATCAGCGAGCCCTCCGAGTGCCGATTTCATGATGCACGGACTTCATTGTGTTATTGTCCCGAGGCAACTCTTAGAATGGCCGACACACGGGTCGAGTTCGACCAGCAAAAGACTTCCATTGCCTTCGGATGAAGAAGCGAGTGTGAGATGAAATCGCGGTTGCGACCGGTCGTGTCCGGTGTTTTCGTTCTGATTTCGGCTGTGCTGTGTCCGGCCGATTCTTCACCAGCATCGGAAGAAATTCCGGGCGCTCCGCAGAGGAAACCGATCGCGCTGACGAACGCCGTGATCCACACGGTGTCCGGTGCTGTGATCGAAGACGGTACGCTGATCTTCTCGGACGGCAGGATTACGGAAATCGGCCGCGGGCTCAGCACGCCGGAAGGCACAAAGGTGATCGATCTCGACGGCGGCCACGTTTATCCGAGCCTGATCGAAGCGCATTCGCAGATCGGCCTGACGGAAATCGCGGCGGTCAGAGCGACTCAGGACGGAAGTGAAACCGGCAGCATCAATCCCAACGTGAAGGCGCATGTCAGCGTCAACCCGGACAGTGAACTCATTCCCGTCACCCGGGCCAATGGCGTCCTGATCGCTGTTTCGGCTCCGTCGGGAGGTCGTGTCAGCGGCCAGGCATCGGTCATGCAGCTTGACGGCTGGACATTCGAAGACATGACACTGAAACCATCCGTCGCGATGATCGTCAACTGGCCCGCGCCGCCGAAGTCCGGTGACAGTTCGGAACTCAAAGAATTGCGCGACCTGTTGGCCGAGGTTCGCGCGTACGAGGCGGCTCGGCAGGCAGACAGCGGCCCGCAGGGACAAGCGTTCGATATCCGGCTGGAAGCAATGCTGCCTGTGATTCACCGTGACATGCCGCTGATGGCAACGGCTCACGACGCGCGGCAGATTCAGGCAGCGATTTCCTTCGCGGCGGAACAGAACGTCAGGCTGATTCTGTTCGGCGGACACGATGCAATTGCCTGCGCGGATCTGCTGAAGCAGTATGATGTTCCGGTCATCGTGGATTCCGTGCATCGAACTCCGCGTCACCGACACGAAAACTACGACGCGTCCTACACGCTGCCCCGGGAACTCAGTGACGCCGGCATCCGGTTCTGTATTTCCGGATCAGAGCGCGAATCCACCTGGAACGCGCGCAACCTGCCGTACCATGCAGCGACGGCCGCCGCGTACGGACTCGACCGCCGAGAAGCGTTAAGGGCCGTGACGCTGTATCCGGCACAGATCCTCGGGATTGCCGACCAGGTCGGCGCACTGGAAGTTGGCAAAGATGCCACGCTGTTCGTCAGCGACGGCGACCCGCTGGAAACCGAATCGCAGGTCACGCACGCGTGGGTGCAGGGCCGCGAGGTGGATCTCGGCAGCCGCCACAAACGGCTCTACGAAAAGTACCAGCAGAAGTATCGCCAGGCGTCGAGACGGCGTTGAGGCGACCGGCAGATGCGAATCTCCCATTGCGGACGCTGGTGCGAATGCTGAAAGCGTCCGCCACATTGCCGACGCTGCCAGCGTCGGCACGCAGGTTTTCCTCCGCTGCTCGCCGTAGTGCCGCAGCAGCGCTGCGTTGACGTCATCAGAAAAGCGTGGCTGCGCGCTGCGTTCGGCAGATTCCGTCGGACGCGGCAGCCAGGTTCACGTTTGTCATTCAGTGCAGGAGCTTGCGGCCGGTGATCGTCGAGCGCAACAGTGATGGCGCACCTGCCGGTCAGCCGGCGAACTCTGCGTCTTGAGAAATGGTGCGTGACCCGTCACGATTCACCAGCGGTCCCGTGCCGAAGGGACTTTCGTCGACATTCCGAATTCTGTGGCACCAACCAAGTCGAGTCGCTTTCATGGATTTGCCAACATGCCCGTCCTGCGGTCAGTCTGTTCTTGATGATGACGCGGCGGACTGCCCATTCTGCGGATCTGCCATGGACGGTTCGTCGAAGGGATCGAAGCCTAAACCGCCAAAGCCCGCCGCGAAGAGTGCCAGACCGGCTCAGCCGGCAGCCGGAGCTTCCCGGCCGGCGGGCGCGCCGAAGCCAAAAGCCGACGACGATGATCCGTTCGGACTGACTCAGAACACGGCGGCACGACGAGTCATCCCGTGTGCTCGAAAGCCGGTCAAGGGGCGGACTTACCGAGTGCAGTGTCCGATGTGTGAGACGGTGGGATTCGTCCCGAAAAGCGCCGTCGGCAAGCAGGTGAAGTGCGCCAATCCGGAGTGTCTGGTGCCGCTTTTCACGGTGCCGGATCCTGATGCCTCCGCGACGGAACGGGCTCCGGCACGTGTGAGTGAGGCCGCTTTGGTTCGCGAAGAGCAGCTTGCCAAACCGAAGGGAAAAAAGAATCCGCTGGTCAAGTACGGCATCATCGGCGGTATCGGGCTGGCGCTGGCGCTTGGTCTGGTCGCATTTCTGAATTCGTCCGGTCAGGTGGATCCGAATCTGGATCGACCGGTGGACCTGTCGCAAATGCAGTTTGACGATGGTGACAGCGAAGAAACTCCGGAGACCGCGGTTCAGGATTCCCCGGACACGTCCGGAGCTGCGTCCACTGACTTCGCTGCCGAAGCGAAGAAACTGACACTTGCGATGATCGACGCGGCCCGTCAACCGGCCAACAACCGCGACAAACCCTATTGCCGCCGGCTTACCGGCGACGCTTTTCTGCGGCTGAACATGCCTCAGGAAGCGGCAAGCGAATTCCTGCAGTTGCGGCAGATTTCCCGCGACGCGACGTACTACACGATCGAACCTTACCTGCGACAGTACTGGAATGCGCTGGCGGCCGGTGACCGGGCTGCAGCCGACGCGTACCTGGCGGACGCAAAGGCCGAAGGCGACAGGATTCCGCCCACCGGAAGACTTGGACTGCAGGCGGGAATCGCCCTGGCGGCTGCGCTCGTTAATGAAAACGATGTCCCGACCGCGATGGCTCGCATTGAAGGCCAGCAGCGCGATCAGACCGTTACTGCTCAGCTTGACGACGTTCGTCAGGGAGCCTGGTTCGCCGCTGCGTCCGCAACGCGTGGTGCCGGTGTGCAGACAATGTCGCCGGTTACCGTGTTCGCATGGAACGAGCCGCTGAAGACAGCTCTCGCTGTGCATCTGGCGGTCCACGGCCGCTGGCAGCAGGTGACGGATTGGGCGAAATCGCAGCCCGAGCAAGCCACGGCGAGCGACATCCTGGCGGTCGCCGCCGGGATTGCCGTGCAGCTTCAGGCCTCCGAAGATTCCGCCACACTTCTGCACGAAGCCGCGAGCGCGATCGACCCAATGATCGGACTGCGAACGGCTGCCGTTCTGGGGCGAAGCGATCAGAACAAGGCCTTGTGGGACACTGCAACCGCGCAGGCCGCGTCTCTGGCCGCGCAACAAACGGCCGATATGCCGGATCTGGCGACAGTCGTGCGGATGGATCCACCGAATATCAGCGGCGTCCACCTTCAGGCCCAGGCGCTGGCGGCCGTCGCAGGAACCGCTGCCCTGAAGCAGAATTCCGAACTGGCTGTTTCTGCGATTCAAAAGCTGCACAATCTGCTGACCAGCGAGGTTCCTCCCACCGCCGACGTGCGCCGCGCGGTCAGGATGCTGGAAACGGAGGAACGATCGCTCATGCAGCAGTTGCAGGATCGCTTCGCGCTGGGAAGCGATGCCGAAGTGAAGGCTCAGTTTCGCAATTACCGTCGCGGACTCGATCGCCTGGCGGCAGCAGCGGAAGACCGTCGCCTGCTGTTTGTCCAGTTGCTGAACGATGTTGTCAGGAGTCAGGGAGCGTCCGCCGTGCAGGCAGCAATGGCTGCGAATGACCGCGCGATTCAACGTGAACTGGCAGTTGATGGGCTGAGCATGATCCTGGCTGCCGCCGCCATTCAGACGCGGCAGCAGTTACCGGAGTTGGCCAGGCCGGATGAGGCGTTGTTTGTGCCTGTCGGTGAGCGAACGGAAGAGCTTCCCGAAATCGCGCTGGCACCACTGGTGCTGGCAGCCACTCAGGCCATTGAAAACGCGGCGTATCCGAATGCCATTCAGGCGCTGGAAGCCGGACGCACGTTGCCGGGTTTTCTCGCGTGCGAAATGAACGATCTGATTGCACACGCGGCACAACAGACAACTCAGGTTCCAGCGCTGCTGGAGGGCATTCAATCAGCACAAAATCCGCTGTGGCGGGAAGACGGGCTGCATGTCGCCGCCCGCGTTCTGACGGAGCGACGGGAAAAGAAGGCCATCGATGCCTGGCTCACAGAAGCGAAGCCATCAGCGACAGAACGAGTACTCACGCTGCACGGGATCGTGACAGCGCTGGCCGAAATGCAGCCCGCGGCA
>CAZHET010000225.1:0-10140 GCA_964531585.1 uncultured Planctomycetaceae bacterium | reverse complement strand
GGTGTCGCGCTGTCCCAGCGATACCACGGGTCGATCTCCGTTGCAACGCCCTGTCGATTAGCGGCAGCAATGAGTTCCGCCGGCGTGTAGAACAGCATCTGAACTTCGTAGGACGATCCGTGGTAGCCTTTATCCGGATAGCAGTCCGTCGGGCGCGGATGGCCATAGTAGACTTCGCCGTGAGCTTTGCGGCCGGCGATGACGATGGTTTGCTTTCCACCCAGACTCAGCCAGGCGGCTCCTGTCCAGCGATCGGAAGGATGATGCCCTGCCAGCGGTCGCTGCAGGGAGTACCAAAGCAGAGGGATCGCATCCAGACTGCTGCCTGGTTCGCGGCCAGGTTCGGGCAATTGATAGGCATACAATGCCGGTCCCTGACTGGAATACTTCAGCCCGGTGCTGATCTGCAGCCCGGACATCAGATTCCGCCCGCCGAACCACTGTCTGGCCTCAGCCTCAGGAATTGCGGCGATGTAGCCCGCATTCTTGTAGGAATGCCATTGAGGGTCGCCGCTGTCCATTGGACCAAGATGCCACGGGCCATCGATGCTGGCGGCATTGACGTTCAGCGACGATACGGCGTGGGACGGAAAATCGTGACCGGCCACGTTGTAGTATTTGAACAGTGTCCAGTGCAGCCGGCCGTCCACGACCTGCATCCCGCCGATCTGGAACGGTTCCGAAGAATCTCCTGTGATGGCTTTCTGAAGTCCCGCCGTGATGTCACCGAACGGCTGCAGGATTTCGGCAACAGTGATTTCATCCAGGCTGCTGGTGATGCGCGGCCGGGGAATGTTAATTTCCGCGACAAGCTGGTCGCGCATGAAGCCGACCAGGTACAGAGATCCGGGGAATCCGTCATCCGCACCTGCCGGATCGCCATCGCTGCGGTAGGTGACTCCCCAGCCTCCGTGTCCGAACTGCGACATCATGTCTTTCACATGGGGCGGCCGGAACGCTCCGACGTATTCAAAATTGCCGGGCGTAATCATCTGCGGATGCACGGCCGCCTGCTGTCGAACCGGTGGCGGATAGCTCAATTCCCGGGCGGGTTGTGCGCCAGTACTTTCCGCAGCGCCAGTCGCTGCAGCACCAGTTCCTGCAGCGGAGACCTGAGCCACGCTGTTTGCTTCGTGTACACGTGCGGCAAGGACGGCATCGACGCGAGCCTGAACCTGAGGATTCAACAGGGAAGAAGCTGCGGCGACTGCATTCCGAGGCGCTGCGACAGCCACCGGAGAACCAGCAGCCACGGGGCCTTCCTGCTGCGCCCGGATCTCACCGATCATTTGATGGACGTACCGCACGCCAGTCGCGGTTCCGAGAACCAGCAGTGCCAGGTAAATGTATTTCATGGATGAATCTCAGTTCAGAATTCCGACGGGCTCAACGTCGTCGATTCCACTCCAGACGTCACGGGCAGCGCCGGCCGGGACCTCGTCACGCCAGTCACCAGCAAGAGCCTTCGGCGGAACGATTGACGCTTCCGCAGAGACCTTGTGCTCCTCTGAAGCAAGTCGGTCGGCCCGGTCGCGCGAGTAGATCACCAGGCTACCGGCCCCCAAAAGCGCGACGTAGTACGGAACTTCCAGAGCTTCCAGGCTGACGAATTGTGCGGCAACGGCAAAGCCAACGAGCGAGGCAATTGTCATGCGGCAGGAATCACCGAACCAGGGCGGATCGTCCGGTTCCAGTCGGCGCAGCAGCACCCAGCAGCGACCGATGCAGACCAGATAGAATCCCGCAAACATGGAGATTCCAGGGATGCCCAGTTCTGTCGCAGTCTGGACCCACAAACTGTGTGCTTCTTTGCCTTTGAACCAGCCAAATGTATGAGCGATCAGGGGCCAGTGGTCTGGTCCACAGCCCATGATGGGATCACGCATCAGAACGGTGTAGCAGTCCTTCCACAAATCGAGCCGGCTTTGAGCAGATGCTTCGTGGCGGCCGTTTTTCTTTTCGAATGTTTCGAAGAAGCGGTCGCGAACTCCTGGCCCTGCCAGTACCAGCGCGGCCACGATCCCGACCGCGAACATGGCGTAGTGTTTTGCTGTCTTCTTAATCAGGAAGAACGAAATTGCGATCCCGATGGCCGTTGCCAGCATCGCTCCGCGTGAAAACGAGAACAAGATCGCGTGCAGAATGAAGGCCATACAGGCACCGATGACGGCCTGCTGCCACAGCTTCGTCGTGTTCAAAAACAGGAAGAACGCCACGCCGAGTGCCGCAACAAATCCAATGGCCGCTGAATTGTTGTCGACGCCTCCAAAGCCGACTTCCCACAGGTAGTTGAAGCCGCTCAGGTAGTACATGTTCATTTCAAAGCAGACGTAGCCCTCACACAACACGATGACCCAGGCGAGCTTCTTCAGGTCATCAATGGAGCGGACTGACGTGATGCCGACCAGAAACGGCAGCAGGATTTTGGCCATCTGTTCAACGTAATACCAGGCGTGGCTCTGGCTCTCGGCATGGATTGCTCCGAAGACAGACCACATCCAGAAGCCGATAAACAGCAGCACGATCGGTTTGGCCCGACCGAGATTCCAGTTTCCAAACCCGCGCAGCCCCCAGCTCAGCAACATGGCCATTGCGACGATGAAACTGAATCGCCCGCCCTGAATGGAGTGAGCCCACATGAAGTCCGGCCGCAGCAGGGCCAGCGCCACGTAGGCCAGGAAGCCGTAAAACGGCGAGACAACGCTGCCGCTGACTCCCAGGAATGTAATCAGCCAGGTAAAGAGGAGGCCTTTCATCAGGTGGTCTCCAGTCCGTGCTGAATTGTGCTGAAGTCGTTCAGTGCCAGTTCTGCAATGGGTTGCAGGCAGGAATTCCAGCAATGATTGAGGTGGACCCACGCGTCCGCGGCGGCTCCCAGGTCCGCAGCCAGGGCCGGATCTTCGAACACGCGGCTGACGGCAGCGATCCATTCCGCCGGTGAATCAGCCTGCAGCAGGTGCAGCCCCGGTTCTGCGTTGAGCGCTTTCAGGGGCGACGGTGAACAGACAATCGGACGACCACAGGCCATCGCTTCCAGCACTTTGTTCTGAACTCCGCGGGCGATTCGCAGCGGAACGACCACGCACGTTGCCTGCTGCAGCCAGGGTCTGACGTCGTCGACAGCGCCTGTGACGGTGATTCCCGGCTGCCGTGCCAGAGCCTGCACGTCGGGTGACGGCGACTTGCCGACGATGTTGAACCCTGCCTCCGGAAAACGCTGCCGCACGGTCGGCCAGACTTCCGCGGCGAACCATTTCACGGCATCGACGTTCGGCAGGTAATCCATCACACCGACGAACACGCAGGTCGGACCGTCGGTCGTGCTGTGTTCTGTCGGGACGGGAAAGAAATAATCGATGTCAACGCCGTTGCCGACGGCCTGTACGGGAGCGTCCGGACAGAATTCGTGGAACAGTTCGCGTTCGGCGTCACTGACGACCAGCAGCCGGTCCGCTTCCTGCGCGAGTTGAGCTTCCAGGCGTCGCAGTCGGCGACCTTCGGTGCGGTAGACAAGCGACAGCGGCAGCCTGGCGGATGACGCGTAGTCCAGCCACTTCTGGCTGTCGACGTCGATCAGATCCACCCAGACCTGGCCGTTGATGCTCATGACCGGCGGCAGAGTGTACCGGGCGACTCCCGACGAGGAACTGATTGCGGCGTCGTACTTCGTTTGACTGGTCCAGCGAGCGATCGTGCCTCGCAGCATCTCGGAATCGAACAGGCCTTCGGTGACGGTGTGACCGGTCAACATCGACCACGCTCCGCGAACATATCGCAGCGGACCGCCGTGTGGCACGATTGCCAGTTGGCGGGTGGCCTTCTGCAGAACACTGCGAGTCTGCGGACAGACGGGTTCGTCGGCCAGACACGCCAGATCGACATCGGCGTACGTCGACAGGAATTTCAGAATGTTCCACGTGCGAATGCGGTCACCGCGGTCAGGCGGCCAGGGCACTCGGTGCGTGATGTACAGGATGCGAGGTTTCATGAAGTCTTCGGTGGTCTGAACTCAGGTGTTTCCGGCTACACCTTTTCAATTTTCTGAGTGCCGGGGGCGGTCGGAAGCTGCATCGAATCCAGCACGCGTGACATCGTGGTCAGGGAGAATTCCTGCAGCAGCCGGCGGATTTTCGGCGCGGTTGTTTTGAGGTTTTGGTAGTGGCGGAACCGCGACTTCAGCGACGCCGCAACTCGCGGCTGGTTGGGGTCGAATTCCCACGGATGGATGTAGACGTTCAGCGGACGGTTCTGCTGCCGGACTTTCCGCAGCATTCGCCGCGTCACGCTCCACGGCAGCAGCCGCAGATATCCACCGCCTCCGACGGGAATACGCATGCGGCCGAGTTCGCAGGTCATGCCGGGAAACTCACGAATCGGCCCGGCCGGTGTTTCAATGATGTGCGGTGCCGGCGGCGCGTTGGGAATGCCGTAGCGATCGTGGCGAACCGGATAGATGCTGGAATCCGTGTCGAAGCCTTCTTCCACCAGGATCTGCAGCGCCCACAACGACCGGGCCGTGATCGAAAAGCTGGGTGAACGGTACTGCGTCACGGGCTCGCCGACGATTTCTTCCAGCGTGTTGCGTGCTTCGATCAGGTCGCGGCGAAACTGAATCGGTGACAGGTCATAAACCAGCCGATGCCACAGGCTGTGGCAGCCGATTTCATGTCCGGCACTGCGGATCTCGCGGACCAGATCCGGATACCTCTGCGCGACCCAGCCCAGCACGAAGAACGTTCCGTGGGTGCCGGCCTGAGCTGCGATCTCCAGCACGGCGTGAGTATTCCGTTCGACGCGGCATTCGTAGTGGTCCCAGTCGTCGGGCCGAATGCCGGATGCGAAGGACGACACGTGAAAATAGTCCTCCACGTCGACGGTGAATGTTCCGTCGTGTGGTTGCGATCCGGCTGGTGATGTCATGGAGGTAACAGCCATCACGCAATCATCGAACAGAGCGGGAGTGGGTGGCGTGCGCGTTTCTGTGCGACGGGACTCCGATCCCGTCGCGTCAAAATGACGGGATCGGAGTCCCGTCGTACATGGAGACCATCAGGAATGCACCAGGTGACCGGAACGCTGAATCTCCTGGCGATAGCCGTAGGTCTGCCGCTGGAAGTCCGAATCGGCTCCGACCATCACGGCTCCCAGCAGCGGTACCTGCAGGCTTCGCAGCGAATCGCGGCTTTGCATGACGTAAGGAATTCGGCTGTAGTCCTTGCGAGTCGACATCAGCACGATGTCGGAGTTCTGTGACAGCATTGACGGCTCGGCGACGAACAGCAGCGGCGACGTGTCAATAATCACGAAGTCGAAGTGCGACTTCAGTTGCTGAATCATCGACCGGCCGCCGTCGAACGACAGTTTCTGCAGCGTCATGGCATCGACATAACCGGCTGCGACGAATGTCAGCCCGTTGGCCTGCGTCGTCTGGCAGATGTCATCGAGCGTCACTTCGCCGCGAAGATACTCAGAAATTCCCGGCCCTTCGCGCCCGTCCATCATCAGATGAGCCGACGGACGACGGAAGTCGCAGTCGACCAGCACAACTCGCTTGCCGGTGCGAGCCAGGCTGGCGGCGAGCTGGCAGGAGACGGTCGTCTTGCCTTCGTTGGCCGAGGCGCTGGTGATCAGAATGGAGGCGGATCGACTGGGGTCAATATGCCGCGTCAGATAGGTGCGGACAACGTCCATCGATTCAATGACGGCGCGGTTCCATTCGTCGTAGTCGACTTTTCCGGCGAAGACTCCCAGCCCCAGCAGTCCGCCCTTGTCCGGTGACGGAATCGTGCCGATCAGTCGCAGGCCGATCTGCTGCGTCACGTCGGACGTCTGCCCGACGCGGTGCGAAAACCATTCGAACAGCGTGAAGCCCGCGATGATGGAGAACAGCACTGACGCGGCGCTCAGAATCGACAACTGCATCTTGGACTTGACGTTGCGTTTTTCCGGCACGTTGGCCGCCTGAATGATATTCACTCGCTGCTTCGCGTTGAGTTCGATGCGGCGGGTCTGCATCTGTTTGGCCAGTTCGTCGCGCTTTTCCTTCAGATAGACAACCTGCTCGCGTTCCTTTTCCAGCTCCGCCAGGTGTTTGGCCTGTTGCTGCAGGTCGTTGGTACGCTCAACGATTTCCGTTTCCAGTTTTTCCTTCTGCTTCGTCAGCCACTCATAGTTGGACATCGCGATGCCGGGCGTGTCAGGACTGGCCGCCGTCGCGCCGGTCAGCATGGCGAGCAACTGAGTTTCCTGTTCACGCAGGGCCAGCAGGTCCGGATGATTGGGGTTTCGTATCTGCGTCTGAAACTGTCGAATCTGGCGCTGCAGCATCAGCAGTTGCTGGCGCACGCCCGCCACCGGCGACATCACACTGTCCGGACTTCCCATGGCCGGTGTCGCTCCGAAGCCGATCCCGGGCAACGTGGAATTGAGTTCGTCGGACGACAGCCCGCGTTCCTGCAGAAACTGGCGAGCAGTCTCTTCTGCGCGAAGCCGGGAATTGATTTCTCGCAGGTCTTTCTGCAGGTCACGCAACTGTTCCTGCATCAGTTCCTGCTGGCCGATTGCGACGGTCGAATTCGACGTACCGCCCAGGTGCAGTGCCAGTGCGCTGATGCGGTCGTCGTTCTGTTTCACCTTCTGATCGACGTCGTTGAATGCCTGTTCCAGTTCGCGCAACTGATCGATGCGGTCCTTCCGTTCGTTGTAGACGACTTCGTCCAGGTAAGCGTCCTTGACGGCGTCAACGATCAGAGCCAGGTCTTCGGGATACTCACCGGCCAGTGCGATGCGAATGAATTCCGGACTCAGGTCTTCTTCGACGTCCAGTTTCTCTTCGAGCCACTCAATGGGATAGTTGACGTTCTGCAGGGTGCGGGATTCGGCCACGCCTGCCGCACGCAACGCCGCGGTCAGCACCGGCCGGCTTTTCAGAAAGTTGATCTGTGTGTCGCGATACGTCAGAAACTCGGACGATCGCTCGTTCGTTCCGTCCAGCAGTACCTGTTCGAACTGATGAATTTTGAGCAGCGCGGTGGATTCGTACTTCGCGGGCACCAGTTCCCAGACGGCTGCGGCGATCAGTACGGCCAGCGGGACAGCCAGCGCCAGCGTGGGAATCCAGCGGCGGCGGAATGCGTCCAGCAGGCCCCAGACGGTGATCTGCCGTCCCTGGCCGGAGACACCCGATCCGGGCGGATTGCCCGGTCGACTGCTGATCGGTGAGCCGCTGAAGGTTGGTGCCGGATTCGTGTTCGGATGCATGGCTGCCCGGTTTCTGTCGCGGTTCTTGGATTGAGGCGCTGGTTCGAAGAAGGGACGCGGAGGTTCCCGTGAAGGCCAGTAGCGCAACGGAGGCGCAGTCCTGAACTCAACGTAGTTCAGAAAACCACCTCACGACGTGGAAAAGCAACGCCCGATGCGGGAATCGCGCCTGCGCTGCCGTCAGGTTGCAGCCGGAGCTTCCAGCAAAGCCGGCAGCCCGCCTGTCTGGCAAAACTACACGCCCGGATGGCGGCAGGCAGCCGCACTTCGGCGATGGCAGCGATTTGTGGGGTTTCCGCATTCAGGATTGTTGAGCGATGTCAGCATGTTGCGTTTTCACAACGGACTGCCGACGGCTGATGCGGCGGACGGGCACGGACGGCGACCAGCGGTAAGAGGAGTGCCCGTGGACCACGCGACTCGATGCCCGCGAATCTGTGTGACGGGTCGCAGTTAGGTCGTACGGACTGCGTAGCAGGAACATGGTGCGCGATCGGCAGTGCAACAAATTTGCACTGCTGCGTGGAGGAATTTCCCCACCGTGCCTGGCAAGTTCGGCGGATTCGGCTGATGACGCGTGTGACGAACCGGCGGGAACTGCCGATTCTGACGGATCGCAGGTCGGCGGGCTTGTCTTTGCCTCATCGCGGTCTTGAGCGCGGGACATCGCTGCTTCTAATTTCCGCAGGCGGAACAGTCGCACGTCGCAGAAACCACGATCGGGTTCTCGTTATGGATCGCTTCGGACTCACTTTACTGCTGATGGCGCTACTTCTGGCGACCCATGTCGGCTGTACGTCATCAGTGACTTCCAACACGGCTCGCACTGCGAAGGAGCAGATGCTGCTGTCCAACGCCGTCGACCAGTCGCTGAACAAAGTCGACTTCACGCCGCTGTACGGCCAGAACGTGTTTGTGGACGACAAGTATCTGGAATGCGTCGACAAGGCATACGTCGTTGGGTCGATTCGGCACCGTGTGATGCGATCCGGCGGCCGGCTGGTCGCGGCAGCCGATGCCGCAGACGTGGTGATGGAACTTCGCAGCGGCGGTGTGGGAACGGACACCGCCGAAGCGTTTCTGGGAACTCCCGAAATCGCGCTGCCGGGGATGCTGAGCATTCCTGAAATTCGCCTCGTCGAACGCAAGACGCAGTTCGGTTATTCCAAGCTGGGACTGGTGATCTATGACGCGAAATCGAAGAACGTGCTGGGCGACGGCGGCATGGCGATGGCTCAGGCCGACGATAACAACTGGTTCGTCTTCGGCGTCGGCCCGATTCAAAACGGAACGCTGAAGAGCGACGTCAGCCGCGCACGCATGACGCCGCCAGGTTCCTTCCGTCGCCAGCTTCCGACGACTGTCGCGTTCGGAACACGCAGCGATCAGCAAGGTGACGCGGATATTCAGTTTGCTAGTGACGAAAAGCTGCTGGAATAAAGCGGTGGGTAAAGCACTGCCGGGCCTGACAGCAACCTGAATCCTGACTGTCAAAGCGGACTCACGTCGCGCTGCTCGCCGGAGGAGGCGTGAAAAGCGGTAGCGCCTCCGGGGCAAAGCCGGACGGCTCAGCCGGCTCGTGTTTTCACGCGGACTTTGCCGCGGGCGACATCCAGGCGTGACATGATGTGCGACAGCAGGTGCTGAGTTCCGACCAGGGCGCGGCAGCGCGGGCTGACTCGCAGATAGCCGCCACTGGTCAGGCATCGCTTCCAGCAGTCGACAAGGTGCGTCCAGGGAGACTGTCCGCGCAACATCAGCAGGCCACGAATCCGGCCGGATTGCAGACTGTCGATCCAGTCGAGCGACGACATATTGTGCGGCCGGTACACGTCGCCGCGATCGCCAAACACCGAATTCAGTGGCACCAGCATTGTGACTCGCAGGCGCAGGGCATCGTCCAGGCAACTGTTCAGCCCCAGGCGGATGTTTTCCTCGGCGTGAGCACGCGTATGCATGCCGATGCTGCCGGGCACCACGATCACAGCACGCGCCTTCAGACCAGCCGCCATATCGAGCGCTCGCCGTGTGTCGTCAACGGCACCACCGAAGCTGCGTCCCAGTGTGCCCGTGAAGTCACCCGCAAACCCCAGACTGGAGATCTCCAGTCCGCCGTCTGACAGGATGCTTTTCACGGCCTGCGGACCGAGCCGAAGAATCTGCTGCCGGCGGATGCTGACCATGGTCACGCCGCGGCGTTGCAGTTGACGCACTTCGGGAACAAGCTCCGTCACAGACTGAGCCAGCAGCGGTTCCGAAATGCAGACATGTAATGTTGCAGGAGCGTCGCCGGAACGCAGCGACAACGACGGCTCGATCAGAACGTCCATGTTTTACGACTACCCGACTTGAGTTGAAACACATGCAACGGTGCAGAACGCAACGGTGCAGATCGGAACGGTGCAGATCGGAACAGTGCAGTGCAGATCGGAACAGTGCAGACGCAGGCAGATAGGCAAATCGAAAGGAAGCATGTGGCCCGCCGACACAGTTGTTCTACCGCAATGGACAGTGTTCGCCAACTCACCGCTGCCGTGAACTCGCAATGAAGATCGGAATCGACCCGGCACAACAAACCATGACGTCCGGCCGGTCAGGATTCACTCATCGCAACCGGCTCCGCAAGTGCTGAAATCTCGCACCCGGCGGCGTCGCTGCACGAATTCTCCGCAACTTGCTGGTGCGTGGACGACGCTTGTGACTCTGCATGATTTGTGCCACATTCGCATGGGAACCATCTGACTGACCGTGTGCCTACTGCCCCGGCGACGGAGTCGGCGGTGACGGCCCGGAAAGCGAAGGCCCGGGCAGCGACTTTCGCCAACTGAACGGTACGACGGTGCTCTGGCGAGTGGAACGAGTCCACGTACCGGAAATTCT
>CAZHET010000224.1:0-10196 GCA_964531585.1 uncultured Planctomycetaceae bacterium | reverse complement strand
TCCAACCCGCACACACACCCACACCCGCACCCCACGCAATTTGGGATTGCACCCGAAGTGGATGCGTTGCACCTGGATTTCCGGCTGTGCGACGCGAATCACGGAGTGCGGTTAACCGATGACCTGCAGATTCACGTGATCGAGCTTCCGAAGTACAATATTCAGCATGCCGCGGACTCGGCCGTTCTGGCTCAGGCATCAGCACTCACGAAGTGGGTTTACTTTCTGCGGAACGCGGCCGGTTTGACTGCAAAGCAATTGAGCGACACACTGGCCGATCCCGAATTCTCTGACGCTGCCGGAGTTCTGGAAATGATTTCTCGCACACCTCAGGAACGTGAACACTACGAGGCTCGATTGAAGTTCGAGCGAGACGAAGCCGCACGCCTGCTGGCCGCCCGGCTGGAAGGCGAAGAAATCGGCGAAGCACGCGGTGAAGCACGGGGTGAAGCACGGGGTGAGGACATCGGAAAGATACGTCTCTTGCAGCACCTGCTGGGTGTGGCTCAATCGCCACACGAAGACCTTCGGAAGCTTGACGTCAATCATCTGCGGCACATGGTGGAGGAATTGCAGACGCGGCTGCAGAATCGCAGGTAGTCGACGTACCGGCCGACCGTGAATTAGCGGCGAGGGTTTGCGGTTCGACTGTGTTTCTCCTGTAATCCCGGCCGAGGCGCATTGCCGCATCGAGACTGGTTGATTCATCACAGCGAAAGCGCGGTTTCATGTCGGATGAGAATGATTCGCAGGGCTGGCCGCTGCACTACAGGATTCTGTTGGCGATGGTTGCGGGGACCGTCGTTGGAGTCGGGCTGAACCCCGGTGACGTTGCCATCTCCGACCCGGTCGAACTGCGCGTCACACGAAACGGTGACGCGATATCGCTTGTGGAGACCGTGCCGCAAGCACCCGACGTGCTGTATTCAGAAACGTTCGCTGGCGAAGAGGCCTTCGCAAACAGCTTTCCCCGGCTGGCCGAAGCGCTCGACGGGAAGCCGGAACTGACCATTCTGAGCGAAAACCCCCGCGCCAGAATTGTGCGTGACCGCGTCGGCATCACGATTGTCTGGCAGAGAAACCATGATGGTAATCCGGCGGTCACCCAGCTTTCTGCTGCGTCACGCGACAGGCTGCCCGAATATTGGCGGACTCTGGTGAGACAGCATCCTGCCGGCGTGGCCGGGGGTATCACGATCGCGGCGAAGTCTCTCGGCGATCTGTTCCTGCAGTTGTTGAAGATGGTCACTGTGCCACTGATTCTGACGTCGCTCGTGACGGGAGTCACCGGTCTGGGCAGTCGCGGTCACTTCGGACAGATGTTCGGTCGGACGATCACTTACTACGTGGTCACCAGCGTGCTGGCAATCACAACAGGGCTGGTGCTGGTCAACCTGATCAGGCCAGGTGTCGGAGCGATTCTGCCGGGCGGCGGAGCCGTGGTCGAACGGGCCGAGCAGTCCCTGAGCGAAGTGATCTTCGAGCAGGTGCTGCGGCTGTTTCCAACCAACCCAATTGAGGCGATCGCTCAGGGAGAGTTTCTGTCGATCATTTCATTCGCGATTCTGCTGGGAATCTTCATCAACTTTGTGGGAGGTGACCACGGGCGCCGGCTGACGGAAATGTTCGAAGCTGCGTTCGCGGTGATGATGAGAATGACGTCCTGGGTCATCAGTCTGGCACCATACGGAGTTGCTGCCTTCATGATCTTTGCCACGGCGTCGCAGGGATTTGACGTGTTTCGGACGCTGGCCTGGTACATGCTGACAGTGGCGCTGGCACTGACGATCCACGCCGGGATCATACTTCCGCTGATTGTGCGATTCGTGGCAAAGCGAAGTCCGCTGGAATTCGCCAGGCACATGAGTTCTGCTCTGTTGACGGCGTTTTCGACAGCCTCGTCAAACGCCACTTTGCCACTGACGATTTCCTGTGTGGAACAGCAGGCCGGGATTTCCAACCGCACCAGTTCGTTTGTGCTGCCGCTGGGGGCGACCATCAATATGGACGGAACGGCTTTGTACGAAGTCGTGGCCGTGCTGTTTATTGCTCAGGCGACACCCGGGTTTGACATGACGCTGGCAACCCAGATCACAATTGCGTTCACGGCGTTGATTGCCAGTATCGGAGCCGCCGGGATTCCTCACGCCGGGCTGGTCATGATGGCGATCGTGCTGCAGGCTGTGGGGCTGCCACTTGAAGCACAGGGCATCATTATCGCTGTCGACCGCATCCTGGACATGTTCCGCACGTCGGTGAACGTGTGGAGCGATTCATGCGGCTGCGCGGTGGTGCAGCGGTTGACGGAAGTGGCAGACTGAATCGCGCCGCAATCGGAGTGAGGACTGTCTGCCGCGCCACTCCAGTCGGCCAGTCGAAGGGGCGCTAAGGCGGACTTACTCCTCGCGGCTCGCCAACCGCAAACCTCAGAACTTCATCTGCAGTTCGACGCGGGCTCCCTGCGACACATCGCGATCTTCACGCTTGGCGACGAAACTGTCCAGCACCAGGAACCAGTGCTCGTCAAGTGCCTTCTGGTAACTTGCACCCGCAGCCAGAGCAGCCTGATTGACATTGTCGGTATCCTGGCGACCACCGACTTCAAGAACGACCTGCTGGCGAGTGTGGTCAAAGAACATCTGATAACCCAGGCTCGCTCCAACGACATTGTTTGCCGTGTTGGCCAGCGGGGCTCCGTATTGGCCAAGTCCGGGCGCCGAAAACAGCAGGCCGGCCTGGCCCAGCGGGCCGCCAGCCAGTGTTCCACGTGACAGGGACGTGAACTGATCGACGGCCCAGAAACTGTTCAGGTAGATCAGGTCTTCTGTGTGATGCGGTGTCCAGGAAAACTGACTGAACAGCAGCTGGCCCTGTCCTGCGATATTCGTTTCGCCATTTGTCGGAAGTGATGCCAGAAAGTGCAGCGAGGAGTTATATGTATTGTGATACCCATGAATCCGGCGAATACCGCTGATGCCGACGCCGATCATATTGTTGACATTGCCCGCGTCCTGCACAAAACCGATGTCTGCGTTCACTGTGTAGTGCTCAAAGTCACTCTCCGTAAACAGGCCAATGATTCTGGCATCCCGGTCAATCACATTGCCAAACGTATCTGCCGGTGATGCCGCATTGAGCACCGTGCGGTTAATCTGACTCCAGGCATAGACAAACGTGGCACGCAGATTCAGGTTACCGTTGCCGTTCAGTGTGTTCTTGGTGACCGTCACGGCATCGACGGAATCTTCGTTCATCAGCAGTCCCTGCTGAAACAACATCGGCTGGCGTCCCACTGAGAAACCATAGTCGAGCGCCCTTGTATCGTACGGATCCAGGTTGGGAAAGATTTCGCCGAAGTCGCCTTCAAAGAAAAGTGTCTGGAATGTGCCGTTGACGGCGTTGGTTGAGTCATCCCCCTGCAGGTCCACACTCGTGAAACGCCGTGCTCCATTGATTTCTTCATCCAGCGGTCGCAGTCCGATCAACAGTCGTTCCGTGCCGGAAAGATTTAACTGGCCGAACAGGTCCAGGCGATTGGCCCATTCGACAACACGGCGATTGCTTCCGTTGCCGCCGTCGAAATAGCCGACTCCTGTACGGAAGTTGCCAAAGACCCAGAACGCCGGACGCCAGATCGCCCCGGTCGGTGTACAGATTCCCTGGCTGAGAAATCCCGGTCCCAGAAAATCTTCGTTCGTTTCAATCAGCAGCGGGGGCCGATACGGAATTGGCTGGATGCCGATCGGATTCGCGTTCAGCTTCAGTTCCGGTTCGTCGTGTTCGGCGCACAGAATTCCTTCCAGAGCATGAGCGAAGTGGTCACTGGGCGCGGCCAGTGCTTCCAGAAACTGTTCTGTCAGGCTGCACAGCGCGGGTTCATCGCCTTCCGGAACGCACGCGTTGTACTGCACATTGGGAGCAAACGGGCTCTCGCAGGCACCGTGATTTCGATTCAGAAACGCTCGTGAATAACCACCGTCCGGATAGTCCAGTCCCAGATCCTGAATCGGATCAGACGGTACCTTTTCGGCTTCGGCATCTGTCTCGTCTTCATCGACAAGACCTGTTGTCGGGATCGGAGCGGCGTTAGCCATTTGAAAGCGACCGATCAGGCTGTTCGTTGTCGGCGCGGCAGAGCCTGCGGACAGTTCTGCCCTGCCGACCACGCGCTGAATCGGGCTCATGAACCGATCTGACGGACGGTCGAACCCGGGAGTGGCGTAGCGTTCTCCCGATTCGTCTGGAACCTGTGCGACAGCCGGCACAGCAGCGCCACAGACCAGCACCAGCGACAGTACGACCGACATTCGGCGCGTACGCTGCAATGTAAAGAGTTCTTTGCCCATGACGTTAACTGCCCTTAACGCGTTATCGGCCCGTGCGTCAATGCCGCCCCCGCTTCCTGCGAGTCGGATTGTCGTCGAAGCGCTGCTGCTGTTCGCCCATCAACCCATGTTGTCAGAAGCCTGGAGCGAGCGCGTTCGCCCGCCGGACTCCCGTTTTGTCGCCGCGTACACGGTGTCCTATTTGACCCAAATCCGGTCAGCCGTTTCGTGCAGGATCAGATGTCCGTCAACGACCCCTTTGGCAATGGCTTTTGCGCTCATGCCATAGTCAAACCCGACGTCTGAGATCGCCTGCACCAGATTGATCGGGACCATTCCCGCGATCATCTGGACGCGCACCGTGTAGCAGCCAGGTCCGGGAACCTGCTTGCCGGTCAGTTCGTAGTGAGCCAGTCGCGATCCTTCGGCTTCAATGTTCTGTTTGTGCTTGCGTGCTCCGAGCGGGCGGCCCAGAACTGTAAACGGACGGGTTTCCGGCCGGATGTAGGGCAGCGGGTCCAGCGAGTACGGCACGTTCAGAATCTGTTCCCGTTCACCACCGCGAATGTTGCGGGTGATGAACCGCGTCTGCAGCGAGAAGATGTGATGATCCAGAGGAAGCTTGCCGTTGTGAACATAGAAGGAGTGGCTGTCGCGAATGTCACCGTTGGGATCAAGGTCGCCGGACTGAAACACCATGCGACCGCGCGGATCCCACACGTGAACTCGCAGAAACAGCATGCGTTCGGCGTCGAATCCCGTCGGGACACCGTGTCCAGGCGTTCCGTTCGCGACTTCGACATGGAAGGAGATGCCGTCACGAGTCGCTTCTTCCACTTCAATATGGCCGAGTTTATAGCCGGCCCGCAGAACCTGCAGGCGCTGCGAAGTGTATTCCGCCAGCAACTCGTACTGGTCGTCCAGAATCAGGCGAGCCTCGCGCCGCTTCTTTGCATCATCCCATGGCGGCGGAAAGTACTGGCCTTCATGCACGTTTGCTTCAAAATCACGCGTGCCCCAGCCGGCCGCGTCGTCGAACATCAGCCATTCCCGCATCGTGGCCAGACCGTCTGTCAGCGGATCATTTTCGTGCTCTTCGCGGACTGCTTTTGGATTGTGAGGAAACAGTCCGCGGTGAATGATCGAATAGTCCGGGCCGGCGATCATGTGATTCGTGTGCTTGCGTGGTAGAGTTGCGACGTTGCCGACCACGGCTGCAGGGCCAAAATCGTAGCCGCATGCTTCACCCGGCACCCTGCCCATGTGGCAGTCCTGGCAGTTGTGTCCGTGAATCAGCGCCGACGGCGAGTTCTTGAATTCACTGAACGCATCTTCCAGACGGAAGCCGTTCGGTGCGAACACGTCGTGACAGGCTCCGCAGAAACTGGGTGTCGTCAAAGCAAAGAATCGATACGACTTTGAGTGAATGTCGCGACCGCGGACATCCGGTGCCGGCGACGATTTGAGCACTCCGTAGTGATCGGGATTGGCCAGCACATCGTTTAGAACCGAGCTGCCGATCGGACCATAAACGGCCTGATGGACGTTTCCGGCGACCAGCGCCTGACGGCCGGCACCTTTGCCCCAGGACTGGTTGACTCGATGACATACGACACAGGTGACACCTTCACGAGACGACGGTGGCCGATCGAGGTTGGAAATATTGATCGGTTCGTTCAGGGCCATCCCGACCGGCGTATGGCAGCGAATGCAGAAGTCTGCCAGCGTGCCGTTATTGAGCTTATTCAGCTTGTTGGACATCGCGTTGAACACAGGACTCAACTGAGCGTATGCGTGCGGCGAGACGGACCATTCGCGGTAGTGCTGCGGATGGCACGTGGCGCATTTCTCTGCCGAGGGAAAGCAGTCGTTCTCAAAGACTGCAGCATGCGCCTGATCGATGGCCTGCTTCAGCACTGCCTGCTCGTCCGTTTCAACGTCAGCTCCCGACGTGACCTCGTCGTCTGCCCCATCGTCGCTCTCATCGGCTGGAACCGGGGCCGGTTCAATCAGCGGCGACGTCAGCGACGCCGATCGAGTGACGTGTGGATTTCGGACGCCGCCATGCGGCCGGGGTGCTGTGTAGCCGTCACTCGCGACGGTTGCTGCCGAATCGAGCACCATCAGCGAGATCAGTGCGGTCGCAAAACCGGCACGAACTGCCGCCTGGCAACAATGTGCAAAATTCGCGGTCCATGCGGTCATTGCTTCCATCCCTGGATCCAACGGGCCCGATAGAGTTGATTCTGTAGGAGACAGTCTTCCCCCCCTGGGAGAATCCACTTTGTTTGTGTATCGGTTATCGGTTGTGACAAACCCGCCTAAAATACCGGAAAGGCGGAATATCCAGCTGTAGCGACATCATCAGCCAGTATGGCTTTCCCATGTTACACGCTTGTGTCGACCGGGCAGGGTCTTCCACCATGATCGCTGGGGATGGTTCTTCGGGTCATTGCAATCTGTGAGTCAGCATGATGAGATGAGGTTGCATCGCTGACTGACTTCCGTTCCGACTGTTTCTGCTGCCACACAACTTCCGCTGCCACACAACCGTTGCTGCCACGAGAGTGTTTGATCACCGATGCTGCGTGTCCGGATCGAAAATGACCGTCAAAATGAGTCGATTGAAGTCGGGCCCGGCTTCACTTTGCTGATGGGCCGTCGTGTCGAAGAATCGGTCGGTGTGAAAGCCGTGCGGTTGATCGACGAGTATTGCTCACGGACGCAGCTTCGGCTGTCACAGGAAAACGACGGGAGGCTGCTGATTGAAAATCTCAGCACCCGCGTGCCTCTCGCTTTGGAATGCGGCCGAATGGTGGCACCGCAGGGACGGCTGTCCATGAAGACGCCGCTGCAGATTTCTGCCGGTGCCACGCGACTGCACATTGAGGTGGAGGAAAGCAGCGGCCTGAGCGGCACGGTGATGATCGACGAGCACCTGCAGGTTGATCGTCTGCGAGTCATCAGCCGCAGTCCGGCATCGGCGACACGCTACTCCCGCAGTCAGCGTGAAGCGACGGGAACCTTCAACGTCAACAACCTGATCGAGTGGTTCGAGGCGCTGGTTTCCGTCCAGCGATCTGCGGCAGGATCCGCCGGTTTCTATCGCGAAATCGCCGACGCTGCTGTTCAACTAATCGGGCTGGACTACGGTCTCGTGCTGCTTCGGCAGGACGAGAACTGGAAACTGCAGGCCGTCAGCGGAGTAACGGCCGAGACGGCGGAATTTAGTCGCACTGTGGTGCAGCGAGTATGCGAAGAACGGCGTACTTTTTACGAGCCGATTGACGATCTGGGAGCCGTTCAGAGCCTGATGTCGCTGACTGCGGTCGTGGCCTCGCCGATCCTGGCGGCCGACGACTCGGTTGTCGGCGTGGTCTACGGGGCTCGCCTGTTTGATGCTCGTCGGGCTTTGGATTCTTCAACGGATCTGAACAAGATCGGCATCTCTGAAGTCGAAGCGCAGCTTGTTCAGTTGCTGGCCGCGTCTGCTGCGACAGGTCTGGCACGTGCTCAGAAGGAAAGCGAAGCGGCACGGCTGCAGGTGCAGTTCGAAGACTTCTGTTCCGCGGAAATCGTCCGTGAACTTCAGAATAACCCTCGCCTGCTGGAAGCCGCGGAACGCGAAATCACTGTACTTTTCTGCGATGTGCGCGGCTTCACGCGGTTGTCTGACCGACTGAAGCCTCAGCGCGCTTACGAAATCATGTCCGACGTGATGGACGGTGTCGTGGAATCAGTGCTGAATTCCAATGGCGTCATCATTGACTTCTACGGTGACGGAGCAGCGGCGATGTGGAACGCGCCTCTGGAACAGCCGGGGCACCAACAGCTTGCTCTGGACTGCGCCGGGCGAATCCAGCGACGACTGCAATCGCTCAATGAAAAGTGGTCGACTCAGGGTGACGTCGCGCTGCGGATCGGTATCGGTATCCATTCCGGCAAGGCGCTCGTCGGCAACGTTGGCGGAACACGAAGGATCAAATACGGGCCTCGGGGACTGACCGTGAATCTGGCCAGTCGGATCGAAGGGATGACAAAACATCTTGGTGCGGACGTGTTGCTGTCCGCCCAGACGGTCGGGCACCTCGACGACACAGAACGTCGCGCAAGGCGGCTGGGACGTTTTCAGGTGGCGGGTGTGGAAACCCCTGTGGAGCTTTATGAGTACATCTCCGGCGATCCGCCGCCGAACGCAGAGATCGCCCGTTCGCTGTACGCAGAGGCCGTGAAACAATTTGAATGCGGTGCCCTGGAGACTGCGTCATCGATTCTGACGAAGCTGCTGGCCTCCGTTGCCGAGGGCTCTCCGGATCGTCCGGCGGCGTTTCTGCTGAACGAAATCCAGCGGCGGCTTCAGGATCCTGCCGACGACCACCAGCCGTTCATCAAGCTGCACACGAAGTAGCCAGGACGGTTCAGGCGGACCGCACGGGGCGCATGGGTTCGCTGTTGTAAAGTGGCAGCGGACGATCCTGCAGATCGTACCACGTTGTTTCGCGCGAAAGTCCGAGAGCCGTGTACATCGTGGCGGCGAGTGATTCGGGAGTCTGTGGGTCTGACGTCGGGTGACCACCCTGGCTATCCGTGCTGCCGATCACCATGCCGCCACTGAAACCGCAGCCGGCCAGCATCAGCGACTGCACAGCGCCCCAGTGATCGCGCCCCGGCAGCTTGTAGTGTTCCGGGAGACCGAAGACCTTTGGCGTCCGGCCGAATTCCCCCGCCATCACGACCAGCGTGGAATCCAGCAGGCCCCGTTCGTCCAGGTCATCCAGCAGCGCCGACACGGCGCGGTCCATCGGCGGATACAGGTAGTTCTTCAAATGAGGAAACGCATTTCCGTGCGTATCCCACGTCTCGTTGTTTCCCAGATTCACCTGCACAAATCCAACACCTGCCTCGACAAGCCGGCGCGACAGCAGCAGTGACCAGCCGAACGTATTGCGGCCATAACGATCCTGTTCACGGTCGTCGGCTGCGTGAATGTCGAACAAGCGACTCAGGCGACCGTCACCCAGCATCGAAATGGCTCGCTCGCGATAACGTTCGAATGATTCGAATTCGCCTGCGGGACGGGCAGACGAACTGTGTTCGAACTGCTGCAGCAAGGTCAGGCGATTGTCGAAGTGGCTTTTCGACAGGCCGTCCGGCAATGCCAGACCCAGCGTCCGAAAGTGCAGATCTGACGACGTTTCGGTACCGGTCTGATGATGAAATTCGAATTCCGGCCAGGCACCATAGGTCCTGGCATTGAAGCGGCTGGCTGCCAGAATCCACGGATCGCGCTGGCTTCCCATGACGCCGGCAAACTGGCCGGGGATGACACGTCCGGTGCGGTGAATCAGCTTTTCCGGCAGGACAACGGACGATGGCAGTGCATCGCGTTCGGGAAGAATGGCACCCATGAGGGCCGCGATTGATGGATGATCCGTGGGCTTTGGGATGGAAGGGTTGAAGCCAACGGGCAGCGGCGTTCGACCGGACAGCATCACCATGTGGCCCTGTGAATGCTCGTTGTACGGATGCGTCAGGCTGCGAACGAGTCCCCACTTGTCGCTGCGAGCGGCCAGCAGCGGCAGGTGCTCGCAGATCTGCACTCCAGGTGTTCGCGTTGCAATCGGCTGGAATTCGCCGCGAATCTCGTCCGGGGCGTCCGGCTTCATATCGAAGCTGTCCTGCTGCCCCAGGCCACCGGAAAGAAAGATGTAGATCACCGACCTGCGCGGCACGGACTGCTGAGTCGCCGCGGTCAGTGATGGCTGCAGGCTGAACCCAGCCGCGGCAGCAGCGGAAGCAAGCATCATTCGCCGCCGCGCCATGCGATGTGCATCGGCTCTCTCAGCAGCGGTGCTTGCCGACTTCGCCGCG
>CAZHET010000223.1:0-10214 GCA_964531585.1 uncultured Planctomycetaceae bacterium | reverse complement strand
CGTCAGCCCGAAAGCGCTGAGTTTTCTCAGCACTTCGCCGCGTTCGACTCCCCTCAGAATGTCACGATGCTGAGTGCTGTCACGGGGGCCGAGTCCGTCGCGCCGAGCGGCTTCGTGGAAAACGGCTACATCCTGACATTCTCGACCCCCATGTCGATTGCGAGTGCCGGTGATCTGTTCGACGACCTGGCAGGATTGCAGCAGTTTTCCCCGCTGGAAGGTCGGCAGCACTCCCTGCGACTTGTTCCCAATGACCCGCTGTATCCGGATCAGTGGCATCTGGCCAACACCGGCCAGGGCGGCGGAACTGTGGGCCTGGACGCCAACGTCGAGTCGGTGTGGGACACCTACCGCGGCGCGGGCGTTGTCATCGGAATCGTCGATGACGGTGTGGAGCTGACCCACGAAGACCTTGCGGCCAATGTTCAGGCAGGTCTGCATTTTGACTGGAACGACAACGACAACGACCCGTCACCAGGGGCGGTCGATTTTCACGGGACCGCGGTCGCCGGTGTTGCGGCCGCGGTTGGCGGTAACGGTATCGGTGTCAGCGGTGCAGCACCGGCTGCCGGAATCGCCGGGCTGCGTTTGATCGGCGGCCCCACGACCGATCTGCAGGAAGCCGAGGCGATGGCCTGGCTGACGAATCAGATTGACATCTATAACAACAGTTGGGGGCCAGCGGATACCGGCATAATTTCCGGTATCGGACCACTGATGGAAGCTTCGCTCGCGCAGGGATTTCGTACGGGCCGCAACGGTCTGGGTTCGATCTACACCTGGGCCGGCGGCAATGGCGGACAACGGCAGGACAACGTGAACTATGACGCCTACGCGAACTCACGTTACACCATTGCTGTCGGAGCGCTCGATCAAAACGGCATCCGCGCGCCCTACAGCGAACCAGGGGCTCCGCTGATCGTGATGGGCTACACTCAGGGCAGCGGCATTGCGACAACGACGACAGACATCACCGGTGCCGGAGGATACAACGACACCGGCACCGCAGATGGTGACCCGCTGGCCGACATCAACTACACCAGCACGTTCAACGGTACATCAGCGGCAACACCGCTGGTTTCCGGCGTGATTGCGCTGATGCTGGAAGCGAACCCGAACCTGACCGCGCGCGACGTTCAGAATATTCTGGTTCGTACGGGGGAACGCACCGATCTCGGCAATCCCGACTGGACCAGAAACGGGGCGGGCCTGTGGGTGAACCATGAATACGGCTTCGGTGCTATCGATGCCGCAGCCGCCGTCAATATGGCATTGAATTACACGACGCTGAGGCCGGAAATCTCGGCAACCACCGGCGTCCGTACAGTCAACACTGTCATTCCTGACGGCTCAGCTGTCGGCGTGTCGGCATCTGTCGACATTACCGAAGCAATCTCAACGGAATACGTTGAGGTCTACCTGACGGCGACGCATGCCAACCGCGGGCATTTGGACATCACGCTGATTTCCCCGTCCGGAACTCGCTCGCGACTTGCGGAATCCCGCGTGACGGATAACGGTGCCAACTATTCGCGCTGGAAATTCACATCCGCCCGCAACTGGGCGGAATCTTCCACCGGTACCTGGCAGATTCAGGTGACCGACTCCGTCACAGGCACGACGGGCATGTTTGATTCGTTCGAAATCGTCATCTACGGGGCAGATCTGGATATTCCTGCCCCGGAAGCTCCTGAGTTCATTTCCCCGGTCGGCACGATCACCAATGCACGGCCGACTTACCTGTGGACCGAACCCGGTTTCGCCGTGGCCTACGAACTTGAGGTCTATCGCGGCGACACAATCGTTGTGTCGCAAACCGGATTGACGACGAATTCCTTTACACAACAGACGGCACTTGCAGAAGATGACTACCGGGTTCGCGTCCGTGCCGTCAACGAAGAAGGCGACTTCAGTGAGTGGAGTGCGTTTCTCAGCTTTACCGTGAACGTGCCGAACCCGTCGCGGCCCGTGATCACGAGCCCGTCAGTGGACATCACCACGAGTGCGTTTCCACAGTTTGCCTGGACCGCGAATAACGCCGTGCGGTTTACGCTGGAAGTGGAGATCGAGGATCCGGCGACCGGTGCGTTCAACCGCGTCATTAATCGAACCAACCACGCCTCGATGTCATACACACACTTTTCGCCGCTTCAGGAAGCCAGTTATCGCGCTCGCGTGCAGGCATTCAATTCTGTCGGCGAAGTGAGCGCCTGGAGTGAGTACGAGACATTTGCCATCGACATCCCCACGCCTGCAAAGCCAACAGTGACGCCCGCGGGTGGGACCATCGAGGACGCGACGCCGCGCATTAGCTGGAATCCGGTCGCGTTCGCCTACCAGTACGACTTGTGGGTCAACGACCTGTCTCGCGGCACGTCCCAGGTGATCCGCGTCCGCGATATTGAGGGTCAGACGCATTACGATGTCATGGAGCCACTGCTGCAGGGTACCTACCGGGCATGGGTCCGTGCGGTCAATGGAAGCGGTGAATTCGGGCCGTGGAGCGACGGTGAGACACTGATCATTGACATCCCGGCTCCCACTCGTCCAACCGTTACCGGTCCGATGCCGGGCACCAGCGGCCGCGTTGAGACATCGACTCCGACTTTCGAATGGACGGTCGCCGATCGCGCTGTCCGGTACGAACTGTGGGTCAACCATGACACCTCAAGCACCGCCCGTATCGTGCATGAAACCAGCTTGACGGCCGTGACATTTGAGACGATGGCTGCACTGCCGGAAGGCAACTACCGCGCGTGGGTACGAGGCTTCAACTCGGCCGGGGAAGGCGGGTCGTGGAGTACTCCGCTGCGGTTTACGATTGACGTTCCTGTTCCGTCAAAGCCTGTGATCGTGGCACCGGTCGCCGGCCCTTCGGGCAGCGTGACTGATCCAACGCCAACCATCACCTGGCAGGGCGAAATCCCGGGAACGGTCTACGACCTGTGGCTGGATGACACCACCGACAACAAGTCGCAGGTAATCCGCGTCACGGACCTGGACACAACCTCCTTCACCGTGCCCGACGACCAGATGCTTCAGGAGCACGTTTACACCGCATGGGTGCGTGCTGGAAACTCGGCCGGTGAGTTTAGTCGCTGGAGTGAGCCGTTCGTCTTCCGCATCGATGTGCCCAGCCCCTCGACGCCCGTCATCATCAGCCCCGTCGGAACCGTGACAACGGCAACGCCGACATTTGTGTGGCAGCATATCGCCGGAAACGCGCGCTACCAGATTCTGGTTCGCGATCTGGAGAGGATGGAAAACATCGTTCTGAATGTTGACGAATTCGACATTGATCCGCCAAGCGGCACGGCGTCGTACACATCCGAAATTTCGCTGCAGCCTGGTACGTATCGCTTCTGGATTCGGGCGTTTAATTCGCAGGGCACAGCCAGTAGCTGGAGCACTGATCGCGCGTTTTCGGTCAAGCTGACTCAAAACCTGACCGACGACTTCCAACGGGATCCTGACAAGACAGACCGCGATATTCTGCTCACATTGCTGGACAGCGATGGCCGCTCACGTCAACAGGTCGCCGTTACATCAGCACGGGCTGCCCGGCTGGCGTTGGAAGCAGAGACTGTTCGGGAAGAGGTCACCGCGGAGGTTGTGCGGCAGGACTCTGCTGCTCCTGCGGCTGCGTTTACCCCGCAAGTGGACGAGGCCGTCGAGGCCATCATGGCAGAACTCGCCGATCCGACTGCACCGCTGGCTCTGGATCTGGATTTCCGCCGACAGCAGACCGGCGTCTGAAGTGACGACGTCAGGGTGAAGCGCAGTGATCCCGGGGCACCGGGCTCCATCAGCTATGGTGGAGCCAGGCCCTTTTCAAAGGCCATCGGCGGCAAATCACGGCCGGTCAGCATCTGAAACTGTAGCTGCAGTTGTTCGGCAAAGATCCGCGGTGGTGAGATGTAATACGCGCCGCGCATCGCGGCTTCTTCCGCGAAGGCGGATTCATCGGGATAGCGGGTCAGGTCAACGACGGTCATTTCTTCACGCAGCAGTGAAGGATTCAATTCGCGTCGACCCGTTCCGCAGACAATTTCAGAGCCGGCCAGAATTACAGCGTCTGCGCGAGCGCTGTGAATGGCGGTCCACGGCACGTGACGCACGCCGCATCGTTTAGCGACCGATGTCGCGGCGTTGTCTGACGGAGCGGCGATACTGACGGCAGCATGATGCGACGCTGCCCAGAGCGCAGCCGCGACAGCCAGCGGGCCGCTGCCGACCACGGTGGTCGCGCGGCCGGACACCCAGCGGGCATCGCCTCGCTGCGCCGCTGCGGTGCTTTCCAGAGCCACAAACAGCGTGGCGGTTCGCTTCCAGCCACTGGTCTTCTGAAGGAACAGATCTCCGTAGCCCGAGCGTCTTGTGTCTTCGTCTGCCGGCTGAGCGAAGTCGTCGAGTCGACCTGAATACAACGGATCCACGATCAGCCCGTTGATCTTCATCACCTCCAGCATCTTCTTCAGACGGTCGGGCTTGCCGGGAATCAGCGGCAGACAGCGAATCGGTTTCCCCAGTTCCGCGAACGAATAATTCAGAACCCGAGCGGCGGTATTTTCGGCCGCCCCCATGCCGACGATCCCCAGAAATCTGGTACCCCTGACGATTTCGTTCCAGCGGTATTCTTCTTCCAGTTGCCAGACCGTCGGCTGACCGGCATACGTTTCCTTACCGGGTTCCAGCGCGGCGTAAATCCACGGTGAACCGTACTTGCGGCTGAGAAGTGAAAACGTCAGCCCGGATGCTCCTATTCCCTGGCCGACCACCGGAAGTTCGCGTCGCTGAGTTACCGCCGCCAGCAGCGGCCACGCGGCATCGAGATCATCCGTCGGCCATGTGACCTTCACGACGTCGGCCTTTGCCTTCCAGCACTGCTCGAAAATGTCATCAATGCTGGTCAGCGGCTGATTCAGGCTGGTGTGGCTGATGACTCGCTTTGTATTCCCGAATCGAGGCACCTTGTCGGCAGTGTCCAGCTCCAGTTCGATATAGGCAGGCCCTGCCACGATGGAATTTCGCAGCAACTGCAGCCGGTCCTCTTCGCTGTGTCGCCAGTGGCCACCGTCGCGCGGCCGCCGACACGACAGCAGCAGCGGTTTGTCGACGACTTTGATGAGTTCAGCGACGTCTGGTGTCTTGATGAACTGGTCCAGGCACAGTTCGATCATGTCACACTTGCGCGATGCGTTCAGCAGATCCACCGGTGCCAGTGTGCGGGACGACGGAGAAACAGAGATGCAGATCATACGTGAGCTTCCACAGTCTTCGGCCTCAACAGCAACAGCCACGTACGCCAGCCGGTAACGGACAGCACCGCGAACACGCCCGTCAGTGGTGCTCGCATTCGCGTGTTGGTCCAGTAAAAGGTGTGCAGAATAAGAAACGACAGTATGGCGGCCCACAACAGGCGGACGCAATCCGCTCGATGTCGGCCAACGGCAGGAAAAACGCTGCCCAGCAGCCCGAACCACAGGACGGCGTACCAGGTTCCCGCAATCAATCCTGCCGCACTCCCGGACTCAGTTGCGGGCGTCAGGCTCCAGAACCGCTTCCACCGCAGAACGCAGGCTTTCAGAAACATCGCGGGCTGGGCGCGTATTTCTGATTTTGCTCGTTCGTACATCCAGTGATCTGCGGCCACTTCATCTCCGGGTTCCACATCGGCGCTCGTCATCTGCTGATTCACGTCCTGCTGCCAGTTCGTAAGGCTGGCCAGTGACCAAACGGGCTGGCCAGGAGCATCAACGACGTCGCGAAAAAACACGGCGTTGTTTCCCAGCAGCAGCGTGTAACCGCCGTGAGTCGTCGCCGGAATAAAACGGTCGAACTGCCATTGATTCCTGACGATCCACGGCAGCATGCAGACCAGCAGCGCCATCACCGGCACAGACGCGGACACCACCGAACTCAGGGCGATACGAAGTGATCCGGCACCGTGTGCCTGCAGCCGCAGCAATGCCACGTATGCAGCGACAATAGCGCCTGTGACCAGCAGTGCCGGCCGACAAAGTGCTCCCAGGCCAAAACAGACTCCGGCAGCGATGCCGTGGCGAACCGAATACGAGCGCTGGAACCGCAGGAACGCTGCGAGCCCCAACGTCAGCAGGGCGGCACTGAGCACTTCAGTCATCGGCAAGGTCGTGTACCGCAGCAGCAGCGGGTCAATGACCGGAACGGCCGCAGCCGCAGTCAGCCACCATGCTCCCAGTCGCAGCTCGCGTCCCAGCAGCCATGTGCCGGTAACCGTCACCAGCCCGGAAACCACATTGATCACAGCGGCTGCCAGGGCCTGCGAAAGCCCGAGCCACATTCCTCCGGCCAGCAGCAGCGGCAACAGTGGTGGCCGGAACGCTGTCGGACGATCGGAGCCAGGGACAGAATAGCCAGCCCCGGAAGTCAGACTTTCCGCAAGCCCCACATAGGCATCCGGGTCGGAACGCAGATCGTCTGACATGAAAACGGCGACCCCGATTCGCAGGATGGCGGCAATCGCCAGCAGCGCTGCCAGCGGCCTCAGATCGGGCGGTCGCGGGGCGCTTGCCCTTCCATCAGCCGTCGTCGCGGACGAGTTCATCATCGAAGTAGTTCGTACTCATGCCGGCATCGATAACGATTCTCTGAGCATTGATACCGGCGGACCGGGGACTTAGCAGAAACGCCACCGTCGAAGCAACTTCCTCCGTCTGTACTGCACGCTTGCGCAGAGTCGCTTTTTCCGCGAACAGGTAGCTGTCCACGTAGCCGGGAATTCCCGCCGACGCCGACGTCTTCAGCAGCCCCGGACAGGCCGCGTTGAAACGGACCTTCGAAAACTTCGAAAAGGACTTTGCCAGAAAACAGACCGAAGAATCGAGTGCCGCTTTCACCGGTGCCATGTAACCGTAGTTCTCCGCGGCCATGCGGGTCGTCGAGATCGAGATCGTCACGACGCTGGCGGACTCCGGATCCAGGACCGTCCTGAGTGCGTTGCAAACGGCAACCAGTGAAAAACACGAGACGTTCACCGCCTGCAGAAAAGCCTCACGCGGAGTTTCATGAAACGGCAGCCACCCGGCGGAGTAGTCCGCAAAGGCGACCGAATGCACGAGTCCGTGCAGCGAATCAACCGCGTTGTCGACGTGTTCTGCCAGGCGGTTAATATCGTGCTGCTGCTCGACGTCGCACACGAAGACCGACGCGCCTGGCGCCAGGCGTCGAACCGCTTCGGCGCGCTGTTCTGAGCGAACAGAGAACAGCACATTGGCACCCGCCTGCAACAGCAGCTCGGCGGTGTGCCAGGCCACGCTTTTCCGGTTGGCGACGCCCAGAACCAGAATGTTTCTGCCCTGAAGCTGCAGGAAATCCATGCGTTCGATCGGATCTGTCTGACGGCGAATTTGCGAAACGTCGAGTCCGCAGACTCGCGACGCCGGGATTGTACCGCGAAACTGCTGGGCCGGAACTGACCACCGCGTATGATTGGCGGCGACGTGACGCGGGATTCACAGATTTGCAGGAGACAGGCAATGAATCGAAAATTCGTACTCGCTTTCAGCATTCCGACGGCGGCCGTTCTGATGGCCGCAGGATGTCAGCGAGGCTCCGACTATGTGGCATACGACGAGGCGCCGGCTGGCGACTCCGCAGCGGCAGCACACAACCATCCTTCAGAAGGTCCGCATCATGGGGATCTTGTCGAACTCGGTGACGAAGAATATCACGCCGAGGTGGTTCACGATGAGGCGGCTGGCATGCTGACCGTGTACATTCTGGACGGCGAAGCCAAACAGCAGGTCGCCATTGACGCGACTGAGGTGACCATCAACGTCAGCCACAACGGTGCCGCTGAACAGTTTGCTCTCGCTGCCGCACCGGAGGAATCCGATGGTGAAGGACAATCATCGCGATTCGCGTCGAATAGTGAGGAACTCGCGGCACACCTCGATGAGCATGGTGCCGAACCGCAACTGGTCGTGATGATCGACGGCAAGTCTTATCGCGGGACGATTCATCACGGCCACGACCACGACGATGGTCACGACGACAATGGCGACGACGCCGGACACGGACACGAAGCCGGACACGAATAGACCAGGCGGATGGTCGTGGCACCCGATTTCTCAGGCCGCGTTTGCGCCGCACGTCTTCCGCCGGGCGCGAAAAATCCCATCGGCCACAGTGGTTGACCGATGGGATCCGTTGAACGGCTGTCATGCCTGGGGTCGCGTTTCAGTGGTGGTGGCCACGGTACACTGTGCGATCACGGCCGTGGAACACGCGGCCGCGGCGAATCGTGTCGTAGTGTCCCGTGCCATGAAAGTCGTAGTGCCCCGGCTGCACATGATAGTGATTTCCGTGGCGATATGCCGCCGACGGATGGTAGTCGTGGTGGCTCGTGTGATGCCAGACCCGAGCCGACTTGCTACCGAAGTAGCCGCCGCGAAATCCGCGATCGAATCTGCGATTGAAACCGCGATTTGATCCGACGCCGATGGAAAACCCCGGTGATCAGGGCAATCGCACGTTCAGAGTGCTCTGCCCTTTCTGAGATTTCGATAGGGGGCTGGCACCGCAGTTGTCGCTGGTCGCGGGGATTGATCTGGAACGGGAAGGGGCTCTCGCGGTATCACGCGGGTTCTTCACACCCTGCCTGACCGGAGAGCCCCGATGGCTGCATGGACGCTGCCCCAGCGGTTTCGCGAATGGACAACTCAGATGGCCGAGCCGCTGGACCGGCGGTCTCGGAAGTACTGGCTGCCGATCGTGATCGGCGTGCTGTTCGCGTCCGGACGCCGCACGGCCTCGCGGTGGTTCACGGCGGCCGGAGTCGGTGACGGCTGGCAGGACCATTATTACTTTCTCGGCAGCCTCGGACGCAAGACCAGACAGGTGGCCACCGAACTTTTGAAGATTGCCATGAAGTGGATTCCGGAGACTCACGTCGGTGACTCCATCTGCCTGGCGATCGACGACACTCCCACCAAACGCTACGGGCCGCAGGTCGAGGGAGCCGCCCCCGGCCACGCCGGTTGATCAGAGAACAGCATCATAACCCGACTCCCGGACCGGCCGACAACGAGTTCCTGTATGGTCACGTGTGGGTCACCATATCCTGGGTGATTCGGCATCCGCTGTGGAACACAATTGGCCTGCCGCTGCGGGCGCTGATGTATATTCGCCAACGCACACTGGAAGTTAAGAAGAACGTTGGGCGGCAGCCGTGGGACTTCCGCACGAAGCTGGAACTGGCGGCCGAACTGCTGGAATGGGCGGCCGGCTGGTTCCGGGGCTGGCTGGGCAAACGCATCATTGCCGTGGTGGATGGAGCCTATGCCAAGCGCGTGTTCCTGAGCCGGGCCGCTGCGGCCGGAGTGACAGTCATCAGCCGGCTGAGGAAGGATGCCGCCTTGTTCAGTCTGCCGGCCGAGGTCAAACACTCTCGACGCGGGCGTCCTCGCAAGTACGGAAAGCAGCGTTTGTCTCTGGCCCAACGGGCGGCTCACCGCCGTGGCTGGAGCAGCGACACATTTCATTTGTATGGCACCACGAAAATCGTGAAGTACAAGAGCTTCCTGGCAACCTATCCTCCGGCCGGCGGTCTGATCCGCGTGGTGATTGTCCGCAACCCGGACGATACGTGGGCGGCCTGGTTCAGTACCAATCCGGATCTGTCGGTCGCCGTGATTCTGGAATGCGTGGCCGATCGTTCGGCCGCCGATCGTTCGGCCATCGAACAGAACTTCCATGACGTGAAGGAAGTGGAAGGAGCCGGCCAGCAGCAGGTGCGGAATGTGTTCTCGAATGTGGCCGCCTTCCATCTGTGTCTGTGGACGCATACGCTGGTCGAGCTGTGGTCGTGGCGGCGCGGCGGCACGCAGCTGAAGCAACGTGACGACCGGCCGTGGGATGACGCGGATCGTCGCCCGAGTCATGCGGATCGGCTGAAAACCGTGAAACGGGCGGCAATTACAGAAACATTTTCCGCACGTGGGGTGCGGCAGCGGACATCACGAAAAATCAGAGACCTCATTAACCGCCTCACCAAACTCGCCGCATGATCTATACCGATGTCAGAAAGTACAGCGCATTAGAAACGTTGGGAAAAACCGGCGGCACGGCGCCCAATGGCACTCACTTTGTGAGCGGCACGGCGCTAGCCGCCGGTGTCTGCATTACTGCACTTTAGGTGATCAGCTCTGATTCGATAGCCGTTCATCCTGCGA
>CAZHET010000222.1:7733-10229 GCA_964531585.1 uncultured Planctomycetaceae bacterium | reverse complement strand
TTCTGTATCGCCCGTTTCAGGTACGGGATCTGTTAACTGCAGTGAATGCAGTCAGACAATCGAATTGACAGAAAGCAGGCTCGGCCACATGTGCCTTCCCAGGGGAAAACGACCGGCTTGATGCTCGGCAGAATCGCTGAGCTTGAACGGCTGGGGGATATGCCCGAGAAGGAACATGGCCGAGCGACTAATGGGCGTCGCGCCAAGGTGAGCGTGACGGCATGGGTTTAATTGACTCTCAAATCCGGAAATCACATCCATGGCAACTCTGTCTGCTGCTACACCGTCGTTGTTGAACACGTCCCGAGCGGAACAGCCGTTGCGAAACACCAGTGTTCTGCAGCGCCGCGAACTCGCTCACGATCTCAGCAACTGGCTGTGCTGCATTGAAATGCTGGCTAACTCACTGCCGGGCGATGGCACTCCGGAAGGAGGCCTGCAGGACGTCGCCGCTCAACTTCAGCACGCCTCGTCAGAAGCCATTGAGCTATGCCGGGAATTCCTCGACGGACCGGATCAGACATCTGACGATTCATCGTGCATTGCACAGCAGATGACGCGTGTCGACCCCAAGAAGCCGTTTCAGGAACTACGACCACTGATGAACTTGTTCGTCCGCGACTCAGCCACGCTGAGGTGGGCGGTCGAGGATTTTCTGCCCGCGATTAACGGACACCCCACGCAGTTGAAGCGACTGGTCGTCAATCTTGTGAAGAATGCATCCGAAGCGCTGCGCGATGAGCCACGCGAAATCACGGTCCGCTGCCATCCGACGGAGATTTACGCCAAAGACAGCCGTGAGGAAACGGACGGTATGCCCGGAGCTGTCCCTGGACAATTCCTGGTGATCGAAGTGTCCGACACCGGCTGCGGTCTGGATGAAGAGGCCGTTCGCAACATCTTTGATGCGACCTTCACGTCCAAGTCACGAGGCAGCCGCCAGGGCGCACATGGACTCGGACTCGCGTCGGTCAAAGACATCGTTAAACGCCATCATGGCTGGATTCAGGTCAACAGTGCTCCCGGCAAGGGCACAACCGTACGCGTTTTTCTTCCCTGCGCATCGGCGGCGATAACCTGCAATTCAGACACACCAGGCGTCGGCAGCGGCGACCACCAGGCCGCCGGTAATGTGCTGGTCATCGACGATCAGCGAATAATGCGAACGGTCGCCGCGCGGCTGCTGTTGGCTCACGGGTTTGACGTCACGACAGCAGCTTCGGCCGAGCAGGCGCTGGAGATTCTGACGCATCAGGACGATGATTTTTCCGCGATCGTCATGGACCTGCGACTGCCGGGACTCAGCGGCTGCGAAGCATTCCAGCGTATCCGCATGGTCAGTCCGCACGTTCCCGTGATCGTCATGACCGGCTGTTCCGAAGCAGAAATTGCACGGGAGTTCTCCACAGGCCCTCAACCGAACGTGATCGTCAGAAAACCCTTCGATCTGAAGTCGATGCTGGCCATTCTGAGCACCCTCAGCGAACGACCGGACCTGGCAACTCTGGCCGCCGACGGATGACAGTTCCCAGGGACGCCCGCAGACGGAACACAACCATGAATTCCACCTGCTTTCAACACCACAGATTGACCACAGGAGCTGACCATGTCGCATGGAGATCACCGCAGCAAAGTGACTCACAAACGAGCGCCCGCAACAATGCCGGCACCTCCGGCGATTGCGGCTCAGGGACGACTCTACGCCATCGATTATGGCTCGTTTCGAAACGTTTGCTGCGATGAAGAAAACGGAGCCGCCGTGCTGCGCGGCTGCGTTCCGTCCTGGTATCTGAAACAGCTTGCTCAGGAAGTCGTCCGTCGCACGGCGGGCGTGACAACAATCGTTAATGAACTGGATGTCGCCGGGCTACGGAAACCCGCACCGTCCGTTTCGGACCCGAATTCCAATAAGAGTTCGATTCATGAACAGGTTCCACTGCACGGATGCCAACAGTTTCTCTCCGACAGCTCCACTGCTGATCGTCGATGATCACGACACCATTCGCGAAGCGCTTCGATTTGTGTTTTCGGCAGCCGGCATGCGCCACGTTGTTGAGGCCGCGACATCGGACGAAGCGGTTTCCGCTGTGCAACGTCAAACCTTCGCGCTCGTTCTGCTGGATATATCGCTCGGCCAGGATTCGGGAATCGACACGCTGCGGAAAATCAAAACGCTGAGCCCGTCGCTGCCGGTGCTGATGCATTCCTTTCACGATTCCGCAAGCCTGCTCGCCAACAGCTTCCATGCCGGAGCCGCCGGATATCTGGTGAAAGGTGTCGACCGGCGCGAACTGATTGCAGCCGTTCACCAGGCCGCCTGCGGCGAATCGACGTGGACCGCCGACCAAAAGCAGAGGATTCACGATGTCGACTCACGGTTTCCTGAGCTGCACTGCACAACGAAAGCGGGCCGCGTCCGCACTCTGTGAGTCGTGCCTTGTCAGAGCGTTGTTGTTCGTCAATACGCCATTCCCTGTCAATACGCCATTCCCTGTC
>CAZHET010000222.1:0-7633 GCA_964531585.1 uncultured Planctomycetaceae bacterium | reverse complement strand
CATTCCCTGTCGTTGCGTCATTCCCGCGCAGGCGGGAATCCAGCCCTGAGGCCAGAGGAATACGACCAGCAACAGCTCCCGCCCGTCATTCCGCGCAGGCGGAAATGGGAATCCAGCCGGTCCAACCCGTGGGAGCGCCAGCGCACCATTCGAGACTCCGCTGGGTTCCCGCCTGCGCGGGAATGACGCTAAAGGCGCTGCCTGCGCGGGAATGACATGCGCGCTATCCGCTGGCCGAACAACGTTGTCCCGGCTGCGAATGGCAGCCGGGACGTGACAGGCGGAACGGGAAACCGTCAAACGGCCTGGGTTTCGCCCGCTTCCTTCCACGCTTTAGCACCGCCTTCGTAGTCGAGGACAGACGTGAAACTGGCGTCCTCCAGCTTCTTCGCAGCTTTGGTTGACGAGTTCTGCCGTATCGCAGCAACATGCCGAAGATCGCCGAATTCGCGTTCAACGTCATCGATGATTCCTATTCTCAGCGAGCAACCGATGTTCGCGAAAACGGCGGCCACATGGTGATGGGCGGCGAAAACTATGGACAGGGCTCCAGTCGCGAACACGCCGCGCTCGCTCCGCGCTATCTGGGGCTGCGAATCGTGATTGCGGTTAGCTTCGCCCGCATCCACTGGCAGAACCTGATAAACTTCGGAATCCTGCCGCTGACTTTCGCTGACCCTGACGATTACAAGGCGGTCAGCAATGGAGATTGTCTGAAGATCAGCGGGCTACGAAAGCTCAGCAAGTCTCAAGAACTCTCCGCCCGAAACACCAGTCGCGGCTGCAATCTGAAACTGCGTCATGAACTTCGGTCTGCCAGCTCTGGTCAGCCATATCAGGCCAGTTGTCCGGGTCGAAGCCATGAGCTCGTTCCAGCCGCTGTTCGTCGACGTCCAGCTTCAGGCACTGTTCTTCCGGGACAAGCTGCAGCGCTTTGAAAGGAACGGCGAACAGCTTATTACCGAAACCCAGCACACCGCCGAATGAAAGCACCGCATAAGCCACACGGCCACTGTCGAGATTGATCATCAGATCTTTGATCGTCCCCAGATCCTCGCCGTTGAAATTCCTCACCGAATCACCGGTCAGCGAACTTGAAGACAACACGTGAGGTGTCGTTGCCGAGGTTCTGCAGGAGTCGCGCACAGTAGCGGATCTCCATTTGAGGAGGCACGCTCACAACTGGCTTGGCCATAATTTCCGTTAGTCTCTCGATTTGATGACTGACCCCGATCGCGTCTTCAACAGCCAGCTGAATGGCTATCCCGGTACCTGGCTTTGTTTCGAATTCGGCAGCTCTGGAGACGGTCTCCAACATGTCGCGACTGAGATGACTCTCGACCAGAAACAAGACCATGTCCCGTTGACTTTCCAGAGTCAACCCGAAGAATGACCTGGTCGGATTAATGCCCTCACCCCGGGCGTTTCCGACTACCGTTGCGCCCGTCGCACCTGCTTCGCGCGCCGCTTGCATCACCATCCTGGTCTTTTCATCTTCAACGAACGCGATGATCAGCTTAAACTGCAAAATTCGAAGCCTTGTTTTATTTTTCGACAATACCGTGAGAAACGGGTCAATGGCACACTCAGTCCGGATCCAGACGCTTCCGCCGAGCAGTCCAGAAAGGCGCGAGCTGTGCATAACCCAATACCGACATAATAGGGAACAGCGAAGCAAAGGCGATCAAACCGAATCCATTGATCAACGGATCTGCCCCGGGCACTCGGGATGCAAGGCCGAGTCCCAGTGAGGCCACCAGGGGACCGTGACCGTCGACGTCGTGACCCCGCCGGAATCATAAGCCAACGGTATAATCTCTTTCGGAGCGAATGCCATTTGCAGGATCACCACGATGTAGCCCGCAACGATAAAGTAGGGCAGCGGCCAGCCCGTTGCAATGCGTCAGGTCCCTGGTGCAACTTTGACGCCAACGCCGAGCGCTACCGCCAGTCGCAGGCCCCACGACTGAATTGCTCCCCCGGACACTTCCTCAGCTTTCAATGCAACTGCGATCAGAGCCGGCTCTGCGATCGTGGTGCTTATACCGATCGCAAGTGCAAACAGATACGTCCAGTAGTACTCGTACCAGGGCGTACGCTGCCCCTCGACCGCGCTTTGCCCCGTGATGTTCTCGGTCAGTTGACTGGCCATGGATTCGCCCAGCGGGAACAGCGCAATCTGCAGCCCGAGCAGAAACAGCGCGAGCCCAAAGAAGACCAGCACGAATCCCCAGGTGACTCGTGCCAGGTTCGGAACCTGCCTCCGGAGGATAACCACCTGAAAAAACAGGATGATCAACACGAGGGGAAGTACGTCACGGAATGTTGCGACAAGAACGTCAAGCAACTGTTCCGAAAAACTCATGACCACACCATCCCAAAAGCAAGAACGAACAGGATAGGGATCAACGAAGCGAGCGCGATCAGCCCAAAACCATCGAGGAGAGGACTTCTGCCTGAGATACTTGAGGCCAGCCACGAAAAGTGCGAGGCCGATCAGGACAAGCGCGAGTCCGCCCGTCAATGCGGCAATATCGGGAAGCGGTTTTTGAAAAACAATCAATTGAAAAACAGCACGACGCCAACAACGGGAAGCAAGTCGCGAAGGCTCCCACGAAGAGGCGTGCTACACGCAGTGGCGACCTGCTTGAGTGTCGCTTTGTCCACATACATTGTTCCGAAACTCGGCTCTTCCGGGACATCGGGGTATCGCCGATACCCGATGTCCCGGAAGAGCCGAGTTTCCGCACAATTACCGATCAGGCAGCACGGTCGAAGTTTTCACTCACCCGGTCCCAGTTGACAACATTCCACCAGGCATTCAGGTAGTCCCCGCGCCGATTCTGGTACTTCAGGTAGTAAGCGTGTTCCCAAACATCAACGCCAAGAATCGGAGTGCCCGATTGCTTGTCGTCAACGATCCCCATCATGAGCGGATTGTCCTGATTGGGCGTCGAGAACACGCTCAGCTCTCCCCCGCGCACAACCAGCCAGGCCCAGCCGGATCCAAAGCGCGAGGACGCTGTTTGAGCAAAAGTCTGCTGAAACTGTTTCATCGAACCGAAAGCACGTTCAATCGCCTTGTTGAGTGCCGACGTCGCCTTCCCCGTTTCATTGGCGGGTGCCATCGTCTCCCAGAACAGGCTGTGATTGTAGTAACCACCTCCGTTGTTCCGCACTGCACTTTGAAGAGCCGGATCATCCACTTCTCCAAGACGAGCCAGGATCGATTCAATCGGCTGTCCCTGCAGCTCAGGCAATTTAGCGAGTGCGTCATTGAGATTCCGCGTATAGCCTGCGTGGTGCTTTCCGTGATGGATGCTCATCGTCTGGGCATCAATGTGTGGCTCAAGTGAGTCCGCAGCGTATGGCAGATCCGGCAGTTCAAAGACACCACCCGC
Organism: uncultured Planctomycetaceae bacterium; assembly: GCA_964531585.1. Classification (GTDB taxonomy): domain Bacteria; phylum Planctomycetota; class Planctomycetia; order Planctomycetales; family Planctomycetaceae; genus JAWKUA01. The sequence goes on along the minus strand of CAZHET010000222.1, from coordinate 4,232 downwards.
ACTGTCCTGCGCAGATGAGCTGCGCGTAACTGCGAGCGATCCCACTGCCAACGCAGAGCCCCCAAGGAATATCCGTCGTTTCATGATGTCGTGTCCTGTTGTCAGAAAAGGAAAGGTTGTGGTTGCAGCTTACAACCGAGCGACTGCGTTGTCACGAGCATCCGTCCCACCGAACGGGTACCACAGCTTCCCGTTCACGCAAGCTGTGCCGCACAGCGGTCGGAACGTCGTCCCAGACCATGCTCAAACGACTGGCGGACGAAGTTGTTGTGTCAGCCGTGTGTCGGTGCATCGCACCTGTGCAGCCATTGGGAGGGCGCGGTTCCCGTCGAGCCGTTGCCGTATTCGGTGGCCTTCGTCACACGCGGCTCGGCAGGAGCCGCACCCGCCCGAGTGCCGGTCGCGCATCACTCTGACACGATTAACAGACCACAAACGTCGCGCTGCTCGCCGGACACGCGGCGTGACTTTACGCGGCGTGCTGCTGGACCTGGCGGCGCGGGAGGCGGACGCGGAACAGGCTGCCCTTGCCGACTCCGTCGCTGATCGGATCGATGGTCCCATCGTGATCTTCGATGATGCGGTGGGTGATGCTCAATCCCAGGCCGGTTCCCTGCCCGGTATCCTTCGTCGTAAAGAACGGTTCGAAGAGGTTCTGGATTGTCTCCGGCGACATGCCGCTGCCATCGTCCTGGATCTCGATGATGACCCAGTCGACCTGCTCGATCAGCCTGATATCGACGTGGCCGCCGGGAGATGTTGCCTGCAGCGCGTTGGCGACGAGATTCAGAACGACCTGTTTGATCTGCGCTCCGTTGACTTCGAGCAGCAGCGGTTCGGCCCGGTCAAAAGTCAGCCGGCGGTTCTGAAATTTTTCCATCGGCCGGATCATCGCCAGGACTTCGCCGATGATGCGCGTCAGATCGTCCATTGCCTTGGCGGCCTTTTCGCCGCGTGAGAAATTCAGAATGCGGGCGGTGATTTCTCCGCAGCGTTTGGATTCGGTCTGAATCATGGCCAGCCGTTCGAAGATGTGCTTTTCGTCGGCGTGGCCGGGCGGGACAACGTCATACAGCATGTTTCGCAATGAATCCGACGCCAGCGAAATGGCCGACAGCGGGTTATTGATTTCATGAGCCACTCCCGCGGCGAGAAAGCCGATGCCCGCCAGCCGCTCGGAGCGAACGGCCTGCTGGCTGCGTTCTTTGACTTTTGCCGTCAGCGATTCTTCGGCCTGCTGAAAGCGGTCGGCCATGCGGTTGACGTTTTCCGTCAGGTTGGCGAACTCATCGTTCCATCTCGAAACCGCAGGAATCCGGTAGGCGGTGTCGCCGTTGCCGATTCGCGACGCTCCTTTGGCAACGGTTCGCAGCGGTTGAGAGATCCAGCGGAAGCCGCACAGAATTGTGATTCCGTACAGTCCGACAGCGATCGGGGTCAGAATCAAAACCAGTCGCAGCAGCCGCTCAGACCGCCGCCGTTCTTTCTGCAGCGACGTCAGAACGTGCTGAGAATCATGAAACGACGGCAGAGTGCTCAGCGTTCGCCGGATCTCGGAATTCAGCCGCGATGCTTCGATGACGACGGGAGCAAAGCGATCGGCGACCGCAGGTCCCGTGGTCGCAGGTCCGTCAGCGGTTGTGTGCAGCAGATTCTGAAGCTCACTCAGCCTGGCCAGATCGCGCTGCACGACCAGCAGTCGGGAATTGATCATTCCCTGCTGTCGAAACAGCTCCGGTGTCGGTTCCAGACCTTCGACGCGCAGCCGAAATTCCTCCAGTTCCTCGATTGCCCTGGCCACACTCGTTCCGTAGTCGTCGCGCAGCTTCCGGATCGCCTGCGGCTTTCGCAGGTCCAGATCCGAATGCAGCGTGTCGGGAATTCCGGCAATCACGCTCATCAACCGGTCGCGATCGGGGCGGTGATGCAGCAGGTCTTCCAGTTCAGCGACGGCGTTCTGGTGCCAGATGAGTCCGACGATTCCGGCACTCGCCAGCACCAGCATCAGCGTCAGCGCGATGGCAAACCCCGTCACCAGGCGTCGTCGAATGCTGCGAAGAAAGAACACGCGGACCTCCATGTCGACGCGGGCAGTCGGGTAATGAACTCGGCACGCGGTTGGGGATGAGGCTGCCGCGTGGGGAAATGGTGTCAGGTCCCGTTCTGAAAGGCACCTTTCAGGCCGTTCCGGCACAGGGACCTGGCCCCCATTTTTCCCCGCCTGCCATAGAGTTTAGCCACGTGCGGAAATCCCTGACAGACCGGATACCGGCGAAAGCTGCCGGTCCGTTGCCTGTCGAAGGGGGCAGTCCCGAATGCGGCGGCCGGCGGTTGGCAGAATCGCTGCGGCCTCGGTTCGACACAGCCTGTGAACTGGCTGGCCAGCGACCGCTGTGACCGGTCCGCGACCTGGGCGGGCGATGCTCTGGGCGGGCGATGCTCTGGGCGGGAGCCACCGACGCGATGGAAGTCCGGGCGCACGGCGACCTAAGCGTGGTGGATGCGCGTGTGGCGGACTCTATTCCCGTGTTTTCCTTGCGACGAAGCACGCGTAGCGCATGGCCTTGGTGTTGTACGCGTCGAGCAAAGTCTGAAAACGGTTCAGAAAGATCAGTTGTCCCGGGTCAACGAATTTGGCGACGGTTCTCATCCCTGTGCGGTTTGCCCGGTCGCGACAGATTCGCCATGTTCTGGACACCTGGTCGGTCCAGTCGAGCACGCTGGTCACGTCGAGTCCGGCAGCACTGAGCCAGTCGACATAGTCCTGCGACGTTCCCAGTGACGGACAGAAAAAGCCTTCACAAACGTCGTACACCATTTGCCGTGCGGCGGCGTCCAGTGGTTCATGGCCAGCCAGCCAGGCGCAGATCGCGACTTTGCCACCGGGCTTCAGCCAGCCGGCCATCTTTTGGAAGAACGCGGGCTTGTCGAACAGATGTTCGGTACATTCGATGCTCCACGCCACGTCGAAGGTTTCCGGTTCGAAGTCGATGGATTCCGCATCGGCACAAAGAAAACGCGTTCGGCGCGCGGTTCCGTTTTTCCAGGACGAGGCACTCGCCCAGCGGCGCTGAAAGGAACTGACCGTGACGCCGGTCACATCGCACTGGAAGGTCTTTGCCAGATGGATCGACGAAGCCCCCATTCCGCAGCCGATGTCGATGACCTTTTCACCGGGCTGAATGTCGGCTTCGGCGGCAACGCGTTCGGTCAGTTGCTGAGCGGCGACAGCCGGACTTTCATCGGCGGTCCACAAACCATGATGAATGTGTCGCCCCCACAGCAGGCGATAGAACACCGTCGACACGTTATAGTGATTGCGAATGACGTCACGTTGAACGGTCGGGCAGGAAATCATGAGCGTCTCATGTCATTAAACCAGCGACAGCGACAGCCGGAACTTATGGACGACCCGGCTCTGGATGCGGTCGTGCATCAGCAGGCACTGCACGCTTTGCGCCGGGTGAACCACTTTAGCCGCACCGCTGCAGTTCTGGAACGTGCAATTGTTCAGTCATGCTGTACGCCGGAAGCGTCTGCAGACTATCCTGAGGAAACGTCTGCGAAAGCGGAGCCGCTGCGCATTCTGGACATCGCGTCCGGTGGCGGGGATCTTGCGATCCAACTGGCCACGCGCCTGGAAAAGCGCAGCGTCAGAGCCACGGTTGAGGGCTGCGATATCAGTGCCACAGCCATTGACTTCGCGACGCAGCAGGCCCGGCGAGCGAACTGCGCCGGCGTGAAATTCTTCAAACATGACGCACTGGCCGACAAATTGCCGGCAGGTCACTACGATGTCGTCATGTGTTCGTTGTTTATGCACCATCTTGACGAAGCCGATGTGGTGCGCCTGTTGCAGACGATGAAGCAGGCGGCAACGCAGCTCGTGATGATCGACGATCTGCGACGCACGCGTCTGGGTTACTGGCTGGCATGGCTGGGTTGCCGATTGCTGACTCGAAGTGCCATTGTGCATGTCGACGGGCCATTGTCGGTGCAGGGAGCGTTCACAGTGGCCGAAGCCACGAAAATGGCCCGTCAGGCGGAGTGGCACGATGTGCGCGTGACGACTCACTGGCCGGAACGTTTTCTGATGAGCAGCCAGGTGCTGTCATGATTTCTCGCGAAACAAACCGGCAGCAAACGATCCGGGAGCAATCTGACGTGGATGCGTCGGCCCCGCACGAGTCTGAATGGCACGTCATCGTCATCGGAGCCGGAGTGGCTGGCGG
>CAZHET010000221.1:0-10254 GCA_964531585.1 uncultured Planctomycetaceae bacterium | reverse complement strand
CCGGCACTCCGTCCGGATCGTCCGACCACGAGCTGCGAATTCCGGCAACACGAATTTCACGTGACCGTTTCGTGACGAAGGCCAGTCTCACACCCCACGCGCTGGACGCGCAACTGGTACTGGCGCCGCACCTCGATGACAAGGCGGCTACAACCGCGAAGCTGGTGCTGCTTCATCGGAAGCTGGACCTGGCAGTGTGGCATGCTGGTTCTGCCGCAGGTCCGTTCGACGTAGAAGCGTTGGCCGACGCGGCAGAACTGTCAGCGACCGTCGTGTTTGCATTTGCAGGAAACAGGCCTGGTATCGTTGGACGAACGACTCATTCGGAACCCCCTTTACCGCCACAGCTTGGCTGCACGCTGGACGCTGACGGAGGCCTGCATGTCCGTGACATCGCACCAAACAGTGCTGCGCTTGACGCGGGCCTGCAGAAGGACGACAGGCTGGTTTCCGCGGACGGAACGGTTGTGCGGGATTTCGATGGTCTCGCGGCCGTGCTGGTGCCGTTCCAGCCCGGCGACTGGATCGCGCTGACCTTTCGGCGCGGCCGGTCTGTCTTCACCGGACATGGGCAACTGCGGCACGATCCCGCCGAACAGCTTGCCCGGCGGGAATTCCTGGACGGCCGATCGGGCGAGTTAAGCCTTCGTCGCACAGGCTTCGAAGACGTAATTCAGCACGACATTCCACTTGGTCCCAACGAATGCGGTGGGCCGTTGGTCGACGGTGCAGGCCGGCTTGTTGGTGTCAACATTGCACGCCGCTCGCGGGAATCCACGCTCGCAATACCGATTCAGGTCGTTCTGAACCTTGCAGTGCAACCGTAGTTTCTTGACAAGGCCTGAACCAGGAGTTGTCCGTCATTCCCGCGCAGGCGGGAATCCAGCTCGCCGCACTGGATGCCCGCCCCCGCACTTGCGGGGGCAAGCCCCTGCGCGGGAATGACGAACCCGAAAAACAGAAGTTGGCAAGACAGCGGAGGCACCTACGACTGCGTCGCCCGGTCGTCCGCCGCCGACATCGCGTCCGCGGGCCTGGCCGCAGGCGTGAAGTCGACGCCCCCCAGTTCCGCCAGCGAGGCCATAATCCGATCAGTCACCTGCGTCAGGATCTCGGTCGTCGGCCGTTTCTCCAGAAATTCACTCAGGTCGACCGGCGTGCCGTAAATCAGCTCCGTGCGGCTGGGCTTCAGAAACGAGGTGATCATGCCTCGACCGCGCGGAGCGTTGCGGATAAAGATCGGGATGACGGGAGCCTGCGATTTCAAAGCCAGCCACGCGGCCCCACTGCCTGAACGCAGCAGCCTGGTATCCGGCGTCACGACGTTGATTCGCCCCTCGGGAAACATCCCGAGCAGCTTTCCTTCGCTCAGACGCCTCAGAGCTGCTCTCACCCCACCAGTGTCGCGGCCGGAACGCGTCACCGGGATGCTTTCCATCGCGCGAAACACCCAGCCGACCGGCCCTCGAATCAGGAAGTATTCGCCAGCCATCATGTAGCCGATGACACGAATCCGCGGCTGCCCGAACTGCCGGAAGTGACCCATCCACAGCAGTACAGGGTCCACTGGAGAAGTGTGGTTCGACACGATGATGGCAGCGCCATGCTCGGGAATTGTGCAGGCATTCGCTGCCCGCCAGCGAAACAGCAACGGGCAGTAGACACGAGTCACCTGATACAGCAGCCACGCTCGCCAGCCCGCTGGACACATCGCCGCTCTGGCTGCGATTGCGATCAGTAGCAGCACGGCGATTACGACAAAGGTCGCGGTGGACGGAGACATCGGCGGCGGCAAATTTGCTGGCGCAACGACTCGGCCGCTGCGGATGTGGACAATACCCCCGCCGCTGACAAAGTTGCGGCGGTCCAACTGCCGGGAATTCTGGCAAAAAGGCCGCACAAGACAACTGTACACGATCAAGTCAACACGCCGCGCGAACACCGCCGCCGTGAGCCGAATTCGGTGGGGTCAATGCCGGGGTTGTGGTCGAGCATCTCGCGACGTAACCCCCGCGGCGCGCTGGTCACGCGAGAGCCTGGCTGGGCTACGGTCGTTGTGAATCGCGTGACTCACCCCGATTTCGCGACCGCGCATGAAGAAGCCCCTTGAGCATTGGAGGTGCTGGGGAAGAACGCGCGTTCTGGGGTCTACTCGTGAGCGCCAAGCTGCTGGGTGACAGCCTGATTCCTGGGGTTTCCCGCGTTCAACACCTGTCAACCACTCAAGGGGCTGGCTGGGATAAGATACCCTGTTGCAGTCTTCGTGCCAATCGGCACAATTCAGGGCTCTCTTTTCGTTTGCCCGTTGATTTTGCAAAGAATTGCAGGTGCTCTGGCGCGCCGAAAAGCGCCGAACATTCTGGGGCGCTGGAATATTGCCGTCATTCGGCGCTTGGTCTGTTGAAAGTTCGGCGCTGTGACGCTACTGTCATATCTGCACTGACACTTTCGGCGCTAAATGTCATGTCACCGCGTAGCCCATCAATTCTCGGCACATCTCACCCAAACTCTCAGGCGAGCGCGCTTCGTTTTCGAGCGGTGGTGGCGGGGACTTGTACCGCATCAATTGTCTACTCCATGGTGGTGCTGTGGTACGTGGCGACGTTTCCGGACATCGGAATTCGTTGTTTGTTGCCGACCGGATCGTCGTCGGAAGCCACATCGTCGATCGCCGTGACGAAGTTCGTCACTGCGGATGCAATACCGTATGTGCCCGAGCCAGGCGATGTGCTGCTGACTGTTGATCGGCAGCCGGTTCGCAATTTTCTGGAGTTCGTGCGGGCCATGTCAGACCTGCGGTCTGCGAAGATCCCGCCCGGAGGGCAGTTGGCAGCGGGTTCTGACCCTGCGGACTATTCGGCCGAAATGGTCCCGGGGTTGGTCGAGATTTCCGGGGCCGCCGGGGCAAGTCCGATGCGAATGGTCGAAGTGACGTTTCTGCGCGCATCCGCCGAGACGCCTGACAAGCCGCTGCGGACCTACGTTGCCGTGCATCCGCTGCAGAGCCACGACGTGGTGCTGACTCTGCTTTGGTTTCTGTGCCAGCTGGCGATCCTGCTGGTGGCTCTGACAGTGTACTGGCGTCGTCCGACGAATCGCATCGTTCGGACGTTCTGCGTCATGTGTAGTGTGTCGATGGTGGCGTTTGTCGGAGGATTTCACTGGTGGATTATCGCTGGCAGTGCGGTGTTGAACCTGCCGTTTATTCTGTGTGCCGCATTGCTGCCACCCGCAACTCTGCACTTCTTTTCGACGTTCCCGCGTGAGTCCTGGCTGCTGCGAATACGTCCGGTTGCCGGTGTGCTGGGGATTTACTGTCCGGCGGTGGTCGCGGCCGTGCTGCTGATGTTTGTTTACTGGGCGGCGTATTGTCTGAGCGGCACGATGTCGGCAGCCAGTGAGTTGTCGGGGTTTCAGAAACTGGCAGCTGTCGGCGGCGTGTTGGTTTACGGTGGTGGCTCGTCATTTTCCGGCACCATGGTGACTGGTTATCTGCTGTATGTGCTGCGAACACTGGTGTATGCCACGATCTTTCTGAGTTCTGTGTACTTCGCCGCCACCGTGGTGGCTTTGGCGCTAAGTCTGCTGAGAACTCAGAACGTGCTGGAGCGTCGGCAGGCGTCGGGCATTCTGCTGGCATCGCTGGCGGCCACGATACCGATCCTGTACACGCTGCATCTTGCGTTTAACCATCGCGACGGGTTTGCTCTGGGCGACGCGCAGCTGCCCATGTTTGTGGCCAGCGGTCTGTTCATGGCTGCGTATGCTCACGGGATGCTGCGGCACCGCCTGATACTGGCCGACGAGGTCCTTGAAAGCGGACGCCAGTATTCGCTGATGACGGCACTGGTCACGGTGGGAGCGGCAATGCTGCTGGCCGTCGGAATTTTCGCCACCAGCGTCTACGCGTTGCCCGGCGAATCGTCTCTGCCGCTGCGGTTGTCGCTGTTCGCCATTTTGGTGGTGGGAATCGTCTTTGTGCTGTGGATCCGGGACCGCCTGCAGGCGGTTGTTGACCGGCGGTTCTTCAGTGAAAAGTACCAGCTTGACAAGACGCTTCAGCAACTGAACCAGGCCGCCGGCTATCTGACCGACCCCTCGGCCATGGCAGAAATGACTCTCCGCACCTGCCGTGATGTGATCGATGCTTCCATGGCGGCCATGTTCGTGCGCGAAGGCACTGGAACGTTTCGGCTGATAGGAGTCCACAACGCCCCGGGGATGCCGACATCGCTGCCTGACCGACTTCCTGACCAGGTTCGTCACGGGGGCCAGGTGATTCGTCGCGTTCCGTCGCCGAATCGCGAGACGATGTCAGATCTGCAGCGACTTCTGCATACGATGAAATCGGAACTGATGTGTGTGCTGCGTGACGAACATGGCGTCGACGGCATGATCTTCGTCGGGCGCCGCAGCGGCGGCATGGCCTATTCGGCGGAAGACATTGCCTTTCTACAGGCCATCGGCCAGATGACGGTGCTGGCCCTTCACAGTTCGCGAGCGAACCAGAATCTGGCGCGTCTGAATTCCGAGCTGAAGGTCAAGGTCGACCGCATCGCCGAGCAGCAGAGGCAGCTGGCGATGCTGCGAGCCGAACTGACCAGTCTCCAGGACAACGCGGCGGACTCTTTGCCACAGGCGACTCGCGATGGTTTCGACCGTGGCGAAATCCGCGGCAACAGCAACGCCGTCCGCAGTGTGCTGGACATTGCCCGCAAAGCGGCAGACAGCACCGCGACGGTTCTGATCCGCGGTGAGAGCGGCACCGGCAAGGAGCTGCTGGCGCGCGTTGTCCACCGCAACAGTGATCGAGCCGAGCAGCCGCTGGTCAGTGTTAATTGCGCGGCCCTGGCTCCGTCGCTTCTCGAAAGTGAGCTGTTCGGCCACGTGCGGGGAGCCTTCACGGGCGCTCATTCGGACAAGGTCGGCCGATTTCAGGCCGCGGATGGCGGCACACTGTTTCTGGACGAAATCGGCGACACGTCACTGGAGACTCAGGTGAAGCTGCTGCGGGTGCTGCAGGAACGGCGGTTCGAACCGGTGGGTTCCAACACCAGCGTCTCGGTGGACGTGCGTTTGATCGCTGCGACCAACCGCAATCTGGAAAAAATGATTGCTCGCGGTGAGTTCCGCGAAGACCTGTACTACCGGTTGAACGTCATCAGCGTGACGTTGCCGCCGCTGCGCGAACGGCGCGAGGACCTGATTGAACTGGTGTTCTTCTTTCTGAATCGTTCTGTGCAGAAGACTCGCAAAAAGATCCGCCAGATCGATACGGATGCGCTGGCCGCTCTGGAACAACATCCCTGGCCGGGCAATGTTCGCGAGCTGGAAAACACAATTGAACGCGCGGTCGTGCTGGCGGAAGGTGAGATCATTACCGCAAAGGATCTGCCGTCGGAGATTGCTCTGTCGCCTTCCGTCAGCACTGTGGCGGAATCAAAGCTGGCATCCGATGCTTCGATCTTCAGCGACAGTTGGCCACAGGTTCCCGGCCAGCGGCTTCCGACACGTGAAGCGGAGGTTCCCGAACATGGCGAGACCTCCGCCAACAGCCACAACACATCAACGGAGACGCCTCGCGATTTGGCAGGCGGAGATCAGCGGCCGCAGCAGACGGCGGATTCCCAGGAACTCGCCGAACTGCAGCAGGCACTGCAGCGAGCGTCGGGCAACAAAGCTCAGGCCGCGCGAATGCTGCACATGCCCCGCAGCACGTTCTACAGCAAGCTGAAGAAATACGGCATCGGCGGGTAGACAGCATTGTCGTCGCGGATCGCTGCAGCGGCAGGTCTTCCGACAAGGAAACAGCATTTGTGAATATCGAAGACGTATGGAACAGCCGCCAGGCGATTGAGCAGACTCAGGCTGCGCGGCTCGTCGAACTGCTCAGGACGATCGTGCCTCGCAATCGCTTCTACACATCGAAGTTTGCAGCAGCCGGATTAGATGTCTCCGAAATCCAGCCCCTGCATGATCTGGCGAAGCTGCCGGTGACCGCCAAGCAGGAACTCGTCGACAGTCAGACTCAGCAGCCGCCGTACGGAGCCAACGTCACATATCCGTCGAACCGGTACACGCGACTGCACCAGACGTCGGGTACAACCGGTCGTCCGATGCGCTGGCTGGACACCGCGGAAAGCTGGGACTGGATCATGGAATGCTGGCGGCAGATCTATCTGCTGGCGGGGCTGACGTCGGACGACCGGCTGTTCTTTCCGTTTTCATTTGGTCCGTTCATCGGCTTCTGGGCGGCGTTCGAAGGAGCCTGTCGGCTTGGCAACTTCGTGATTGCCGGCGGAGGAATGACGACTCAGATTCGTCTCCAGGCGATGATCGAAAACGAGGCAACCGTCGTGTGCTGTACTCCCACGTATGCGTTGCGAATGGCCGAAGTCGCCGCGACGGAAGGGATTGACCTGCAGGAAAGCAGCGTCCGCATGCTGATTGTTGCCGGTGAACCCGGCGGAGCCATTCCGGCGACTCGCGGCCGCATCGAACAGGCGTGGGATGCGCGTGTCATCGATCACTGGGGGATGACGGAGATCGCATCGCTGGGCATCGAAAGCGCGGATCGACCGGGAGGCATGTATCTGCTGGAGACGGAAGTGATCGCGGAAATCGTGGACCCGGAGACTCTGCTGCCGGTGCCCCGGGGCGAGCTCGGTGAGCTGCTCGTCACAAACCTCGGTCGCATCGGGTCGCCGTTGATTCGCTACCGCACGGGAGACCTTGTGCAGGCATCCACGGAACCGGACCCGACCGGTCGCGAACTGTTGTGGCTGCCCGGCGGAATTCTCGGCCGGTCCGACGACATGGTGATCGTTCGCGGCAACAACGTGTTTCCCAGCAGCGTCGAAGCTGTGCTGCGGGAAATTGACGACGTGGCCGAATTCCGGATCGACGTGCAGGTTGTGCGGGAAATGAACGAACTCCAGATCACCGTCGAACCGGTTGCTGAAGCGGCTGATCGCTCAGAACAACTTGCTGTGCAGGTAAAAGATGCGCTGCGCCGTCGTCTGGGATTCGCGTGCGAAGTCCTGACCGCAGCCGTCGGCGAACTGCCGCGATTCGAACTCAAGGGCAGGCGGTTTCATCGCAGCGAGGGGAGCGATTAACTGTCGGTTTCCGGCGAGCGGCGCGATGTCCGTTCGCCATCGCACGGGATCGCGCCTTGTCGTGAAAGCGGAATGACGTCGCGCCGCTCGCCTTGTGTGGTCCGGTCTCCCGCATGCTAAAGATCGACATCATCGGCGAAGCTGGCTTCTTCCATGATGATCTTGTATCTCTCCGACGCGTCCTTACCCAGCAGTTGATTAAACGTGTTGTCGGCTTCCAACTGGCTTTCGATATCGACTCGCAGCAACACCCGCGCTTTGGGGTTCAGTGTGGTGTCCCGCAACTGAGCGGCGTTCATTTCGCCCAGCCCTTTGAAGCGCAGCACGGTCGCCTGACGATTCGCGGGCAGCGACGCCAGGATCTCTTCTTTCTCCGCGTCGGTCTGAGCATAGTGGGTGGTCTTGCCGACTTCGATGCGGAACAGTGGCGGTTGAGCAATGAACAGCTTTCCCTGGCGAATCAGTTCCGGCATGTGACGGAAGAAGAAAGTCAGCAGCAGCGTGGAGATGTGATAACCGTCACTGTCGGCGTCCATCAGCAGGATGATGCGGGAATATCTCAGCCGGTGGATGTCGAAACCCGCTCCGATCCCGGTGCCCATTGTTTCCACGATGTCGCTGATTTCCTGGTTCTTCAGAATTTTCGAAAGTGCCAGCGATTCGGTGTTCAGGATCTTGCCTCGCAGCGGCAGCACGGCTTGAGTCGACGCGTTGCGACCCATCACAGCCGTTCCGCCGGCCGAGTCGCCTTCGACGATGAATAGTTCCGAATCGTCAGCATTCTTCGCCTGGCAGTCGACCAGCTTGCCAGGCAGATTCGTCCTGCGTGACGCAGCCGACTTGCGTTTGACTTCGCTGATCGCATCGCGGCTGGCCAGTCTCGCGCGCGCGGCCAGCACGATACGTCCCAGAATTGCATCGGCCAGAGTCGGATTGCTGTTCAGCCAGTTTTCCAGCGCCGGGCGAATCAGGCTGTCGATGTGCGACGCCATTTCCGGATTGTTCAGGCGTTCCTTGGTTTGCCCCTGAAACATCGGGTCGCCGTGGAACACAGAAAGGATGGCGATCATGCCTTCGCGTATATCGTCAGCGGAAATCGTGATTCCGCGGGGCTTGTAGTTATGCACCTCGATATAGTTGCGAACCGCCTTCACGACTCCCGACTTCAGTCCGTTTTCGTGAGTTCCGCCGCCGTGAGTGCGGATCCCGTTGACGTAGCTGCGGATGTGTTCGTCTGTGGATTCGGTCCATTTCAGCACGACTTCCACGCGAGCTGTCTTGTCGTCCTTGTCAGTGGAAAAGAGCTGTTCGTGGACCGACTTCTTGCCGCTTTCGTGGATGATCTTCCCGATGTACGCGACGATGCCTTCGGGGTGAGACAGCTCGTGAGTTTCGCCTTTGAATTCGTCCCTGAAGACGATTGTCAGGCCGCCGTGAATGTACGAGATATCTTCCAGGTGCTGGCGGATCGTGTCGGAATTGAAGTGAATGCGACGAAAAATGTCGTCATCGGGGCGGAAGTAGATCTGAGTCCCGCGTCCTCGAAATGCTCGCACTTTTTTGACGGGCGCGACCGGCTTGCCGAAGCGGTATTCCTGCACCCATTCACCCCCATCGCGATGGACAGTGGCGACCATGTGCGATGACAGTGCGTTCACGACGGACGAACCGACTCCGTGCAGACCTCCGCTGCGGGCATAGTTCTTGTCGCTGAACTTTCCGCCCGCGTGCAGCGTGGTCAGGATGACCTCCAGCGTCGACTTCTTCATCTTCTTGTGCTTGTCGACGGGAATGCCCCGGCCGTTGTCCTGCACGGTGCAACTGCAGCCGTCCTTGTGCAGGGTGACGATGATGCGGTCACATTCGCGAGCCAGGAATTCGTCGACGGAGTTATCGACGACTTCCCACAGCAGGTGGTGCAGGCCTCGCGCGTCGACACCGCCGATGTACATTGACGGGCGTTTGCGAACCGGTTCGAGTCCTTCCAGAACTTCGATGTCATCGCCGGTGTAGCTGGATTTTGCGGCAGCGGTCGTGCTCATGAATTTCCTTAAAGAGCGATAGTGCGGTTCGGTCGCGGAGTAGACAGGATTGCCGCGGAGTTTCAAGAGCACCTGTCAGTTGGTCGTCCGGAACTTCAGCAGCCCGAGCGTAAAAAAAACGGTTGCAAATGCAGCGAGAACACCGCAGCACATCCAGACGACGGACAGGTCCGGCACGTCACGCGCCAGCAGTTCCCTGTAGGCATCGAGTGCCCATGCATGAGGCGTGGTCAGGCTGATTTTCTGGGTGAACTCCGGCATCCATTCGCGAGGAACCAGGCAGCCGCTGATTCCGGCGGTCGACAGCACAATCAGATTGCCGTAGGCCGACACCTGAGAATCCGTGGTGACCATCGTCGAAAACAGCAGTCCCATCGTTGTGGCGGCCAGCGACGTCGCGGCCACAACCGGCACCAGCATCCACGGGTCGGGCCCCCAGGACATCGAAAACATGAGTCGTCCGGCCAGCAGCAGAACAAACGTCTGCACTGCCGACACCACAAAGAACGGCAGCGTCTTTCCGATCAGAATGGCAACGGTGGACACCGGCGCGATCTGCAGTCGCCGCAGCGTGCCCATGTCGCGTTCCAGAATGAACGACCGGCCCATGACGGCCACCAGAAAGAAGACAAACAAAACCGTGTAGCTGGGGACGACGAAGCGGTACACGCGATCGGATTCGTCGACCGCCTCCTGTTCGGCGGAACGGGTTTCGACCCAGGGCTCCGGCACGACGGAATCCCGCGCCGCTCCTCGAAAGATGGGGATTTTCTCAGCCAGAATCGGCATGATGGCGTTCTGCAGCGAGTCCTTGATCAGCAGCCGCAGCAGTCCGCCGAGCATTGGGTTTGCCGTCTTTGCGGTGACAAGGTTCAGGTCAATTGCGGACAGGCCCTCCCTGAGCGGCCCCGTCTCGGGAGCCAGCAGTTCTGATCGCGAGAGCGCCTTCAGCTTCGTTTCGAATTCCGCGCCGATGACGATCACTGCGTCGACGCCCATGCCGTCGACATCGACCGGGTTGGGCAGCAACGAAGACGCGCTGACGGCCGCCGCGGCGGTCCTGTCGCCCTGCGCACCCGCGGCCTGCGCACCCG
>CAZHET010000220.1:0-10287 GCA_964531585.1 uncultured Planctomycetaceae bacterium | reverse complement strand
CGGCTCATCTCCGGGCGCTGTTCTGCAAATCGGTGAGCCAGCTCGTACGAAATACTGCTGCCATCCGCGTAGCCCAGCATGTCATACAGAAACACCATGCATCCCATGCTTGCCAGTTGCACGCAGCGAGCCTGCAGAGGATGCCGCCCGCCGACTTCGAAAGTCTCTGCGTCAGAGGCCAGTTCCTGCTTCAACTGGTCCGCGCCGTGATCATGAAATCGCCCCTCAGACCAGTGCCCGTGCGGAGTCAGAATCGTGGGCAGCCTGCCGGACGAGTTCTTTGGTTTGTACAGGCTGCCGGTGACCAGCAGGCCCGGGCTGCTTTCAACGTAGACGCGGTCAACGGTGTAGTCATCGCGTTCAACGCGGCCATGCACCGTCGCTTCGATCGGCGGTCGAGAAGGCATCGGCCATAGTCCGCACGCCACCAGCATCTGACGCTTCACGTATTCCTTTCGCCGTTCCCACTCCGCAACAGTTCGGCTGGGAACAAACGGGAAATAGCCGTCCAGATCCTTCAGCGGCCCCAGCCGGATATCGTCGGGCAGCACCGGACTGTCCTGAGCCATTGACGCCGAAAGCAAACCTGGTGACAGCGCCGCCACACCACTCGCGGATGCCAGATACGCGATCTGCTTCATCGCCGCACGCCGATCGATTTCACGGAATGTCATGTCGTTTCCCTTTTGTGCAGAACATGAACGGACGCGACTTGCTACGAATTAGCACTCTACCTGACGTCTTCCAAAGAACACAGGCAACGGACAGCAGCAGCGGGACGAAGCGGGTACGACCGCCGGGCACACCAGCACACCGTGTCCACAGGCACACCGTGTCCACAGGCACACCGTGCGAACGGGTCTGGTTATTGGATTGCAACTCCGACCTCGGTAGACTGCCTGACACGACGGGCGAACCTGCTCGGCCGCGCTGCGGAAGCGTCTGCAGCGATGCGACGCCTTTTCCGGGATTTCAACGCGGCCTGTGGCCTATTCGGACCGAACATGTCAGCCACCTATCGCACCACCTGTTCCAACTGCAGCAAGCGGCTTCGTGTGCCGGAAACCGCTCTGGGACAACTGGTTCGCTGTCCGGCGTGCGGGCACACGTTCGAAGTGAAGGACATTCGCCCCGCCGGTCAGCCGACACCCGAGCCGGTTCCGGTTCAGGCCGCTCGCGAAACCGCTGTGCGTGCGGAGGATGATTCTGATGCCGACAACACCTGCGATCCGGATTTCAGCGTTGAAGGTCGCACGGGCCAACTGGTCGGACGGTTTCAGGTCAGGGCAGCCGTCGGACAGGGCGCATTCGGTCGAGTGTATCGCGCCTACGATCCGGATCACGATCGCTATGTCGCTTTGAAGATTCCGACGTTCGGGCCAAACCAGGACGTTCGCGTCAAGCGATTCCTGCGGGAAGCGGCATCCACCGCACGGCTGCGACATCGCAACATCGTCGCGACGTTTGAATCCGGTGAGACCGACGACTGCTACTACCTGATCTCCGAATTCATCGATGGTGAGCTGCTCTCGGAACGCATCAAACGCGGGAAGATGCCTGTTCAGGACGCGGTCCGCTGCGCCTGGCGGCTGGCGGATGCGCTGGCGTACGCTCACAGCCAGGGCGTTATACATCGAGACATTAAACCTCAGAACATCATGCTGGATTCGGCCGGCGAGCCAAAGCTGATGGACTTCGGGCTGGCCAAGGATCTGGATGACGAAGCAGGAATCACCACGGACGGCGCACTGCTGGGGACGCCCGCTTACATGTCGCCCGAACAGGCTCGCGGCGATGTCGCAAAGATCGGTCCCGCCAGCGATCAATACAGTCTGGCGGTCGTCCTGTACCAATTGTTGACCGGCAGCAAGCCGTTCAGCGGCCCGCAGCATATGGTTATCGCACAGGTGGCCAGCAACACGCCGCCGCCAGTTCGCACCGTGGATCCGTCGCTGCCGGCGGATCTGGATGCGATCTGCCGCAAGGCCATGCAGCGCGAGCCGGAACAGCGATACATGACATGCGCCGACATGGCCGCCGACCTCCACGACTGGCTGCAGTGCCGGCCTGTACGCGTTGGGTCGATGTCTACCGTGCGACGCGCGCTGCATACGCTGCGAAGTCATGCGCCACTGATCGTGATGTCGACGATCACGATCGGACTGCTGGCCGTCATCGGATGGGCTGCGATGCGGCCAGGTCCGGACGACAACACGCCCTCGGTCGTGGACGTGTCAGCCGCTGGCGCAGAGAATTCCAACGACGCGGGAGGGACACCCAACACAACTCAGTCCGGCAACGCTGCAACATCCGGCGAGACGCCACCAGACCCCACTCTGACCGGGACGCAAGCCGGGGAGCCGACACAATCAACCGCGACCACAAGCGGGGGCAGGGACGACACGGGACAAAATTCGCAAACAGATGACGCTGTGGCAAAAACCGGAGAAGCCCCACCCAACGCCGCTCTTTCGGCGCAGAACGTGCCCCCCACCGCCGTCATGCCGTCACCGGATCGTACTCAGTTCGTGGGATCACACGCCTGCATTGATTGTCACAGGTCCGAATACATTGCGTGGAGCCGATCCAAACACGCAACCGGCGGTGGGCTCAATCGTCTCGATTCGCGTGTGGCGACAAGGTTTAAGGACCGGAAGGACTTCCGCAACATGGACAAGTGCGTGGTCTGCCACACGGCAACGGCACCTGATTCGTTTGTTGCCTCAACGACTGAAACAGGAACGTCGTGCGAATCGTGTCACGGAGCCGCGGGAGGCAGCGACGGCTGGCTGGCGGTTCACGCCGTCTACTCCGACCACAGCGCCGTCGACCGCACTCAGGAGTCCGCAGAACATCTGGCTCACCGACAGGCGAAGCAGGACGAGGCCGGGATGATCCGACCGGAACGTCTGTACGAAACCGTCAGAAACTGCTTCGGCTGTCACATCATCGGCGATGAATCCATCGTCGGCGAAGAGGTTGGCCACAAGGCATGGGCCCAAGACTTCGATCTGATGTCATGGGTGCAGGGTGAAGTGCGGCACAATTTCTTTCTGGATCAGCACCACAACGCGGACGTGCCGACTCTGCACCAGATTCGGACTGACCGAACGACTCGCGAACACCAGCGGCTGACGCTGGTGATCTCGCAATTCGCAAAAATGGAAGTCTGTCTGCGGAATCTTGCCGCGGTCGAATCAGACGACAACCTGGAGTCCGAACACGCCGGTGCATGGAAACATGCGATGGACGATGCTGTCGGGCTTCTGGAAGAAATCGTCGAGATCATCGAAGAACCGCCGGACGGAATCCTGGCGGTCGAAGAAGCAACGTTGCGCGATTCCCAGGCGGTCATCGAAAAGCTCGGTCGAAAGTACAAGGATCTGACGCGGGTGAACGCGGCAGCTTCGGCCGATGAGATCGCCAGGCTCGCTCAGGTTTTCCTGAGCACTCACGATGGCTCAAAGCTCAGCGCACTCGATGACGAATTTCTCGACGAACCGGGGATCCCCAAAGGCGAACCACTCGAACCGCAGTCTCTGCGGCAGGCTCAGCGTTCTGAAGACTCGCGGTAGCCCGCCGAAGCGATCGATCATACCTGGCCAGCGTCCTACGCCCGCCACGCGGCTCCGGCTGCCGTCGACGAACCTGTCGGCAGCAGCGACAGGCGGGCAGACTGCATGCAGGCAAGCGGCAGGGAGCCAGCCGCGGAACTGCCTTCGACCACGGAACTGGCCCACAGGTTCTGCCAGTCCGCCCACAGAATTTCCGTTTGAGCGAACACAACAGAGTCCCGCGCGACCGGCTGCAGACCGTACATCGCCGCCAGGCTGACGGGGATCGGTCGAATCTGGTGACGACGATTCATGTCGACCGTCACGGGTTTCTGAAACTGTCCCTCAGGCCAGATCAGCAGGCCTTCATCGCAGATGTCGTAGGGATGACGCCCCAGCAGATTTCGCTCCATCTGCTCGCGCACCAGTTCCACGCCCGCCTTACGATAGAAACCCGCCAGTGCCGTTTCGAAGCTGTGCAGCAGTTCCGGCTGCAGACCGTGCAGCCAGCCGGACTCTTCCACTGTCCCGACCACCCATCCGCTTTGTTCCTGCAGCAGCAGCCGCAATGGCGAGCTTCCCAGCGCGGGACAGTCCAGCCGGATGTGAACGCTGTTCGATGCGGTATGAATATCGCCGCATGACACTGTGCAGTCGTCCCACACCGAGCAGTATCTCAGCAGTTGCAGCAGGTCGCGTTCCACGAACCGCCGCAGGTCACGTTCGACGTGATGCAGCCGTTCACCCAGCGCGCGACGCATGCTGAACCGCTGAAACGACACCGCCTTGCGTTCCAGTCGGCGCATACGGTTGAACAGCTTCGGCAGCGTGCCCGAATGAAACCCCGGCTTCATCAGGCGCAATACGGTTTCTCCGTGAGAACCCACAACCACAGGCTGCAGCGCCTTCACGCGATTCGAATCGTACAGCCGCCAGTTCTCCTTCAGTTCCCAGACAATGAATCCGAAGATGCCGGGCAGAAACAGAATGGTGAACCACGTGATCGGTTCCGCGAACCATAAGCCAATGTAGGCCGCCAGGAATCCGTTCATCAGGTCTCTGATGTCCAGAATCCACGGCAGGAAAATCTTGTGAGCGACCGTGACAACCGGAAAGTGCTTGACAGGATGCAGCGTCGGCTCGATAAGCAGATTCACATAGATGCGGATCAAAAACACCAGAAGTGACCAGACAACACCCACGACTGCTTTCACGATCAACGTCGCCCAGGTTTCACCGCTGTGGAAACGCAGCCATTCATCAACCGCGTAGATGAAGCGTTCCACAACGTTCAGCAGCCATTTGAAAACGTCAATGACCCATTCGTACAAGGCCAGAAAAACGCGCGCTCGCAGATCGTACCAGGCATTTCCCAGCCACTCCGCCGTCAGTTCCTGTGCGTCCCGGCCCAGCCGCGAATTCACGGCCGCACTCAGCAGGCCGCCAATTGCCAGAACCCACCACCAGCTCAGCAGGCTGCTTTCCGAACGACCGGCCAGCCACGGGATCAATCGACAGGTCAGCCAGGCCAGCAGAAACGGTGTGATAAAATAACGCCGCGTCCGGACGAACCAGCGACTCTTCCAAATCCGCTGCACCGCCGGAAGACGCAGAACTGCCAGCGGCACGTCATACACCAGTTTCTTCACCCCTCGCCACGCAAGCTGCAGCAGGTTGATCATCGTGCTGCGAAACGATGGCAGGTGCATGACCGCCATCAACAGGAAGCCAACGAGCAGCACGGACGCTGCGGACGACCAGGGTGCGCTGTCCGCAGCGGTGACCTCCCCCGGAATTCGATCGGGAACGGCGACGGTTTCCGCCGTCTGGTCGGCCGCCGTGTCCGTGTGATCGGCGACTTCGACCGAGTCACCAGATTGTTCCGGCCTGCCCGATCCGTCCAGGCTGGTCGATCCGCCGCCGGGCGCGGGATCGGCAGCCGCGTCGTCTTCCTGCGATGCAGTGAGCGCTTCCGCTGTCTGTTCCATCGCGAGGTCATGTTCGTGTCCCGTCACCAGGTGAACCAGGTGTTCCATACCCTTCACCAGCACGACGGCTCCGCCGAACGGGATGAACACGTACTGCGTCGCAAATCGTCCCGCGCGCGTTCCGAAGGACAGCGAACTGACCACCTGCAGCCACCGCAGGTAGAACTCGCCTCGCTGGTACACACCATCCAGAGCAACGTCCAGCTTGTCATCCGCCCGCAGCAGATGGTCGCCGCGAATCAGATCGCGCGGGTCAGTCAGGTCCGGAAGCTTCAGATCGTTGCGGCTGATCGCATCCCGCAGATAACCCATCGTCAGGTAACCGCGTTCGGCAATCGTGTCGAGCGACTCTTCCGTCAGTTTGTCAAAGGCCACTTTTTCCGGCACGCTTCCCGGTGTCAGTTCGACGTCGGTCAGCGCTGTTCGCAGAGCTGGTCGCATGCGCTGGCGCATCTGTTCTTCGGCCAGGGCCGCCGCTTCGTGCAGCAGCGCTGCCAGACGGGTTCGTTCATTGCCCGACAACCTCACATAAGCCAGACGCGACGCAGAACTGGCCAGATGCTTGGCCATCATGACTTCGCGGATGTTCGTCAGCGGCCGTCGCAGCGGGCGTCGGCCGCGGGAGACAATCCACTTGATCAGATCAACTTTGTAGGTGACGCGTTCGTGGTCCAGGCAGACTTTCTGCAGGTCGTACAGCAGCCGCTTGTCGGCATTCCAGAATCCGTGCGTGGAATTTCGCAGCAGTTCCGCAAGGGAAGTCTGCCAGTCAGGGCTTTCTCCGGCTTCGAACCCCAGCGCCAGCCGCAGTCGTTCGACGAGTTGCCGCATGTCGTCGTCCGCAGCGGCGCGAGCGGTCCGTTTTTCTGCTTCGGTGGGAGCGAATTCTGCGGCACGCACGGCGGCGATTCCGGCGGCGACCGTGTTTCCCTTCAGATTCCACCGGTCACGTTTCCTCATCAGCCGCTGGAACCGTCCGCGTGACGGATGAACGGCCTGCCCGCGCGACCAGTCGTCTCGTTCGCCCGCAAGACGAGTTTCGTCGCGCTGAACTTCCGCGATCAGGTCCGGCTCCGGAACTCCTTCCAGCCGGCTTACCCGATAGAAGCGATCCTCCGCAACGTCCTGCTGCAGAATCTTCACGATGCGTGCGTCGTTCTGCAGCGAGGGAAACCAGATCGGCACCATGTCCGGAGCAAACCGCGACAGTTCCAGAAACACCGCGGCGAATTCCGAGTACGCTTCGGCTCGCGATTCCGGCTCCACCAGCCGCTGCTCCGCTCGCAGGACAGCGTGAGCTTCGTCGAATTCCACCTGCCCGATTTCCGCGATGCGAGCCTGCACTTCGGCTCGCGTCAGCCGGGCGTCCCGCTGCTGTTCGGCCAGTGATCGATCGATGAGTCCGTGAAACAACCGACGCCACATCAACTGCAGCAAATCCGGCAGCGGCCTGTTCTCCAGATCCTGCTCTTCCGGCAGAGTGATCAAGAGCGCAAATTCCGGCAGTCCGCCAAACGATTCCAGACCCAGTTCGTCGGGGTGGGTGAGCGATTTAACGTCGTACGCCGCGACAAGCTGCAGTTCGGTATGCGGGATCTTCGACGACAGCCGCGCGAATCCATGAAGCTCCCGAATCACACGACGCACGACCCGCGGTTCAACCAGATAACTTCCGGAATCCGCGCGCCAGACAGCTCGGCGCAGCTCAGAAATGCGATCGATGGAATGAGCGTCGGGCACGTAACGGTCGATGAATGCAAAGCGGCGGCGGACGACGTGTCAGCCGGTACTCTACCCTCTGCCATCACAACGACGAAGCGCACGCGACCAGCGGCCTGCCATCGTGCGACTGCGCTGCAGTCATGGAATGCGTTCCGGCCAGGCACAGGAAGTCACCAGAGTTCACATGAGCGAACACATGCCATCTGAGTCCGACGAACGCAGCAAGTCCGATTTGCTGCGCCGAGGACTTACGCATGCGATTCCGACTGGCGATCAGCTTTACGCTGCCGCCGCACTCGCGCTAATGCGAGGACCGTCACGCCAAACATCAAGGCAACAGTCTGCGGTTCAGGTACGGCCACGATATTCAGCGTGACGGAACCAAAGTCGGCAGAGTCGCCTGCGATTGAGAGGTATGTGCCGGGGTTGAGGTCTGCGAACAGCATTCCGGTGACGATAGAGGATCCCGTTGCCACGTACGTGTCATCTGCTCCGAAACTGAATGCGCCCGGACCTAACGGAAAGTCGATGTCCGACGCATTGTTCCCAGAGTTGTCGATAGAAATCTGTGAATATGTCAATGTGTAGGGCGTGTTAGCGGCGCTCGCATCAAGGCCAGAAATCGAAAGTGTATCAGGCAATTCAAATAATGGTCCATTGGTCGGGCCACCCGAAACAAACGGCGTCCCAGAGAAGTTGTTGAAATTCAATGTTCTACCCGGCCCAAGGCCATCGAGAACCACTGTTCCACTACCAGTCCATGAAGCGATCACGCCAGTACCTGACTGTGTCAGCGTGATAATGATGTCAGCACTGGCTGTCGCTGCTGAAACGCAAACGCCAATTACAGTCAGTGCGAAGATTCGAAGATGCGTCATGGCAAGCCCTCAGTCTCGAATTGGAACGCGGGGAAACGAGCCGCAAAATTAGCGGGAGCTGCAGATCTTCACAACCGACAGAATCGCCGTTCGCGCAGATTTTATCAAATGCATACACTGGGCAAAATGCATGAACACCTGCTCAGTAGCCAGTCATGATCGCCGCCGAGCGCGGGTACCACATCTTCGCAGAAGGTGTGCGGCGAAGCCGTCGGAAAGCCAGATGCAGGCTGCTGATGTCAAAGTACGAACGGCCACGGTCAAGCACGCTTCATCCGAGGTTTCCGACCGCTGCGCGGCACAACTTGCCTGAACGGCAAGATGTGGTACCCCTGATGCACGGCTACTCAACCTCTCCATGCTCAGTGCTCTGAGCTTTCCTGAGACCTGCCAGGTATGCCACCAGATCGCGCACGTCGGTGCGGCTGAGCGTTTTGGCGAGGTCGCCGGGCATGCCGGACTGGCCCTTTGCTCGTTCTTCGATGTCCTCAACGGCGACGGACAGCATCGCTCCTTCCGGAGTCATCAGCTTCACCACTTCTTCGGTTTCTTCCTTCACGATGCCGGACAGGACTTTGCCTTCGATTGTCACGACGATCACTGTTTCGAAGCCTTTGGCGATCTTTGCGTTCGGGTCGACGATCGCTTCCAGCAGGTACGCTCGATCGTTCTCTTTGGCGATTTCGGAGAGATCCGGGCCGACGTCGCTGCCGTTGCCGTTGACTTTGTGGCAGCGGCGGCAGGACGCGGCGGCTCGGCCGAAGAAGATCTGCTCACCGCGAGTCGCGTCGCCGCCTTCCAGACATTCGCTCCACAACGCCAACGGCGTTCCGGCGGCCTGCTGAACGGCTCGGAATTTGTCGACCTGTTCCTGTAGAGCATCCGTGGCCGTGGCTTCAGCGGCCAGCAGAAGATCGAGCGTCGCGGCCGCTGGAAGCTCGCCGGCTTCGAGTCGCCGGAACGCATCCAGCAGAACGGATTCGGTCGATGGCAGAACCTCCGGCTGCGTTGACTGCTGCCGAATTTCGCCAAGCAACATGAGTCCCGTCTGCTGAGCTTTCACGCTGCCCGATTCGAGCACATCGGCAATTGAACTGACCGCGTCGGCCGGACGCCGTTCGGCCAGCAGTTCGAGTGCCGCGATGCGAATAGCTTCGGACGAATCTTGTCGCCCGCGGTTCAACAGGTCTTCGACGTTGTCCGACAGCTTCGCCAGGGCGTTGAAGGACGCGACGCGGACGGATTCAGGGTTCGTCTCTTCGCGAAGCAGTTCGTGGAGCCGCGGCACAATGTTCTTCACACCGAGCACTGCGGCGACATCGATGGCGGCTTCCCGGAGTTTCTCCGATCCGGCCAGCATTCCGGGGAGGTGCGGTTCGACGATGTCGGCGAGTCCCTCGACTTCTCGATCCGGCAAGGGTCGCCAGCGTCCGGTCACAGTGTCCAGATCCTGAGTGTCATTCCACGTTTTCAGCATCTTGACCGCGACGAGCCGAATTGCGTCGTCCTGCGATTCATCAGCCGCAACTTTGGCGACAGCGGCGGCATTCGCTGCCGTACCGATTCGGTAGTTTGCATTCAGCACCCGTCGCAGCATTGGACTGCTGAGTCCCGGCGAACCGGCAAGCGACGCCAATTTTGATTGAGCCGCATCGAACGGAACATCGTTGATCGCCCTGGCCGCAGCCAACGCGACCTGCTGATCGGAGTCACGCAGAAACATTGCCACCGCCGGATCGTTTAGCCGTCGCAGCGCCAGAACGACACCAAGTCGTCCCGCCTTGCCTGGATATTCGGTGAGCACGGTGAGTAGCCCCGGACTTCGTTCCGCAAGCCGCTTCAACGCGACCGTCGCCTGATGTCGCAGGACCGCGTCTTCATCAGAGTTCTGATCCAGTGTCGCAAGTAAAGCAGTGGCGTCTTCCGCGCGACCGATGGTGCCCAGTGCAACCGCCGCAAAACCCGCCAACCGAGCATCATCAGCGGCCATCAATTGCTGTAACTGCTGCCGCAGCGAATCGCGACTATCGGCTTCCAAAACGGCTTCGATTCCGTGCCGATCGACCAGGTCTGCCAGCACCTTCGCTGCCTGAGCCTGCAGTTCCGGAGCTTGCTTCTCCAGCACCGCCGCCGCGACTCCGACGG
>CAZHET010000219.1:0-10290 GCA_964531585.1 uncultured Planctomycetaceae bacterium | reverse complement strand
ATCCATACCAGATTCAGCAAATCAAAACACACAATGTTTCAAAGCCGAACAGAAATGAAACGGCGACCGCAGAAAGCTCTTTGATTCTCGCAGCATGGAACACCTGGTGCCGAAGTCCTCAGATCAGGCTTGCTTCATCTGCGCCACTGACCTTCATTCCAGGAGAAATAACACTCCAGGAGAAAGAAACAATTTGAATCACCAGAGTGCTTGGGCACACGCCTCGATCGAACGCCGGATCTCCGGGCTGTCTTTTGCCTTGATTGACACAAGCGATCAGACCACTCATTGCCTGGGCCAAACCACAACTGGGCCGAATCAGCCGACTTAGGATCGTGCGGAAAATAAGTGTCTGACCCCAATTGTGCGAAGCACCCGAAGGGCCGGTTCCCGGCAATTGGGGTCAGACACTTTTTTTCCGCTCATTGCTTAGACAGCAACGGCACCACTGAAACCGCAGACGTGAACTACCTGACGTTCGATGCCTGTGGCAACATCCTGAGCGTCATGGACCGCGGCGGTCAGCCCGTGCATTGGATTCGCGACGGGGCGTCCGGTGCCCCGTCCGATTCACCGCCGCAGCGCGACAGACCGGAAGCCGCGGCAGCAGGCTCGCACTGCCGGCACGATCGTCGGTCACAGAACCGGCGGCGGTGAATTCGCCTCGACCAGATTCGTCATCACCGTGATCGTCGCGCGCTAAGGCGCTCATCAACCGGAGCCTTCGAGCAGCTTTGCCACGACGACGATGTGCTGTCCCTTCGGCACCGGAGCCACCCACGCCTGAGCCAGCACGACTCCGTCCAGAGCGGCGACGCACGGCCACGGGTCGAGATCGATCCGGTCAAAGTCGTGCAGCAGGCCGACGGTCTGCCCCTTTCTGACCGCCGTGCCGCATTCGACCAGCGGTTCGTAGTGCCCGGCAAACGGGGCGACGATGAAACAATCGCGGTCCACCATTTCCAGTTTCCGTTGAGTTCCCGCTTTGTGATGAGCGATTGGCTCGATCGTCCCGTGCAGCAGGTTGTTGTTGATCGCCGCCGCCAGAACTCCCTGCCGTCCGTAGCGCACTCCTTCCGGATTGACCGCTTTGCCCCAGCCGAGTTCCGTGCCGACGGTGATCTTGCCCAGCCGTTCGGCTTCACTGGGCAGCAGTCCGGGAGTGACGTTTTGATAAACCATCAGCGACGGCGTGCCGAACCAGCGAGCGGTCTGTTCAATGCGGTCGCTCAGTTCCGGATCGTCGACCGGATGAAAGTTGGAACACAGAGAGAACCGAGCCACCTGACCGCCGGAATGCAGGTCGAGTACGATGTGAACCCGCGGCCAGATGTATTCGCGCACGAACGCGGCAATGCGGTGAGTAATCCCGGACAGGGCCGGCGTTTTTCCCGCTCCGTCAACGAACGCGCGGTTCAGGTTGACGCCGTCTTCATCGCGGCTTTCACGAGTTCCCGACAGAAACGCGGCCGGGTTCAGGACGGGTATCAGAATGATGCGGCCTCGCACGTCACGGATATCGATTTCGCGAAGCAGGTGTTTCAGAGCGACCGGGCCTTCGTATTCGTTTCCATGATTGGACCCGAACGACACCAGCCCTTCGCCATCGCGTGTCTCCGGTCCGACGAACACTGTCAGCGGAATCAGGTGATCTCCCCAGATACTGTCGTGCTCCAGAGCGAGCCAGTAGTCACGCCGGCCAGGTGAATCGAGGTCCAGAGATTCCGGACGAACTGTTCTGCGTTCCATTTGGTTTCCTATTCCGTGTCAGTCAGTCTGTTTCCGTGTCAGTGAGTCTGTTTGTGCAGTCCACCAGCAGCCAGCAGGCTCCCGAAGCAAGGTACATCGCGGACAGCAGGACGAACAGTGGATTCCAGTTTGTCGTCGCAACCCGTTCGCCGCTCACCATCGAGGATGTCGTGAACCAGTCCAGCACGACTCCGAACACGATCGGCATGAACACGCCGCCGATCGTTCCCGCCGTGTTGATGATGCTGAAGACGGTCGCGGTGAAGCGTCCGCCGAGATCCGTGCAGGCTCCCCAGGTTGTCGGCTGACTCCAGTCGCTGAAAAACTTGGCGGCCATCAGCAGCCACGCCGCCGCGACTCCGTCCGACTGCAGCACGACCAGCACCAGCATTGCGCAACCGATCACTTTGCCGACGAAGCCGACTCCGCTGCGAGCCCACCGGCGGTTGCCGGTGCGCTGGATGATCACGTCGTTCAGCCAGCCGCCGACGATGCCGCCGAGTGCTCCGCCCCACAGCGGCAGACTGGCCAGCCAGCCGGTCCTGCTGATGTCGAAGTTGTGAGCTGCCAGAAAATAGGAACCGATCAGCCCGACGAAAACAACGTCCGACCCGGCATCGAGATACTGCTGCAGCGTGAACCACCGCAGGCTGTTGTTCCGTAGAGCCTGCCCGACCGAAAGCATGTCGTGTTCCGATTCGACGTTCGACACTTCCGAAACGCCGTCGAGAATCACGTCACGTTCAGCCTGATTCACCCGCGAATCGTGTCGTGGTGAATTTCGAAAGCAGGCAAAGAACACTGCACAGTGAATCAGCCCCGCGGCGCTGATCGCAGTGACCGCGATCTGCCACCGCAGACCGCAGAATCCCATCAGCAGCGTTCCCAGAATGATGGGCGACATCGCTCCGCCGGCCCGCCCGAAGGTCGTTGCCACCCAGCCCTGCATGACTGTACGCTGCCGCGGCGGAAACCACTGCTGGCTGATCTTCGTCAGCGCCGGATAACAGCCAGCCTGAGTCGCTCCGAACAATAGCCGGAAGAAGCCGAGCAGGATCAGGTTTCCTGTGTGAGCGATCCCCGCCAGAGCGACCGACCAGGCACCAATGATGATCGTCAGCACTTTATGAGCACCGACGCGGTCGGTGATGATGCCGCTGGGAATCTGACCGGCGGCGTAAGTCCAGTAGAACAGGGAAAACAGAAAGCCGGCCTGAGTATTCGTGAACGAGAATTCGGCCTGCAGTTTGGGACCGATGATGTTCCAGCTATAGCGATGCAGGTACAGCAGAAACGACGTCCCACACGCCAGCGCGAAGATTCCCCAGCGAACGTTGGTGGGTTGTTGTTCGCCGGGCGGCACGGCGGAAGTCGCTTCACTGCGGACACCTGCGGAATACGGATTTGTTTCGTCCACCGGGTTTCCTTGTGCGACGGGAATATTGAACCGGGAGCACCGCGGCGCGATTCCCCGCGATGCGGTGCGACTGACGGAGCAGCCGTCCGGCTGTTTCCATCAGCCATCGCCCCAGCGGCTGGGGTTGATTCCGGGAGCTTCGGTTCTCATGCCCGGCGGCTTGTGCGGCTGTTCCCACACCTGGCCGGTTGTGTTCAGGCTTTGTAGAAACGGTTTGGCAATTTCGGGAGCGCCCGCGACCAAATCCGCATCCCATTCGTCAACAGGCTGAATCGGTCCGGCCCACGCGGGACGATAGCCGAACTGCAGCAGTTCGCGTGGCTGCGAATCCACGTTGGGATGCGAGGCGTGCAGCAGCATCGACGGTACAACAACGGCTGTTCCTGGCGGACACACCAGCGTGATTTCTTCCGGATGCCAGCGGTAACGCACATACGGACTGGCGTCGGCATGAAACGAAAGATGCGACCGCGGAATCAGTCGAAACGGCGCTCGGTCCGCCGTCAATTCGTCCAGGTAATACAAGACTCGCAACAGCCGCGGACAGCTTCCTTCCCAGCCGAACAGATTCGATCCGTGAGGCTGGCCGTCGGTGTGCATCGAAATGCCGGGCGAGCCGGGATGAGTTCGCTGAAAGAAGCCGCGAGTGAACACGATGTCCGGCCCCAGCACGTCGGTGAGAAACTCGATCATCGGCGGATAGCCGATCAGCTCCGCGACGGCGCGGCTGATCCACTGCGGCTGCCTGACGGAACGAGTCTGCGCGGTGCTGTAACTGGTGTGAGACATTTCCGCGTCAGCCAGTTCGCTCCTGACCCGGGCGATCACGTCCGCGGGAAGGATCGCAGGCAGCACCACGTAGCCTTCAACTTCCAGATGGCGAATCTGTTGTGCTCGCGTGAACGACGAGAAGTCCGTGTCGTCGATGTTCATAAACGGAATGATCTCGCTCGGATCAATCCCGGCGGTCGTTTGGTTCATACCGATGGTCTCCTGTTCTGAATGCGGCTTGCCGGACTTTAGCTGGACAGCGCCAGGTTCCGTGAGCGGCCAGGCGTTAGCCGCCGGTTTTTCCCGGTGTTTTTCCATGCAGACACCGGCGGCTAGCGCCGTACCGCTCACAAAGTGAGTGCCATTGGGCTAGCGCCGTGCCGCTTACATCGACGAAATCCTGCGCATTATCCGTTAATGCACCCGACATGGCGCTGTCCAGCGAATCGGCCACATGACTTTACTCGGCCACATGAGAATTCACCACGCCGCCGCGGCTGCCGTTCGTCGAGGGGGATCATTGCCGTATGTCAGTGTGTGGAATCTCGGCGAGCAATCGAATATGGTCGCTGCGGTTCCGTCTGAGCCCTGAATCGGAGACAACGCAATGGTCACACGCAGGCAGTTTATTGGTCAGATCGGCGCGGGGCTGGTTCTGACACCGTTTGCATCATCAGCACCGGCCGTTTCCGGCGCGGCAGCGTCTGGTGCCAACAGGCGTCTCGCCGTGGTCACAACAGAGTGGCGTTATCACTCGCACGCGTGGCACATGGCTGAACGCTTTCTGCACGGCTACCCGATTCAGGGGCGCTGGCATCGCCCGCCACTGGATGTCGTCGCGGCGCATGTCGACCAGTTTCCGGACAACGACCTCGCTCGCGCGCGATCTCAGGAATTCGGATTTCCTCTGTACGACACGGTCGCGGAAGCTCTGCGCTGCGGAGGCGACACGCTGGCCGTCGATGCGGTGCTGATCATCGGCGAACACGGCAAGTACGAAAAAAGTGAGTACGGCCAGACCAAGTATCCGCGATACGAATTCTTCAAACAGGTCACCGACGTGTTTCGGAAAGACGGACGCACGGTACCGGTGTTCAACGACAAGCACCTTTCCTGGCGCTGGGACTGGGCGAAGGAAATGGTCGAGATTTCGCGCGAGCTGAACTTTGCCTTCACAGCCGGCTCGTCACTTCCGGTCACCTGGCGGATGCCGTCCGTCGAGATGCCGTGGGAAGCCGACGTCGAAGAACTGATGTGCCTGGCGATCGGCGGAATTGACAGCTACGACTTTCATGCGCTGGAAGTCATCCAGTGCATGGCCGAACGACGCCGCGGCGGCGAAACGGGCGTTGTCTCCATGCATGCGGTCAAGGGCGACGCAGTGTGGCAGGCCATGGACGCCGGAAGCTGGTCGGCCGGCGGCTGGGATCCCCGGCTGTTCGCCGCCTGCCTCAGCCGCACGCAAACGCTGGCTCAGCCGGAAACCTTCAGCGATCGTTATCCCACGCCCGAACAGATTCGGGAGTGGGTCAGGGATCCTGTCGCATACCGCTTCGAATACGCGGACGGTGTAAAGGCGACCATGCTGCTGATGAACGGCCTTGTCGGTGACTTCACGTTTGCAGCGACTCTGAAGGGTCAGGACGAACCACTGTCCACGTTGTTCTATCTGCCACCGGTGCCAAACGTGACGTATTCGGCCGAACTGATGTCAAAGGCGGAAGAGACCTTCCTGACCGGCAAGTCGCCGTACCCAATCGAACGCACGCTCCTGACGACGGGGCTGGTGGAAGCGGGAGTCCGTTCGCTGGGCACGGGACAGCAGAAAATCGACACGCCGCACCTGGCCATTCGCTACACCGCTCCGCGCGAATCCACGTTCGCTCGGTCGTAGCAGACGGTCAGGCGTGATCCCAATGGCACTCACATCGTGAGCGGCACGGCGCTAGCCCAATGTCACTCACTTTGTGAGCGGCACGGCGCTAGCCGCCGGTGTTTGCATCAAAAAGCGCTGCTAAAAACCGGCGGCTCGCGCCGTGCCGCTCACAGATCAGAGCGAAAGTGAGTGACATTGGGCGCTAGCCGCGGGTTTCGGCTGTCTGTGCCGGCGGTTCGACTTCGACGGCAGCTGCTTAAGCAACACGCCGTTTCCAGGCTCAGCAAAGGTCACGAGATCTTCCGGCCTTGTCAATAAGCGGGCAACGCTTACAGTCCGCGGCACAGGCACACTGAAACGACTCGCATGACACCGTCATGCTCGCACGTGCCGTGGTCCGCCAGCCCTTGCCATTTCGAACCGTCCCATGAAATTCGTGCTGATCATTCCCGATGGTGTTGCCGACGAGCCGCAGGCGTCGCTGGGCAACAGAACTCCACTGCAGGCCGCGGCAATTCCACACATGGATGCCGTGGCCGCGGCGGGAGTCGTCGGACGCACGGACAACGTACCAGCGTCGATGCCGTCCGGAAGCGATGTCGGCACGATGACTCTGTTCGGCTACGACACGCTGAAATTCCATACCGGCCGGGCACCGATTGAAGCGGCCGCTCAGGGCATTGAACTGAGTTCCGGTGACTGGGCCATTCGCTGCAATCTGGTGACGGTCATCGACGGCGTGATGAAGAGTTTCACGGCCGGACAGTTTCCCAACGATGCGGCTCATCGGTTGATCGAAGAGCTGCAGAAGGATCAGTGCGGTACCGAACACTGGAAGTTCCACGCCGGCGTCAGTTACCGCAACCTGCTGATCTACCGGGCTCGCGGCGAGGAAGCTCCGTTCGCTCCGACAACCGCGACCACGCCGCCTCACGACATCACCGATCAGCCAATCGACACACACCTGCCGAGCGGCCCTGGGGCCAGCGTCCTGATCGACCTGATGCAGCGCAGCCGCGAAGTGTTCGCCGACGCGCCGCCAAACGTCGCCCGGCGAGCAGCAGGCGAACTTCCGGCGACTCAAACGTGGCTGTGGGGACTCGGCCGACGACCGGCGCTGGAACCATTCGTCGAACGATACAACGTGCGAGGTGCCGTGATCACCGCTGTGGATCTGCTGCGCGGAATGGGGCGGCTGATTGGCTGGGAAGTCGTGGAAGTTGCCGGCGCGACCGGATATCTCGACACGGACTACGCAGCGAAAGGCCGCGCCGCCATTGAGACTCTGAAACGTGACGACATTGACTTTCTGGTGGTCCATGTCGAAGCGACCGACGAAGCGTCTCATGAAGGCGACGTGAAAGAGAAGATCAGGGCTGTCGAGAACATCGACCGACACATCGTCGGCCCGGTTCATGACTGGCTGACGTCGCAGGGCGAATATCGTCTGCTGATCAGCCCGGACCACCCCACGTTTCTGCGCACGAAGACGCACAGCCACGGGTACTGCCCGTTTGCCATGTGCGGCACGGGAATCGAACCCAATGCTCCGCCGACCTACGACGAAGTCGCCGCCGCCGCCTCGGAAGTCGTCTTCGATGAGGGCCACCGGCTGATGGGCGAGTTTCTGCGACGGTAACCGGACCGGCCACCCGGGATGCCCCGCGATCTTCCTCGGCGCGCTTTCCCCCGCGTGGATGAGCGAAGAATCGAATCCCGCCGGGATGCGCGGTATACTCCCGTCGGTCCGTCACTTGCACAAGCACGTGTTTCGCCGGGAGACCAACCGTTGAGTATCGAGTTACAGCCATTTTCCTGGGACAGGATGATTGCCGCCGTGGAAGCAGTCCGTGAACGTGCTCTCAGAGCCACCGCCGCGTTGCGAGATGCCGGAATTCCGTATGCCGTGGCAGGCGGCAATGCCGTTGCGGCATGGGTCGCTCGAGTCGACAAAGCTGCTGTGCGAAATACGCGCGATGTCGACATTCTTGTGCGGCGATCCGATTTTGAACGCGTCAAAGTCGCACTGGAAGGCGTCGGTTTTTACCACTACGAGGTGATGGGAGTCGATTGCTTCATCGATGGACCGGATGGGAGTCCCAGAGATGCCGTGCATTTGCTGTACGCCGCAGAGAAAGTCCGGCCGGAATACGCGGCACCGTCGGCCGACGTGACCGAGATCTCTGCAGCCGATGACTACGACGTCGTCAACCTGGAAGCTTTGGTCCGCATGAAGCTGAATTCGTTCCGCGACAAGGACCGAATGCACCTTCGTGATTTTCTCGATATCGGCCTGCTGGATGCGACCTGGCTGTCTCGACTGTTGCCGGAGCACGCGGCGAGACTGCAGCAGCTCATCGACGACCCGCACGGCTAAGCGACTCGCACGCGGCTTGAGCGGCGGACAATTCCGTGCATGGTTTCCCGGCAATCCGGTAGAATTCTTTATGGCCGACATTTCAAACGTTCTGCGCCTGGGGCGGCAGATCACGGTGCTTCCGGTGATTCACGGCAGCGGCGATTTCGCCGTTGAGGTCCGTCGGCTGATGCTGTCTCACGAATTCGACTGCCTGGCAGTGCCGCTGCCACGGTCGTTTCAGACCGAAGTCGAAGCCGCCGTCGAACTGCTGCCAAACGTCTCCGTCGTGCTGCAGCGCGAACCTGACGGCGAATTCACCGGCACCGGCGACTATTCCCCCGACGACGACGCTGACGACGGCGAATACGAGGCCGACGGCCGCGCCAGCTATGTTCCCATTGATCCGTGCCAGCCGGTGATCGCGGCGCTGCGCATCGCTATTCAGGAACACATCCCGCGAGCGTTTATCGACATCGAAAGTGAACACTACCTTCCGCGCTCCGCCGTGCTCCCGGATCCGTATGCACTAAAGCGAGTCGCCACGGATCAGTTTGCGGCCGCGGTGCTTCCGGCCGTCGCGGCTCCCGCAGAAACGGCTCATATCGCTCGCATTCGCTGGGCGGCGAACGAACTGCATCGCCTGACGAAGTCGTTTCAGTCGATTCTGTTTGTGTGCGGAATTCTGGAATGGCCGTGGATCCGCGACGCATTCCAGTCTGTCGTCGATCCTCCCGAGGTACCGCCCGAACCCGCCAACCCGGCCCGCATTTTTTCCGTCGAAGCAAGAACTCTGACATTCATGCTGGGCGAGCTGCCGTTCATCACTGGGCTCTACGAACAGGCTCGCGCAGAACTCGATGACGACGAAAACCTGTCCATCGATGGCATTAAGGCGCTGCTGCTGGCGTCGCGAGACCGCTACCGCGAAGAATTCGGTTCGCGAGCCCGCCCGATTACTCCCCAACTGCTGTCAGCGTGTCTGAAGTACATTCGCAATTTATCGCTGATGGAACGGCGGTTTACGCCCGACCTGTATACGCTGGTCACGGCGGCTCAGCAGATCGCCGGAGACCAGTACGCCATCCACCTGGCCGAGACGGCTCGCGACTATCCCTTCGAAGCCTCCGACGATTTTCCCGCCGTGCGGTTCGGAGTCGATCAGGTGATGCTGCCGGACTTCGATCATCTGAAAGTTGTCAGCCGACTTCCGGGGCATCCGGTCACATGGCGAAGCTGCCGGCTGAATGCCCGGCCGGATCGTCAGCTTCAGGTCCAATGGCAGAAGACCTGGAATCCATTCGGTCAGTGCAGCTGGCCACCCGAAGATACGGCGATCGAACGCTTCCGCACGCACGTAAAGGATGTCGCTTTGGATCTGCTGGGCAACGATCTGGCGAAAACCGAAAAGTTCAGCGCGAGCCTGAAGGACGGCCTGGATATCCGCGAGACGCTGCGAAACTGGCACACCGGCGATCTTTTCGTCAAGGTCTTCCCGCCCGCGCGAGGCCGGCTGGACTGCGTTGTGATGCTGTTCGATTCACCCGCGGATCCTCGCAACTACCCGTGGCGAATCACATGGCACGCCGAACATCACGACGAAAGCACGCTGTCGCTGTTCGCTACCGATTTTACTCGCGAACTGGTCGGCCCCGGCATCGCGCTGGCTCGCTACGGCGGCTGCATGTTTCTCTTTCCACCGCGGCCGATTCCGGATGTGTTTCGCGACCCGAGATTCGATTTCACGGACACCCTGGAAGAACGGATCATCGCCGCCGGTCTGTACTACAGTCGCGAAAAGCACGTCGCGCTGATGAGCCACCTGCCTCCAGGAGCCGGCTGGCGTCGGCTGGCTCGCAAGTACAGGAAAAAGCTGGTTCACGTACCACTCAGCCGATTCGGCACGGCAACGATTGAAAAGCTGCGGATGTTCCACGTCCTCAACGGCCGACAGGTACGCAGCTACGCGTCGCACTTTATCCGCAAACCATAGACACCAAATTCGGTCGTCGCCGGAAGTCGATGATCAAAAAACCAATGAGCCTGGAACCTGTGATCAGAACAGCCGCAACGTATCCGGTTTGCACGCTCGGTCTCCACAGAGAGAGAGAGAGAGTTTGG
>CAZHET010000218.1:0-10318 GCA_964531585.1 uncultured Planctomycetaceae bacterium | reverse complement strand
ACGCCTGCGAGAGCCAGTCGTTGAGTCGTCAGGTACTTGTCGACAGCGCACTCGATGGCCTTCGGCGGATTCACGATGCGGACGCCGAGTTCCGCCGCACCGTTGAGCAGGTCCATTCGCGACACGACCTGTTCCAGCGACCCGGGCGGCATCGTGCGAACCAGCACCGCGTCGAGCGATTCGACAGGCTCGCCACCGAACCGCAGCAGCAACCTTGCCCCCGTTGTCGATGCCCTCATCGATTCGAACGACAGCGGCAGCATCTCGTGGCCCCGACGCCGCCCGTCCCGGCACAGGCGATCGACGTACCAACTGCCTTCGCTTCCGATCACACCGATCCGCTGCGACACGACTTTATCGACCGGCATCTTTTTCGACCTGCATCGCGCGAGCTACTTTGTAAGGCCGAAAGACGAATGCAGCAGCTCGAAGTCCGTCTCACCGAATCGGTGACTGCGCCCGGTTCGCAGATTGTGGAACACCACCACCGCCGGGCTGAACAGTGCCGGATCAAGAGCATAAAAGTCGTGGTTGGCCTGTTCGAACAGAGTCAGGAACGGCTGGCCATGAGATTTCGAGGCTGACGACGGAACCTGTGGTCCCACGGTTTCGATCAGGCCATCGTCGCAGCGCACCCACAGATGAACTGTGCTGCCGTACAGAATGGCGTCATTGGTGCGGCCGATTCCTTCCAGGTCATTCTTCGCCACCGGTGGCAGCGGAGCGACTCCGGTGCCGCTGATGACCAGCGAGACCGGAAACTTCACGTCGTGCAGCTTGTGCATCGCAGTTTCCAGCGATCGAGCGACCACCTGCACGGTTCCCGCCTGAGACGACGTCGGTGCGGTGACCAGCGTCAGTTCACCGGCATGGCCGGCGGCATCGCGAATGAAGTCGATGGCCGCATGAGTCGGCAGCTTCGACGCTTCCAGAACACCAACACAGCAACTGCGGTTCTCATGCGTTTCGAAGTCTTCGAACAGCGGTTCACGGCGAGCGAGCGAACGCATCGGCCCGGAACCCATCGCAAAGAAATCGCTCGTGGCGATCTTCCAACCGGCATACTGGCTCAGCAAACACGCAGAAACCGGGTGATCGGTTCGCACGAAGACTTCCGGAAGACTTAGCGGATTCGATCCGGGTGCCAGCGAAACATCAGCCAGATCTGCCAGGCAGATGCGGGCAAGCACCAGGCCGGCATCCAGTCCGCCTTCTTCCTCAACGCCGAAATCCAGCAGCGTGGCTCCGTGAGTCTCGCTGGCTGCAATGCGCAGCTCGTGGGAATCCGCAACTGCGCTCGCTGCCAGGCGAGCGGCTCGTGAGTTAAGCTGCAATTTCGGCACGTGTCACCGTGTAGCAACAGAAGGAATCGGTCGTCACGGCACTTAGATTAGCAAATCCGGTCGCTTCAGTAAGGAAAGGAGATTCATGCAGTTACTTGACGACATGCTGGACCGCAGCACGGCCGTTGGCAAAGTGGAGTGGATCGGCGTTGCAAGCGAACGCCAGGGCCGGATCGTTTCGCAGCAGCGTGTGACCGTCATCGAAAACGGCGGGATCACCGGTGAGCATCACTTCAGCGAGTCCGGCGATTCCAAACGGCAGGTGACGCTGATTCAGCATGAACACCTGCAGGCAATCGCCGCCATTCTCGGTCGTGACGCAATTGCCCCCGAATTGCTGCGCCGCAATGTCGTGGTGTCAGGCATCAATCTTGCCTCCCTGAAGAAACAGCGTTTTCGCATCGGCTCGGCAGTTCTGGTCGAAACCGGCCCGTGCGTGCCGTGTTCACGGATGGAGGAAAATCTGGGTGCCGGAGGCTACGCGGCGATGATCGGCCACGGCGGCATCACCGCGGTCGTGGCCATCGGCGGAAGCTTCGGAGTCGGTGACGCGGTCGAAAGGCTGCCTCGAGAATCCGCTTGATCGACTGATCAGGTTTCAAGGTTTTTTCGGGAATGAACCGTGTTTTCCACGTGGTTCGCGGATTCACGCCGGATTTCTGGCGGCATCGACCGTTAGATACTGCGAAGATGAACGTCGCACATTTCCGGGCGGCGGTGCCTTCCGACGCTGGACGCCGACTCAGGTTTTACGGTTTTGGACGCACAGTTTGCTGCCTGGCGACGTAACTATGAGTTGCCGTGCCTCGCTGCATCCGTCTGCAATCCGGCGGACCGCACGGTCGCATTCCCAGCGCTCCGACGCATTCCCACACGAATCGAAGATCACCGGGCTGACCTGAATGAAGCTGACGTCCACTCGATCTGCTCGTCATTCGCGATCCGCCCCTGGCCGACGGCGATCCAATCGACCGCCGGCACGGGTCGAACAACTGGAAGTCCGGCAGCTGCTGAGTGCTGTTACGGTGCAGGTACCAGCGTCGCAGGACACGACGCTGTACCGCGATCAGCCGGAAGTCTCCAACGGAGCGGGCCAATTCCTTCTGACCGGAACTGCCGGCGACGGTGATCCCGGCAAACACGCCCTGGTGGAATTTGACCTGGAAGGCCTGAACATTCCCCTCGGCGCGACGATCATCGACGCCGTTCTGACGTTGAACCTGGCTGATTCGCTCGGCCCGGCCGTGGCGGTTTCCGTGCATCTGGTCACAAGTGCATGGGGGGAAGCCGGATCAGACGCTCCCGGCAGCGAGATTCTCGGAGCAGCGGCCCAACAGTTTGACGCGACATGGATTTACGCGTTCTTCGATGGTGCAGTCTGGGGAAATCCCGGCGGCGACTATGTCGGCGCGGCATCTGCAACGACCGATGTCGATCTGCCGGGGATCTACCAGTGGACCGACGATGGACTCATCAGCGACGTGCAGCAGTGGCTGGACGATCCAGCTTCCAATCACGGCTGGGCATTGATCGGGCCCGCCAACGACAATCTGAAATCGTTCACGAGCAAAGACGGAGGTAATGCGGCTCTGCAACCGCTGCTCGAAATCACGTACGAAGAACCCCAGCTTCCCGGCGTGGTGCATGGTCGCATCTGGCATGACCTCAACGCCGACGGAGTTCGCGTGCCGCCGGAGCTGACAGGTCTGGGCCTGGAATTTTCGCACGGCCGCACATTCTTCAATCTGTACCAGGGCGGAGAGTACTGGCTGCAGTCGTCCGAAACGCGCGAATGGTATTTCTTCCGCGATACCGGCAAGCTGACTCGCTGGTCCGGGATTCCACGCAGTCTGACCGGTGACACGGTCGCGCAGCTCGATCCGAGAATCTACTATTCCATCGGCCTGCTGAGCAGCTCTGCTGATGCGGAACCATGGATCAACGGGTTTTCCGTCGAGCTGCTGGATAGCGCAGGAACCGTCATCGCCTCAGACATCACACGCCCCATTGACATCGATGGCAACGGAGTGATCGATCCGGAAAACGAAGACGGCTGGTATCGCTTCGAAAACCTTCCAGACGGAGATTATCGGGTTCGTCATATTCCTCCCGAAGGCTGGAAGATCACCGGCGAATGGACCGGTCCCGTCGGCGAGCTGGCGGCTCAGTTGCAGCAGACTTTGGGACTGCAGTTTTCAGGTTCGCTGTTCGAAAACTATGGCGGTCTGGGAGAACGCTGGGTCCGTGGAACTGCGGGCTGGTACTACCTGACTCCGGCCGGTGCGCTGTACGAATGGAATCGCCAGCCAATCACTGCCAGCCAGCCGCTGTCGGGAACGTTGTCCGCCGAACTGGGCGTCGAGTACTACCGCAATCCATCACTGCTGTTCGATCCCCCGGATGCTTCGGTTCAGGTGTCTGTCGCTGACCAGCAGGTTCTGCTGCGCCGTGATTTCGGAGACTTCCAGCCGGTTGAAGTGCGCGGTCGCCAGTGGTTCGAGTTTAACGTCGATGGCCAGCGCGATCCCGGTACGCCACCGGGTGGCGGTTTGATTGCCCAGATTGACGGCCCGTACGATCTGTCCGGTTCCGGAGCCACATGGTTCTACAACGACGATGGCGATGTCTGGTACGTCGTCCGAGCAGACGGCGTCGTGGAAATCTGGGACGGCACGACTCCGCCCGCCGGGATTGGTGGTGGCGGCATTGGGTCGGGCGGCCCAGGGTTCCCGGGCGGCCCCGGCGGCAGCGATCCTGCTGGCACTGTCGTAGACAATACAGCCAGCGTCGACGCCGAACCCTGGCTGAACGGCTGGACCGTCGAACTGCTCGATGAAAACGGCTACGTGGTCGGCTCAACCGTGACTGCCGATGTCGACGCCAATCAGGACGGAATCGTGCAGGTCGAAGGCGAACGCGGCTGGTATGCGTTCGACAATCTGGCCCCCGGCGACTACACAGTTCGCTTCGTGCAGCCCGCCGGCTGGGTACAGACCAGCCCCGCACCGGCCGCAGACGTGGCCTTCATCACGCAAATGGCTCTGCAGCAGCCATTTCAGCGCCGAGCGTCCGATTCCTTTAACTGGGGGGGCCGCAATGAACGGTGGATCAGGAATGACAGCGACTGGTACTTCATCGTCCCCGATGGCACTTTGTATCGCTACGAGATCGGCACCGGCGGCGCAGGCGGCGGTCTGCAGGGGATAGAAGTCGCCCGTTTGTCGAGCCGCTTCTTTATCAACCTCAATCTGTTCCTGACTCCGGTCTCGAACTCCGTGAGCGCAACGAGCGGCAGCGGCACTCACCGCCTCGACTCCGGCAGCCACCGCCTGCTCGACGGAGCCTTCGCGGACCTGGCAGATCTGCTGGGATAGGATTGCCGGGATAGTACTGCTCAGCGCGGAAGCCCGGAGTGCGGCAGCCAAAACGCCTACGCATTTGCTCCCGAGGCGACGCGGCAATGAATTCCGACTTCACCGTTTTCGCACTGTTTAACGGTTGTGCAGCAGAATTTCGGCGGTAGTATCGGCAGGCTGAGGACACACCTTGAGTCACCAGCAGGGCCGTGCCATGCCATTTACGGCACTCGTTAGACGCGTTCGAAGTGAAGATCCGGAGGCCCAGCAGGAACTGCTCGAACGGTATGGTGATGCTCTTCGCCGTGAAATCCGCTTCACTCTGCTGGACGCGCGTCTGCGGCAATTCATTGGTGAGAGTGACATCTATCAGTCTGTCGTCTGCCGATTCTACGCCGGCATGACCAACGGTGGTTTTGTCGTCGAATCTCCCGCCGACCTGCTGGCGCTGCTGAAAGGAATCGCCCGCACGCGAATCGCCGAACTGGTTCGTTACTGGCACGCTCAGAAGCGAGACCTGAATCGCAACGTCGCCCTGAATGTCACCAGCACCCGCGACACCACTGCCATCGTGCCTTCGCCGTTAGACATCATGGAACGGCACGAACTACTAGCCTCAATCAACGGCCGTCTCCCCGACCGCGACCGAAAAATCCTGAACTGGCGAGTCGAGGGCCTGCGCGTGAGGTCAATAGTACAAGCTGACCGATGTGGCGAAAGCCGCGCAGCCAGTTGGGCTTGCGGTTAAACGAGAACGAGAACCGGCTTGCTCGCAGTGGTAAACGCGACTGATTCGTCGGAGTGCTCCCTTCTCCAGTGGCGACTGTGCGGGCGACGAACGATTTTCCCCGGATCCCACGGTACACTGACCTGAGAGGCGACTTGCAGTGGAGGGCTGTCTGTGGGGTCGAATGGCGATTTCAGCGTTCCGCAGAAGGAACTGAGCCTGACTGAGCAATGGCAACTGCGCCTGTCCGAGTCAGCGCTTGCCGATCCAACCACGTTGCTCGCCGAGTACCCTGAAGCTGGCCTTCCGGAGATCCTCGAAGTGGTGCTGATGGATCAGCACGCGAAGTGGCAGGCGGAACCGGGGCCGCGCGTGTAAGAATACGTGCAACGATTGCCTCAGCTCGCCGGGAACGAAGACGCTCTGCTGGATCTCGTCTATGGCGAAGTTCGCGCGCGGCGGAAGCTCGGGTTTGCAGTTCGGCCCGAGCATTTGATGGTGCGGTTTCCACAGGTTGCCGACGAGTTGCAGAAACAACTGCAAGTCGCCGGATGGCTGGATGACAGCAGCAACATGGTAGAACTGCGGGACACCGTTTCGAAGGTCCGCCTGTCGCCGTTGGCGGGCGTCGGAGCGTCACAGGATCTCCCGGACTGCCAGGCAGACTTCGGTGAGTACCGTCTGGTCGAACGCATCGGTCGCGGTGGGATGGGGGTCATCTATCGAGCTCAACATCGCCGACTTCGGGCTGGCTCAATTGCTGCAGGGTTCCAGTGAACTGACTCGAACGGGCGACTTTGTCGGCACTGCCGCGTGGATGGCACCGGAACGAGCCGTCCTCAAACCGGGTGCAGCCACAACAGCCGTCGACGTCTACGGCGTGGGAGCGATTCTGTACTTCCTGCTGACCGGGCGTGCTCCATTCGCCGGAGAAAGCCTGCTGGAAACTCTGATGCGGGTACGGGAAGGCAGCGTCGTATCACCGAGGAAACTCGTTCCTGCGATCGACCGGGATCTCGAAATGGTCTGCCTGATGCCAATGGATCGCGATCCGTCGCGCCTCTATGCCACGGCGGAAGAACTGGCTAAAGACCTGGACCGCTACATCCAGGGCGAACCGCTCGTCGCCCGACCGCTGCCGCAATACGCTCAGTGGGCACGACGGATGAAACGCCATCCCGTGGTCACCGCCATCGTCAGCACAGTGCTGCTGGCGACAGCCGTGCTGCTCGGAATGGGAACCTTCTACACGGTGCAGCAGGCCCAACTGACGGACACGCTGGATCAGAAAACCACGGAAGCCAGAATCTTCAGTGAAAGTACAGCCAGACTCAGGGCCGAAGCCGAAGTGATCCGGGACGAAGCTCTGACCGCCCGTCGTGATCACCGCGAACTGTTGTATGCGGCTCACATTCGCCAGGTCGGCGACGCGCTGGCGGCAGGAGATGTCCGCCAGGCCGATGATTTTCTGACCCGGCAGCTTCCGGCAGCGGACGACAGCGACCTGCGGGGGCTAGAGTGGTATTGGCTGCGAAAGCAGAGTTCCATCGGCAAACCGCTGCACGAAGTCCCGTTTTCCAACCCTCGCTGTCTGCAGTTCTCACCAGACAAGCGCTGGCTGGCGGTTGGTGACAGCGAAGGTGAAAGCTTTCTGCTGAACGCAGACACGATGGAAATCGTCAGGTCGTGGACCACGCCGCATGAAATGGTCGAATCGGTGTCATTTTCACCGTCATCCGAATTGCTGGCGACGGCGGGCGATAACCTGGTGGCCGTGTGGTACGTCGGCACAAGCCAACTTCAGCATTCCATGTCGATGCCAGTGGAGCGACTCACCTGGCAGGCCAGCTTCATTGATAACCAGCGACTCGTCGCATGGAGCCGTCGCGGCAAAGTAATGGTCCTGGACACGTCGGACCCGACAAGCCAGACGGAGTTGGTGACGGATGTCGGCGAGGTTAGAGACGTTGTAGTATGGCGTCCGCGAAAACTTCTCGCAGTTCTGGGGCGTACCGGGCTACAGCGATTCGATGCCGAGTCGCTGGAACAGTTGTCTATGCTGCCGTTCCCAAAAAACCTGGAGAACTGCACGAATGTGCGGTTTGTCGAAGACGGCCAGGGCTTGGCCATGTCTGATGGCAACCAAACCATCTATGTCCACGGAGTTCGCGGTGACGGATCCCATACGTTACGCGCATGCATGGTGTTCCCCGATGACGTTCGGGAATTTGATGTTTCGCCGGACGGAACACAGCTGGTTGCCTGTAGCAATATCGGATCGACCTTCGTTGGTACCGCGAATGATTCCGCGGAAGTGATGGTGAACCAGGATGAATCGACGGTCAGGTGGCAGGCTCACCAGGACCGGATCAACGCGGTTGCGTTTTCGCCGTCCGGAAAAGAGGTGGTCACACTCAGCCGCGATGACCGCCTGTGCGTCTGGCACCCATCCAGCGAACCACCGGTGCGCGTTGTAATGTCGGAAACGGTGTACGGCATCTTTGGCTCACACATCGCCGGATGAGAAGCTGCTCGCAGCGGTTGACTACGAGAATGATCGAGTCCTCGTTTTGGATGCGAGCAACGGTCAGATAATTCGGGAATTGCCCGTCGAGTCGACCTGGGAAGCACGGTTTTCTCCAGATGGATCGCAATTGGCAGTGACCACTCTGGACGCGGCCCAGTTATTCGACTGCGAAACGTGGCAACCCACGCATCAGCTGACGGGGCACGTCAGCACGGTGGGAGCAATTGCTTACTCAGCTGACGGAACTCGTATTGCCACCGGTGGGCACGACCGATCTGTCCGGATCTTCGACTCTCAGACCGGAG
Organism: uncultured Planctomycetaceae bacterium; assembly: GCA_964531585.1. Lineage (GTDB taxonomy): Bacteria > Planctomycetota > Planctomycetia > Planctomycetales > Planctomycetaceae > JAWKUA01. Next base: position 2,060 of record CAZHET010000218.1, on the reverse strand, counting down.
CCGAATTGTGGCGGATGCTGGGACATCGTAGCGAGGTCGAAGATCTTGCCTTCAGTCCTGACGGTCGGTCGCTGGTGAGTGCGTCGCGTGACGGCACGATTAAAGTCTGGCAGGTTTCCACCGGTGAGTTCCTGTGCGACTTGTTTACGTCTCCGCACAATCCCCCATTTCGGCTGACATTCTGTACCGCTGACGCGAAGCTTGCGGTACGGCTTGAACGGGGCCAGATTCTGCTGCTTGATACATCCGCAAATCTGCCTTAGGGCCTTGTCAAAACTTGAGATTGCAGTTGTCCGTCGTTCCCGTGCAAGCGAAAATCCGGATCGCGGCACTGGGTTCCCGCCCCCGCCTTCGCGAGGGCAGGACTCTTCGCGGGAATGACGAACGCGGTGTAGCGGCCAGTGTCGGTCCGCAGTCGTGGTCGACTGATGCGTCAAAGTGATTGCTCACTTCGGCAGGTCTTCGCCCCGGTCACTGCCGAACGTTCCGGTCGGCGTGACGCTATTTGTCGCGGCGGGTTGTTGAATGGTATCGCGCGGATACCATCATCGTTCGCCGCTTGCAGTGAGTTGACCGGCAGGATGAAATAGTCACCGCAGGCGACGCGGCATCTTCCCGGCACCATCTTGCCGACCCCACCTTCACGACACCTTCAGGCGGATCAGAATGGCTGAACCGGAATTCTCCCGCAGGTCACTCGCTGCCACTGCGACGCTGCACGCTTTCCAACGACGGCGGTTTCTGCAGGTCGGCTATTCGGGCCTGCTGGGTCTTGGTGCGGGACTGGCACCAGGCGCGTCGGTTCAGCAAAGCGCGATGGCCGCTCAGGCACAGCAACCGACTGCTGTGATCGAACCGCGAGCGAAGTCGCTGATCATTGTTTTTCTGACCGGTGCCATCAGCCATCACGACACGTTCGACATGAAGCCGGGTGCGCCCGCGGAGATTCGCGGCGAATTCAAGCCAATCTCAACGACGGTGCCTGGTCTGCAGATTTGCGAACATCTGCCGCAGATGGCAGGGCTGGCTCACAAATACGCTCTCGTGCGCACGCTGTCGCACGGCGATAACAACCATCTGATGTCGACACATCACGTTCTGACCGGAAGTAAACAGCCGGGCGGATTTTTCGACAAGGTCGCGTCTCGCGACGACTGGCCCTGCTATGCGGCCGGTTGCGAATTCCTTCGCCCGCGGAGCGACGGAATTCCGAGCGGTGTCAATCTGCCGACATTTCTGATGTCGTCGCCGCTGACATGGCCGGGACAGCATGCGGGATTTCTGGGGCCGCGTTACGATCCGTGGCAGATTGTCGGCAATCCGCAGGACGCCGGGTTCAAAGTCGACACGCTGACACTGTCGTCCGGCATCGACGATCGCCGATTACAGCAGCGCCGGAATCTGCTGGCGGCCGTTGACGGACAACAGAGCCGCGTCTCGCGACAGCCATCGGCGGTCAGCATGACCGACGATCAGGAACTCGCCTTCACGATGCTGTCTTCCAGCAAACTCTCGACGGCGTTCGAACTGAATCGCGAATCGGACAGCGTTCGAGACCGCTACGGACGCAACAGTTACGGCCAGTCTCTTCTGCTGGCTCGCCGACTCGTGCAGGCAGGAGTTCCCATCGTTCAGGCAAACATGGGGCCGGTGCAGAACTGGGACAATCACGCGGCGATCTTTCAGACGTTGAAAGAAAGGCTGTTGCCGCCGCTGGATCAGGCGGTTTCCGCACTGCTGTCTGATCTCGATTCCCAGGGCCTGCTGCAGGACACGATGGTGATGATGCTCGGTGAATTCGGACGCACTCCGACAATCAACAGGGACGCCGGGCGAGATCACTGGGGGCCGTGTTTCTTCGGCCTGTTTGCGGGAGCCGGCGTTCAGGGCGGACACGTGATCGGAGAATCGGACGAAACCGGTTCCTATCCCGCCACGACGCCGTACTCCCCGGATGACGTTGGAGCCACTGTTTACAGCGCTTTGGGAATCGAACCGCATTCCGTCGTGCGAGATCGCCTGAACCGCCCGGTGCATCTGAATCAGGGCAAGGTCATCGA
>CAZHET010000217.1:0-10320 GCA_964531585.1 uncultured Planctomycetaceae bacterium | reverse complement strand
CTTTCTTTGGTGCGGAATTCATCGCAGAACTGCACGCGATGGATTCGGAATTTGTGCGAACCGGAAACAAACTGTTGAGTCTGCATTCGATGGACACCACCAGCCTGGCGTCTGCGTTGTTTATGCTGGCTCTGGCGGGTAATGACACAAGAATGGAGATTCTCGCAGAATTTGAGCACCAGTTAATGAGCAAACTGCCGGTTGATGAAATCGAGTACTTTCACGCGTCGGACACGAAAGAGCGTTTTCGTCACCGGAAGTTCCAGTTCATGGCTGACAATGCTCGGTTTGTATCGCTGCGAGGATTCCATGACGCCAATCTGATCGGCAACAACACACTCAGCCCCGTGCAGCGAGAGTTCATCAAGCTCGCACAGATACTCAAGAGTCGCCTGATTACAGAAGTGGAACTGAAACAGCGCGTCGTCGAACGCGCGCTGATCGAAGAACGCATCGGGAATTATTCGGAGGAGCTCGGCCGAGCGCAGCGTGCAGAACAAATTGCGAATGCTCAGCTTCAACAGCAGCAAACGAGCCTTCAGAGCGATGTCCTGGAGGTTCTGAAAGTTATTTCGACCCTCGACAGCCAAATCGCGTCTTTATCATCGCGGAAGTCCAGCCTGGAAGACTTGTCGCGACAGTACTTCGGACAGGCACGAGACTCCGTTCGCCTGGAGTTTGACACCGACGCAAGTGGAATCTCCGACAACGTTATTTTTGATGTCCTCAATGTTTCAGGATCGCGCCGAGCAGCGCTTCGTGAAACCGGACTGTTCCCTCAAATCGCTTCGATCCTGCGGGGCGCGGAGAATCGTGCGACCGATTTATTCGAGCGCGGCGACTACGACGGTTTCCGCCAGCTTGTGTCCGATACGGCTCGTGAAATTCATAATCTGCCGGTGCCTGGCGACAGCAGTCAGCAGACTCGGCTTGTAAAGGTCATCAATCCGAATGGTGTGTCGCATATAACCACACTGCCCATTCGTGCAGCACAGACGAGGCTCAACGTCCGTTTCGAAATTCCGAGCAACTACGGTCCGGCAGTTGAACAGATCGACAACACCCAACGCAACGCGCAGGCTGTTCTCCCAAGCGCTGTTGACAACCTGATTCAACAGCGAGGCAGCCAGTTCGATGAGATTGTGCGTGGAACTCGTTGGGGGAAGCCTAGTGACACGAATGGATCGCCGGCAGCGGACACTCAATCGATGCCGCCGGAGAACCCCAGTGGACCGCAGCGCGGACTGTGGGAGCTCTTGCCATTCGGGGCGTCATCAGAGCGCTCTACCATTGTCCAGACTCCACTCCAGCGGCTCTTCGAGCGCGGTCGTGAGATCTGGGATACACATCAGATGATGGTCGCTGAAATCCAGCGCCTTCAAGACGTGGCACGCGGACTCAGTCGGCTCTCGGGATCACTTCAGGAACTTAGTCAGACGTTCGCCAGGCGTGACTCGGCACGCACTTCCGAACTCATTCGCCAAGCGCACGCAACGTGGTCGGTTCTCCGGCCTCAGATTGCAGGCATTGATCCACCGGAGGGAACGCAGCCGATTGATGTCGAGCCAGTGAACAGAGCGTTTCAGAGCATGTTGTCCAAGGCGATGCAGTTTTCATTTGCGGCTGCGGCCGCCGAAGCCGCGCGCCGTCCTCTCGATCACAAGAAATTTCTCGACATGCTGATTGATGAGGCCGAAGAGAAGTACATCGAACTGGTCGAAGGCACACGCGCTCATACGGCTGTTATCGACGACTACGTCAAACGCATCTGCACGGCGCTGGATGACGACTTCAACACGCAGTTCTACGAACCGGCCTTCCGCAACATTCGCGAAGAAACCTATGCCTGTCGGGGCGTCAGCCTTGGGCAGATTGAACACACCACGGTCCTGACCAACAATCGCGAGTTTGCCAAAGTCGAACCTCAGGCAACGATGGAATTCGACTTGCCGCGACGCCGGATTATGATTGCCGAAGCGATGCAGTCCGCTCAGGCAGCGTACGACGACTACGGAGCGTTACTGAACGACCCGACGTTTCTGGCGCTCACAAAGCTCCACAGTGGGCAACCAACGGCACCAATCTACGGAGCCGGACCGGAAGGTTCACCCGTGCGGAGCATCCTGCCCGGGTTGCCCTCTCAAAGCGGTGAGGCGGCCGTGATTCAGGCTCAGACCGGACAGCCACAGTTCCAGTCACAGCTTGAAGCTCTGATTCCGGATCCCGCGATTTACAAATTCGAAACAGGCACCGGCTTCGAAATTCGACCGGTGATTCAGCCGGATGGTCAAAGTGTCGTTTTTGATTTTAACTACATGTACACGACCAACATCCGAGAACCGGTTCGTGCCGATGAGAAACACCTCGGACGCGTCAAGCGGCATTTCATCGACACGGATGTGCAGATCGGCAACTATGAATTGCGCGAGGTCAGCCGCTATCGCGTGGCTCTGAAGGCGTCGCGAACGGGCCGCGGAGTGCCGCTGCTGGAAGATATTCCGGTCGCCGGAACGCTGTTCCGTCCGCAGGCCAGTGAGGAATCTTCGCTGCAACAGAACGTCATCCTGGCCAATTCGGTGATTTTCCCAACAATGTTCGACCTGATGGGACTCCGCTGGGCACCAGCCGTCGCCGATCTCACCGTTGAGGACATTATGGAGCAGGAATTCACCTATCGCAATCGGATGCGCTCGCTCAAGAATGAGGTTTACGACTACAGCAGTGCCCAGGTTGATGAATTCCTGCGGATCCCCGAAGGAGAGCGGCGCGCCGACCTGTACCGCACGCAGGTCGACATCCCACTACAGCATCCCAACGGCTACATCGGCCTGGGCAACGGTCGACAGGACAGTCCTCTGCAGGAAGGATATGCTCCGGAAGGTCTTCCGGGGCAGTTCCGCATGGTTCCTTCCGGAGAAATGGTTCCGTTGAGTGTTCCGGGGGCAGGTTATTTGCCGCGTGGAGCCGACAGTAACTACCGTCTGAGTGTGCCGCTTCCGCCGGATCGTCGGCAGAGTCGGGCAGAGAGTGCCAGTGGTCGCCTGCCAGGAATCGAGGCGGTGCCGTCCGCGACCCGGCATGTCAGCCACGTTGTGGAGTCGGACAGCCGTGATGATGTCCGATATGCGGGGCGAGTGGTGGTTGGTGTTCCTAACCGCAACCGGACTCAGGCGGCGACCGGCCGATCACGCGCAGCCGACGTTCCGGCGTCCCTGTCCGTCGGTCAGGCAACTTACTCCATGTCTTCCGGCACTGCGCACACTGCCACAGAAACAGAAGCCGATTCAGCCACCGCTGGCCGGCCGTTCAGGCCGTTCGGGTGGCGTTTGCCGAGGTCGTTTTCATCGCCACGGAAGTAGGGCTCGCCCTGAGCACGGAAGTTGACAAATGTCCCAATCTGCAAAGTGCATTGCGCTTGGCCTGCTGTTGATCCACGCGGGATCAATTCATGCCCAGTGGATTCCGCGTGTCACACACAGCCGGCCAGTCTGCTGCATCTCAGACCGGTACTGCTATGAAACCCACGCGCTCAGCCCTCCGGTATCTGCGGTCACATTTAAAGGGGTGGACTATTTGGAACGCGCGCCGCGTCTCAATGGTGCCGCGGCGGCCGTTCCGACGGTCAACGCGCGCAGATTCTCACTGCGTCAGGCAGAACTGAAGAACGACCACTGTCGCCTTACGGACGTCGCGTTGACCATCAATGAGCACGGGCACTGGAGTCTGGACTGCACGGCGGAACAGAATCCGGGGCTTGCCGAACAGACACGGCAGGTCGGCCTGAACGTGTATAGTCAAAATCGGCTGCACATCCGCGTCCGGCCCCTGATCGGTGACTCCATCGACGGGCCGGAAAGCCTCGACCAGGTCAAAGCGCCGTCCGCGGCTGAGATCAACGTCGGCACCGTCTGGCTGCAACGAGGTGAGGTGCGACGGCTGCGGTTTGAAGGTTACAGCCACTCCGGCATCGAACGAGCGTTCGCCGAGATTCACTTCGTTGCCGTTGATCTTCGCTTCGAATGAGAGGAACGACAGGGATGCGCGCAATCAGAGCGATACAACTGGTGATGGTGATGACAGCCGCAGTCGTCTTGTCTGCGGACGTTCATGCTGAGGACGGTGCACTTAAGGTCTCGCCTGCTGACGAGCTGCTCGTCATTGATCCGTCGGTGGACAGTCGCGAACGGCCGACGCCGCAGTTTGTACCGGGGACGACGCCGGGGACTCAGCAAATCGAGATTCCGCCCACGGTGATCATTCATCGGTATTACTACACCGGGAACCGGAGTTTTCAGGGACCGATGTTGCCCGGTGGCCCGAGTGTTCTGGTGCTGAACCATCCCAGAACGGGAGAGCAGGTGTCCGTCCAGGCTCAGTTGCTGCCTGGTGCACCGCGCGTCAAATACACGGCAGACGGGATCTCGTACGACTACGGTGACCGCGAGATCTGCCTGGTGTTCAGCCTGCTTGGCGGGTGCGAGCCGAAGATCGTCTTTCAGCGAAAGCCGGCAGCGGCAGGTCGACTTGCGGAATCCGTGGTGTCGGCCCAGGACCGAAGTCACGAATTTGTGCGCCGAACCGGCCTGCCCACACTTCTTCGCAACGCGAGACAGCGCACACACGACGGATTCATGGCACTGGGCGACCGAATCAACGATCTTGGGCCGGGAATGATTCAACGCGTGTCATCGGTCATCGACTCGTCTCCGGCCACGGAACTGCTGACGCCACTGCCGGAAGGAGTTGTCAACTCACCAGCATCAGACGATCTCACAGGCATCGTGAACGAACTTCGCGATACCGTCCCAGCGCTGCCATAGCTGCGGCGCAAAGCTGCGCTCGTTCCGGACGGCACGGTCGTGCGGCCGCAGTTGGCTTGTCAGGATTCAGCAGAGCCGTGGAGAGTTGTTTACGATAGCGCAACTTTGATGGCGTACTGTCCCGTACCGCCGGACGTATTGTAGTGGCGAATTTGCACCGTGTATTCCCCTTCCGTCAGTGACGTGATGATGCTGGGGTTCCTGCCGATCCCGCTGTCATCGTCCTGGGCGATCAGCGTCGAGTTGGGACCGAACAGCTTCATAACGAGGTCCGTCGAGCCTTCCGTCTCAATCCTGTATCGCCCGGGCTTGCGCGCTGTGAATTTGTACAAGTCCTCTTCTCCCGGCTGACCGATTTCGGCGGAATATGCCCCTTCGACCACCGGAAGCTCCACGACCTCACTTTCGCTTCCTCCTGTTCTACCAGGATAGACTCTACCCGCGAATTCCATGTCGACCTGAGACAGGACTTCATTCGGCTCGGAGTGAAATCCGTTCAGAGTCCAGGACGCCGGAAAGCTGTAGAGCATCACTGACTTTTCGTCGAATTCGCTGCCGTTGATCTGCGAAAGATCATACTTGTCGAACATGTTGTGCTGAATCGTGGCGAGATCCCAGTTGTTCGGCGGCGCACTGAGTGCCTGGATAACCACCGACTTGTTCCACTGGATCGGGTTGTCGCTGGGATTCTGGTGCTCATGGATCATGCCGATCATGTGTCCGAATTCATGCAGAACCACACCTTCATCCTGCCAGCCGAAATTCATCGTTGGCAGATTGGCGGGGATGCCAAGAGCGTCAGTGCCGACATATGACCACGCACCATCGTCGTTGAACGCAATGCGAATCTGAGCGCTGGGGGAATCATCGAACACGAAGTTCAGGTTGGCATGCTCGGTCCACTGAGGTGCAAACTGCCGGACGATTTGCTTTTGTGGTTCCGAGCCATTGAGAAATCGAAAGTGCAAAGTGGTGCCGTTTGGCCACAACTTCGCAACCTCGAACGCCGCACGGGCGGGGCCGCTCCTGAGTACAATTCGGCGCCCCGGAAGCGGTCGATACACCTGATTGGGCAGAATGCGATCGAAACACACTTTGTCTGTCGTCGCCATTTGTCATCTCCGGTATTGGGTGCTTGATGCCATCGTCAGTTTCCTTTCGTAACAGAGCTGTATCGCCGGTGACCGACAAAGCCCCCCACAAAAAAATGCGGCACCAGGTCACGGCCACGGTGATGGCAACGCCGTTGGCAGAATCACCGCCCTCCGTACTGCCACTAGCGCAGCCTTTTGCCCCGCACAAAGTGATGTTAAGTCTGCCACCTGGAGCCTGGAGTATCAGCGAACGAAGCGTCTGACTCAGTCGTAAACCACTTCTTCACATGAATTTCTCTCGCGAGCCTCGAACACGGCCCTTCGGACACGAACGTCGAGTTCCACAACGCGGACCTTCTCCGCGCACAGAAACGCGTTGACGACGGCGATCAGTGGATCGAACAGGACACGTCCGGCGATCATTCGGCGGCTCGCGAGTTAATCCCGGCAAGCTGCACTGCCGCTGTTGCGGCAGTGCAGGCAGTCACACTGAAATCACGCAATCTGCGGGATGGGTCATCGCGGCCGCACCACCGCCGCGGTTCGACCAGCGGAAGCCAAGGCTCCTGCGAGTTCTGCTTGTGCGTGCTCTCCGGATTCACCTTCGTCGTTAACTCCTGACCGCCCGCACGACAACAACTGCTTCTTCGTACTGGTCATCAAGCCACTTTTCGATGCGGAACCCGGTGGATTCCAGATATCCTCGGATGTCGTCCTTCGTGTCACGGTGAATTTGGGGCAACATCTTCGTGTGAGACGCATACGCCGACTCAAAGCAGGGTCGCATCTCTTCGAAGTGACCTTTGGCCTGCAGTTCGGTTCGGATCGCCTTGAAGAGCCGGTCGACATCTGTGTCGCGGTGTGATGTAGAAAGCGTCAATACTCCACCCGGCTTCAGCAACCGGTATGCGTGCTCAAGACATTTTCGAGGATTATCGGTCGCGTATAACACGTTGACGAGAACGACAGCGTCGAAGTATTGAGACGGAACGTCGTCGAGTCGGCTGATATCCTCCTTCAGGATCGTAACGCGGTCAATCTGCTCTAACCCCGCCGAGAAGGAGTCGAATTCATCTGCGCTGTCTCTGAACTGCAACTTGCACCGGATGTTTGTCCTGAGCAGGTCGACCATGTCCTGATTAAGTTCGACAGCCCAGACTTCGCGCTCCGGATCCTGGCGCAAAAGTTCGGCCGTGCTGTTGCCGGTTCCTGCTCCGAGATCGAGGCATCTTTTTGCCTGGCCGAGAAGTCCGATGACTGTCTTCAGCAGCTTGTGATACTGATCAAATTCCAGAAGCAGTTCGTCGTAGGATTTGGCGTACCGCGACCAGTTCATCTCCCGGTCCAGCCTCTCCCCAATATCGTGGAAAAGTTGCGGCAGAGAATCCGCGCTCAGAACATTCAGGCTCACACTCCATGCCATGGCACTCCCGCGACGATCCGGAATCTGGCAGGCGAGCTTCTGGAACGTAATCATCCCGTAGGTCGGCGAGTCCAAAAGCAGTACTTCCTGGTCGGTCAGAGGATCTTCGCCGGGGCCGAAGACAATCTTGGAACGTTCGATCACCTGCTGGCAGTTCGCGAGCTTTGATACGAACTCGAAGGCGTGGCCGCCGCGCCTGAGTCCCAGTGGCTTGGCCACGATTTCGTCAAACGCCGGGTTCCAGTCCACGAAATGGTACGAGTCATCGAGCAGATAACCGGGCAGCGACCGGTCGAAGGCGGGACGGCGTATGGTGCGTCCCGTCGGAGTCCGCTTTTCTGGTGGAGTCGCGGGCACGTCAATTCCAGGAAAGCCCTGTGCCGCGAGCGAAGTTTTCAGCCGCTCGAACCCGTCGGCATATCCTTCATCGGGAAACAGATCGATGGCCTGATAGCGATCAATTTCCTCCGGAAGTTCAACCTCGTCCAGCCGGACCGGTATCAGAAAAATGTCACCGGGCCGGCGAAGTTCCATCTGCTTCAGGGCCAGCCGGATCTCCCGCTGAACCTGTCCGCGCTTCTGATGTGACGCTTCGGACAGGCAGATCAGAAAGAAGTCGGATTCTTCAACGGCATCGGTGATCACGCGATCCCACTCCTGCCCGCCGAGCAGATCTTTTGTGTCGATCCACGGTCGATAGCCGGCGGACTGCAGTTGTCGGTACAGCTCATTCACCCGTTCCCGGTCTTCTCTCGCATGGGAGATAAATATCTGAGCCGTCTTCTCGTCCGGATCGTCTTGGACCAGACCGGCGTGTGAATCGTTGTAGCCGCCATGAACTGTGGGCATTAGAATGACCTTTGTTGGTGAAACAGAGCCCTGGAAGATAGCGCCGGATCGCTTCGACGGATCGGAGTCCGTTCTTTTGTCCGGCGAGAGTGCGACATGTCATCGGGTGCGTCGCGCGGGAAGACATGTCACGCTACTCGCGCTGTGGTTGTTGTCAGCCGCATCCGTGCTGCCGAGTCAGCGGACAACTTTCTTCGCCTCGCAGACGATAGTGACCGTGCTTCCAGCAGCGTCTCAGATCGCACAGACAAAGGGCTTCCGTTGAAGCAATCCCCGGTTCTGGCGTCATCGCCGCGGCCATTGATCGCCGCATGGTCTCGACATCCCGGTGAGCAAGCTGGACCGGGACATTGTACGGACTGTCGGTGAGATCCAGTCGCATCCCGACGGCAACCTGGTCCAGCCCCTGAGCCCGGCAGTGGTGCCCCGTCAGCGCGGTGAAACCGGCCTTCGAGTACATTAAGGCATGCGCTGGAATGCACTCCAGCAGCACAAAGTCCTTCTTCAGGTCGCAAGCAGTGGCAATTCCCGCTCGCAGCAGCAGTGACGAAATGCCCAGACCCTGATAGCGTGGACTCACCACCAGCCGGCTGATTTCGCCTCCGGCCGCCACTTTATTCTCGGACAGGAACTCGGGCCAGCGGTCTCCGAAGTTGCTGTTTTGCAGAATCGGAAGCGGCAAACAGAGATTGGACCGGAGGCGTTCGCGAATGACGGAATCGATCGATCGCCGGGCGATATTCTCGCACCACTGTTTTTGCGTTTTCCAGACGTTGTACGGATTGCCGATCGTTGATTCGTGCAGCATTCGTGGCACGGACGACATCACGAGCCGCATCGTGCCAATCACGTCTCCACTGCGGACATCGGTAGCAGCGAAATGAATCGAAGTTTTGTCGAATGGATCGATATCCACCGCTGACTTCGCGTTCCCCAGATCGTCGTCCAGATAGCCCAGCCAGTTGTACACTCGGTGCCGTAGCGACAGATAATCCTGCATCTGGTGCTCATTCTCAACGACATGAATCTGAATGGCTCGACGGTTGTCTTCATCGTTGTCGGCAGGTTGCGAAGGACTGTGTTTCGACTTCAGCCACAATCCGTTGCCCGTGCGACACAACGCTGCTTCGAGGGATCTGCTCTCCCCGTCAGCAACCACAGCATCGACATCGCGAGTTCTCGATGGTCGACTGTGGACCAAGCCGATGACTCCACACAGATCTCCTGCTCTCACATATTCTTCCTGCACCGTCAGCGCCCGCAGTCGGTGAGTCAGCTCGGTCGCCCTGGGATTTCCCGATGGATCGTCGTCCACAAAAGCATCGCCAACGGCAATGATGGTGTCCGCACCGCTCCGTGAAAAGATTTCAACAATTCGACCCAGCAGTTCGTCTTCACTGCACACCGTGTCAACAACAAGTCGCATCGTCTCGTTCGTGTCGCACAGCGGATATTCAAGCCGAAGCTCGGACAGGATTTCGCGCAACTTACTGGCAACAGAGTCTGACTTTGTTACCGGTATCACAGTGATCTCAAACGGGGTGGCAAGCATGGGAGCGTCTCAATGGAGTCAATCGGGAGAATGCTGGTGAAGCTCAGTGTAGCAGCAACACCGACGATCTGTAGCGCTTTCAATCGCCGACCCTCGGTTGCCCGGCATCGACTTTGGAGGACACTGAGTTCAGAATCGAGAATGCATCGATTTACCCGCCACAAGATCACGTCTTCACGTCCGGCGCGACGTCGACGTTGCTGGAAACAACGGACACTTCAATGTGCTGCGAAAGCTAATTACCCTGGACGTCCGCGTCGTTCCGATCGTTTCTTCCTCGGCATTCTACGTCGACAATTCGCATGACCGGGCGCAAGGAGGCCGTCCGAATTCGACGCATACGTGTTCAGCCGTTGGGTTTCTTTCGGACCGTTGCGACAATTAATCGCCGAGAGCTCGTTCGGAATGACGAGTGTCGCTGTGTTGCGCGTCATTGGGAGCAAAGTGCTGTCTGAAGGTGAACTTCAGACGTAAGCGAAGCATGGCAAAAAGGCCGGCACCATTGGTCGTTGGCGACCCATGAAGAAGCAGCGTAACGGTTCACGGGCGGGTGCGGGCATTCAGGCTGCCGCGGCGGTCGTT
>CAZHET010000216.1:0-10364 GCA_964531585.1 uncultured Planctomycetaceae bacterium | reverse complement strand
CACGCGTGGCTGTCAGTGTTCTGTGGCGAATTGGGGTGGATTGATGTGGATCCCACAAACAACACACTCGCGCAGGCAGACCACGTGACACTGGCGTGGGGCCGCGACTACGGCGATGTGCCACCGCTGACGGGAGTCTTCATCGGAGGCGGTCAGCACCGCATGTCCGTCGGCGTCGACGTGTTGCCGCTCGACGAAAACACAGCGTCGGCGTGACCCGCTGCTGTCATAACGCATGTCGACCGGATCAGTGCCGGTGAACTCGCCAGCGCGGTAGATCCTTCACGCTCCGGACAGAATTGCCTACAGTGCCACAGCCGTCACATTCGCGAATCGCCGCACGGGACAATGCCTGCTCAGCGGCCGGCCCAAATGCAGACATGACTGACATCAAAGAGGTTTTGCGTTGGCTCAGAAACTGATTATCGATGCCGACCCCGGAATCATCGACGCGCTGGCAGTGCTGGTCGCGATGGCGGACCCGTCGGTGGATCTGCTGGCGGTGACGGCCACTGCAGGCACGGTCTCCGGAATTCAGGCGACGCGAAATCTGCAGTACCTGGTGGAACTTGTCGATCCCGTGCGGCACCCGCGAGTCGGCCAGTCCGAAATCAAAGTCGCCTTCGGAGCGGACACCGGCGATGCTTTGGCAAACCGCAACGCGGTCAACGGGCCGCTGGGACTGGGCGATCTGGACGTCCGTGTGCCCGACCTGCACAACCGACGCGAATCCGCCAAGGTCATCGTCGACATTGTGCGTGAGTATCCCCGCGAAGTGCGAATTCTCACACTGGGACCGCTTAACAACGTGCTGATGGCCTACGATCTGGAACCTCAGTTGCCGGAACTTCTGGCGGGCCTGGTGACGATGGGCGGCTGCGTGACGTTCGGTGGGGACGTTACGGCCGTGGCCGAATTCAACATCTGGGCCGATCCGGAAGCCGCCCGCAGCGTCCTGCGTCTGCCGATGCACCGCCTGCTCGTGCCGCTGGATGTCCGGTCACAGCCGGTGCTGACGTTTGAAGACGTCGAGCTGCTGATCGAATTCATCGAAGGAACGCCGGTGGGCCGCGTCATCGCGTCGATGCTGCAGTATGCCGTCCGCGCGCACCATCAGCATCTGGGACTGGAAGGCATCCCGCTCAACAGCATCGCCGCACTGGCCGTCGCCGCGCGAGCCGAGCGATTCACCGCCGAAGCGGCTCTAGTCGATGTGGAAACGTCCGGCGAACTGACGCGAGGCATGACGGTGCTCGACCGCCGCCGAGTGGCGCTGACGCAAACGAACGTCGATGTTGTGACCTCCGTCGATGCTCCGGGAATCATCGACTATTTCTCGCGCAGCATTCGCCGCGTCTCGGGGTAGGAGTCGGCCAGCACCATGACGCGACGCGAAATTCCCGTTGTGTGCTGTTTTGAAAGCCGACGAGCCGACGTGATGCGCGACCTGATTGCTCGCGCAGGCGGACAGCCGATGCTCGCGCCGTCCATGCGGGAACTGCCCATTCAGGACAACCCCGCAGGTATCGCAGCCCTGCAGCGAATCCTTGCGGGGGACGTCACGCATCTGGTTCTTCTGACCGGAGTCGGCACCGAAGCGCTGCTGGAACTTGCGCAATCCCTGAATGCCAAAGAGAAACTGCTCCGCACCCTGCGCGGGATTCCGCTGCTGGTTCGCGGACCGAAACCCGCCGCGGTGCTGCAGCGACTGGGACTGTCCTGTGCCGCTAAAGCAGAACAACCCAATACTTCGGCAGATCTGATCGCGGCCATCAAAGCCGCCGACATCAACCTGCGCGGCGGACTGGTTGCCGTCCAGGAGTACGGACAGCCCAGCCCGGAACTCGACGAATCGCTGCGAGAACTGGGAGCGGACGTGCTGCCGGTTCCCGTCTACCGCTGGGCGCTTCCGGAAGACACGCAACCACTGCAGCAGGCCATTCGCGCTGTCGCGGCGGGTGAGGTCGATATCGTGCTGTTCACCAGTGCTCAGCAGGTGCAACACGTGTTTCAGGTCGCCGACGAGCTGCGGCTGTCCGGTGAGTTTCGCGATCAGGCATCGCGTCTGATGGTTGCATCGATCGGACCGACGTGCTCGGAATCAATCCGTCAGGCCGGGCTGACGGTGAATCTCGAAGCCAGCCCGCCGAAAATGGCCGCCCTCGTGCGCGGAGCGATGCTGCAGTACAACGACTGACCGCTGGTCCGGGAATCCCGCGGATTCCACGGCTTCTGATGTTTCGGACCGCGAAGATGTCGCATTCACGGCTCGACTTCGCGTGGAGGTAACGCGGTACGGTGAGGTACAGCAGGCAAGGCCGATCCCGACCAACACGAGACCGCGAATTGACGTCATTTTGTCTTGATTTTACGATCTGACGGCAGTGACATCTGTGGGCAGTCACTTCACTTATTTCACCTTCCGGTGCAGGCAGGAACCTGACATGGCCATCGTTGCGGAATGCTACGACTGCGGAAAACAGTATCGCTTTGGCGACGAACGCGCGGGGAATCGTCTGCCGTGCAAAGCGTGCGGCGGAACGATTGACGTTCCCGGAAGTAAACGAAGCCGCACTGTACCGCCGACGAGGTCACTTCCGCCGGCGCGCGGCAGCAAGCCCGTCCGACGCCGCAAGTCCTCTTCATCCGGCACAACACCGCTCGTCATCGGAGCCGTGATCGCCGGAGTCGTGATCGGCGGCGGTGTGCTGGTGCTGGTGGCCGTGAAGATGTTCAGCGGTTCCGGGGATTCCGCTGCGGTGGCTGACGGGTCCGATGCCGCTCGTTCTTCGGTTGCACCGGCCGACCGCAATTCCGCGAGTGAGCTGACGGACGCGCAGCGTGCGGAACGCGATGCTTTGTATCAGGCCAACCTGGAACGACAGCGAGCCGCCAACAGCAAGACCGAACGCGAGTCGCTCATTCGCCGCTACGGTGCCGACAAGGTCGTGACGGTTGTGTTTTCCGACGTCATCGGCGATTCACTGGCAGCCAACAAGTACCTTAACCGCAAGGTCTTTCGGGCCGCCTATCAGGACTATGAGGCGGGACAGGAACGAGCCAAACAGGCAACGGAACAGAACAAGCAGGCGGCCGAGCAGCAGGCGCTCGCGCAGCACCAGCAGAACTGGGGAGGATTCGGCCCCAGTATGGTGACGTACCGCTATCAGCAGGTCCGCTCGGACGTTCCGTATCCAACGATTGTGAACGGCGGGCACGTGGGCAACAGCTACACGTACCATGCGGCTCCGGCGTTGAATCCCCGCGAATTCGCCGAACGTCTGGGCGTCGGCAACGTCAGCAGCGTCCAGGGGCGCGACATTCAGATTCTCGCCCTGCTGCCGACACCGATCCCGGATCCCGATGTGGAAGAGCTGGCTCTGGAATACGGGCTCAGCAACGTTTATCAAATCGATATTCAGGGAGCGGAGGGCGAACCGGATCGCGTGCAGCTTTACCTGGAAAACGAAACGACGCCGCTGGGACTCGATGGAAACCGACTTGCCATGGCGGGCATGAAGCCGCTCGGCGACGGTGCCTACCAGTTCAGTGCCGGACCGATTCCCGATCCGCACGTATTTGCATCACGACTGACCTGGGGAAGCCTGCTGTCTGTCAATACTGCCGACCGGATCATCACGATGCAGGCGAATCTGCCGGAGACTCTGCCAGGCAAGGCCGAACTGGATGCCGTCAAACAGAAGCAGAAGGAACTGGAAGACGCGATTCGCAAGGCAGACTGGGAACACCGGCCTCGCCCCAACGAGAGCGAACTCGACTGGGCCGTCCGAGTGATCAATAACAGCGACACCTATGGCATGGAAAAGGCGTACAAAGCGCTGGCGATCGTGACGGTGGACGAAGATCGCCGCGAAGAGATTTCGGAAATCCTGCTGTCAGCCGCACGCACCGGTGCTCGCGGTCTGGAGCACCTGGTTCCGGCCATGATCAACTGGAAGACTGACGAAACCGAAAAGGTCATTCTCAGCATCAGCAAGGATCGTCACTATCACAAAGAAGCCGAAGCGCTGATGAAGGGTCTCGCCGACCTGAAAACGGAACAGACGGCGAAGATGCTGGCCAGCGCACTGGCGGACTTCCACAACGGAGATAATTCCGTGCAGTACCTGATCAGCATGGGACCGTTCGCCGAAGATGCCGTGCTGGACTTTGTACGACACAACGACGACAGAACCCGCGAACGAGTCTACAACGTTCTGGCAGAGATCGGCGGCCGCAGCAGCCTGACCGCAGTCAACAGGAACATGCGCGAAGAAAAGAACGCCCGGCTGAAAGCGATCGCCGGCGAATGCTCCGAACGCATTCGTGAGCGGATGAAAGAAGAGGAAGCCGCGGGCACCGGGAGCGATGATGCCGCTTCCGACGAATAGTCGCCGGCAGCGCCAGCTCATTCGTTTGCAGTCCATGCAGCGACGTGCGATTCTGTCGAGTCAGCCTTGTGCATTTTTATCCGCATTCCGGAGCATCGCCGTTATGAACCGCCACTGCTGTCGTACGATTGTTCTTTGCGCCGCATTCGCCGCAGGTCTGTATTGTTCGGCAATGGCCCAGGCCGATGAATGGGTCAGTCTGTTTGACGGCAAGTCGCTCGACGGGTGGTCACAGGCCGCTCACGGCAAGGCCGAATACAGCGTCAAGGACGGAACCATCTACGGCAAAACCGTGGAAGGCAGCCCGAACTCATTCCTTGCCAGCGACAAAGAATTCGGTGACTTCGAACTGGAATTCGAAGTCAGAGTTCACGACAGCCTGAATTCCGGCGTGCAGATTCGGTCGCGCGAAAAAACCGCAGACGATGTTGCCGCCGAAGCCAGACGTACCGGCAATCAGGCCAGGGGAACCGATGCGGTCGGTCGCTTTCACGGTCCGCAGGTGGAGGTCGAATCCAGCCCCGGCCAGGCGGGTTACATCTATGGTGAATCCACCGGTCTGGGCTGGCTGTCACACGAACCGCAGACTCCCGGCCTGGAACATTCCGTCATGAAGAACGGTGAATGGAACAAGTTTCGAATCGTCGCCAAAGGTCCGCGGATTCAGACATGGATCAACGATTCGCTGGTTGCCGACCTGACTCACGAAGGCATCTACGAAACTCATCCGAAGGGAAAGATCGGCCTGCAGGTTCATGGCATCGCCGCCGGCACCGGCCCTTTCGACGTTGCGTGGCGGAACATCCGCATCCGCGAACATTGACATCGCAGCCTGGGGAGAGATCCGTACAATGGCCCTCCGAGGCCGCCGAGTCGAAGTGCAGCGCCAACGGTCTGGGGGGGGCCTCGAACAAACCGTCACATTATTTCGGGAGTGCTTCCCGATTCCCGGCACACGGCGACCGCCATGTCATTTCCTGAAACTCGGCTGACGCTGATTCAGCGGATCGCGGACGGCGGCAGCGAGGCGGACTGGCGGCAGTTCCTGAGTGATTACTGGAATCCGGCGTGCGAGTTCGCCGTTCGCCGTGGACAGATTGGACGCGATGCCGCCGAAGATATTGTCTCTTCGATGTTCGTTGTCCTGATCCGGAATCAGTTGCTGAAGCGATGGGCTGACAACCGATCGGCAAAGTTGCGGACGCTTCTCTGCAGTGTGATCCGCAAGGTGCTGGCAAACAACCGGCGTTCCGCGAACAACAGCCCACTGCTCGTAGAACAGGAGATCGCTCTGCTCGTCGAGCAGGGCGTCGTGCATCCGGAAACAGAACCTGCACCGACGAACGAAGACGACATCTTCTATCGTGCGTGGGTGCAGGATTTGTTGCGCGAGACGGTTGCGTCCCTCGAGAGTGAGCTCGGAGCGACCGGTCGTGACGATGATTTTCGAGTGCTGCATGGACGAATTTGCGAAAACATGACCTTCCCGCAGATCGCTGACTGCCTTTCGCTCGCGGTCTCACGATGTGAAAACGGCTTCAAGTACGCTCGGAAGAATTTCGAACGGTTGCTGCGGACCCGGCTGCATCAACACGTCTCGCGATACTGTCAAGCCTCGGACACCGAGTCCGAATTCGACAGGGAATGGCAGACGCTGTTCTTGTTCCTTGAGAGGTCCGGCGGGATCGAAGAAGCGGTGCGAGACGTCTATGCCCACACCCGGGAAATGTCGCATACCAGTCGATCAAGGGAGGTTGTTATCTCGAAGTTGAGGCGGCACGTTGAGTGAACTCTGAGTTTTCTCGAGTTTCTCCGCCGGAATCGTTCTTTCGAGACATTAAACTTACTGAAATCATAGGCGTGGTGCTTCGTATGGAGAACGTATGTGTTTTTCGTTCCGATGAAAATCAACAGTCGGCTGACCAGCGAACGGCTGCCGCTTGTGAATCTACTGGTTGTGCTACTGATGGCCCTGGCTTACTTCTTCGTGCCGATTCAGTCCTTGTGGGTCGGACCGGGAACGGGACTGTTCAGCGTGCTAACGTACGCATTCGCGCATCATGGCATTGTTCATCTGATACTGAACTCCTGGATGCTGTGGCTGTTCGGGAATGCGGTCAACCGGCGCATTGGCGACGGCTGGTATGCGGCAGCCTGCGTGATCTCAGTGCTGGCTCTGGGCATTCTCGCGAGGCTGCTTGTCGGAGGCTACCTGTACGGTGCGTCCGGCCTTGTGTTTTCACTGGTTGCAATGACAGCGATTCTGATGCCTGCGTCACGAATCGAAGTTCATTATCTGATTTTCTTTCCAATTACGTTGCTCGTTGGGCTGCTGAAGAAACCGGCGTTCGAACTGTTCTGGATCGTTCGCTGGGGGCGTCTTGAAATAGTGTCCCTGTCTGCTTTGATTATTGTGCCGATCCTTGAGTTCATCGCATTGTGCTTTGGCGGGTTGAACTGTGGGCTTCGCGAGCTGAAGCGGCGGTGGACAGCGGCGATGACGATCTGGCGAGAAAGGCGATTGCTCGGCGGCGCGAGCACGAACAACTGACATCCGCGCTTCAGCAGCAGCTCGATTCAAGCCAGGCCGCGACTAAGACGCTGCGAACGCAGTTGGACGCCATGAAAGCAAAGCTTTCGGAGGCAAAGCGAAATCTTGCCACATTGTCCGCCAGGCAGAAGGCGGCCGAAGTGCGCAAGGGTATGCTGACGGCGACCACCTCGGCGTCAGATGTGTCAATTGACGATGCTGCCTTTCAGAAATTTGAAAGGATGCGTGAGCGCGTTGAGCAAACAGAAGCAGAAGCAGAAGCTCTGGCCGAACTGCATGACGCGGCTGCAGAAATCTCTGAACCTTGGTCAACCCGCGAGTCGGCCGGAGTCGATCTGGATGTCGAAGCACAACTGGCGGAAATGAAGCGGAAAAAGGATATGAAGAACTAACCCTGTGATCGCCGGCGCGTTGGCACAGTGACCGAGCAAATGGGCAAGAATATTCCAGCGAGCGAACGTCTGTCTGAGGTGTTGGCGCGGCGGGGCGTGCTCGCGACTGCCGAGGCGACTGCCGTTGTTGCCTCGGCAGCGGAACAGGTTCGTCAGCTGCATCAGCGTGGCCGGCTGCATCTGGCGATCTCGCCGCGAACCGTCAGCGTGGATCACGATGATCAGGCGGTCGTATCCGCGCCGGATGCCGAGGTCGCGTTTGACGCGGATCAGTCTGCAGAGAATCTCCCGCCCGAGTTCCGGCACGCAATGCCGCCGCGACTGTCAACGCATCTCGAAACGGCTCGCGGCGCGCTGAGTGAAGCAGCGCTGACGTTCGGTCCGGAACGCATCGACGTCTGGCAGCTGGGCTGTCTGCTGTGCCGGCTGGTGGCGGATTTCTCACTGGCGGAGTTCCACCGCAGTCCGCGTGTCAAGGGGAGCGTGCCTTCCGAACTGCACTCTGTGTTGACGGCAGTACTGGGCTACAACGAAGCCAGTCGGATCGCGGATGTGCCGCAGTTGCTGGCGGCCCTGGCCATGCTTGAGCCAGCCCGTCAGCGGCCGGCAGGCCGGCAGATGGGCGACACCGATTCGGTCCTCGACCCCGCCAGAGCTGACACGGACGTCGCCGGCCTGGACTCCCGCGCGTCGGCCGGTGCTGCGGAACGCACTGATATGATCGGTCACTACGAAGTGCTCGAATCTGTCGGCAGTGGCGGCATGGGCGATGTCTACAAGGGTTACGAACGCTCTCTCGATCGCGTTGTGGCCATTAAAGTGCTCGCCGGTGAATTGTCGCGCCATGAAGACTACGTCAAGCGCTTCCGGGCCGAGGCCACAGCCGCTGCCCGCCTGATTCATCCGAACATCATTCAGATCTACTTCATCGGCGAAGACCAGGGCCGGCACTTCTTTGCGATGCAGTACGTCGACGGCGAATCGCTGGCCGACGTGCTGCGGAAACACGAGAAGCTTAGCATCGAGCACTCGCTGGCTGTTATTGAACAGGTACTCTCCGGGCTTTCGTTGGCGCATCAGAAGGGGCTGGTCCACCGCGACATCAAACCCGCCAACATCCTAATCGACCACCTGCACCGACGCGCGTTACTGGCGGATTTCGGTTTGGTCAAGTCGCATGATGCGTCGGGATCCATGACGGCGACAGGCACCGTCATGGGAACGGCTGACTATATCTCGCCCGAACAGGGACGGGGAGCTGCTGTCGACCGCCGATCCGACCTGTACTCGCTGGGCGTCGTGCTGTACCGCATGCTCAGCGGCAGGCTGCCATTCTACGGCGATGGTCCGACGGCTGTAATCTTTCAGCACGTCTACGAACAACACGTCCCGCTGACCGAACACAATCCGGACGTTCCTGAACCGCTCTCGCTGATCGTCGATCGGCTGATGCATAAGCAGCCCGATCAGCGCTACGCCACCGCGGAAGAGGTTCTTGAGGATCTGCAACGCTTCAAAGCCGGAGAAGTCGTCGTCGCTGCGTCGACCTCACGCTCGCCGACCGCCGTGAGTTCCGCCCGGCTTCCGCAGACGGCGAGCGGTGAATCGACGGGAAAAGGAACCGGGCAGACGCAGATCATCGCTGCTCCTTCGTTCGAAGCGATCCCTCTGTTGTTACCGGACGACCTGATTCTCGAACAGCCGCAGTCCTGGTCGAGTCGGATTCGAAACCGGATTCACGAACTGCTGGGCCACATCGCTCCAAACCTTGTTGATGAGCTGCAGAACACGCAGCAGCAGGTCGACGGTGCCGTTCGCGAATATCAACGTCGGCGTGACCAGCTGCACTCGATGGTTCAGGAAGCCGAACTGGTTCAGCAGGATCTGCAGTCACAAATCGCCGAGTGGCAGCAGGCGGCTGCCGATGCAGCCTCCGCCGCCGCGGCCGCCGCCGGCGACCACGAAGCTCGGTCACTCCTGCGCAAAAAGATCCGCTGCGATATGCAGGCCGGCGAACTGCGGCGACTCAGCGAAGAACAGCAGTCAGAACTCGAAACGATGCGATCCAGTCTCGCGTCCGTCAACGCGCGACTGCAGGACATTCGTTCTCAGCGAGACCTGCTAAAGGCACGGCTGGAAGTCGCGAAGGCCAGAGCCCATGTTCTGCGCGGACCCGCACAGGCTCCAGGCTGGCGACGCCTGCTTCAGATCATCAGCAGGAACAGCCCCGGCAAGTGGCTTAGCGTCTCCGTCGCCCTCTGCATCACCGCGTTCATTGTCTTCATGCTGCGGAATCCGTTGGTGTCCCTGCTGTCGATAGTGGTCCCGACGATTTCGCCCGATTTCGCCAGTGATCGCATGGACGAATCGAAAGTCGCGAATACAGATTCCGCGAGCGGCACGGCGGTGCTGCAACCCAAGCGCTGGCCGGTTGCAGACCGCAACCAAATCGAAATACCGCTCACTGCAAACGTGCGAGCGATGGACATCCGCGTCCGGAGTACCGGTGGCGCACCTGCATACACGATACTGGCAAGCCTGGAAGACGACACGGTCGTTAAGTTGCAAACTCAAATGAATCTGAAACATGTTGAGCAGCGTCTTATTCCGGCTTCTCCGCCGGATGTCCGAGCTATTGCCATTTCGCCCTCAGGAACCTATGTCGCGTTTGCTGCGCGCGACAGCTCCATTCGCATCCACAAGACGAACACACCGGGGGAGGAATATCGCCGGCTGGAGGGGCACCTCAGGCCGGCCAGTTCCATATTTTTTTCGACCGATGAGTCGGTGCTGGTGGTCGCCAGCGATGATGAACCGATTCGTTTCTGGAACATTCAGTCCGGCTCTGAAGAGCGCCGCATTGACATTCCGAACAACTTTCTGCCTTTGATTGCGGCAGATCCGACGCTGAATCGCTTTCTGGTTGGCAGCCAGGCACGCTCAGCCACGACGTCGATACGATTCTGGGACGCCGTGGAGGGCAACGCCGTTAAGAGTTTTTCCCCCGGAAAACACGCTCGTTTAACCCGT
>CAZHET010000215.1:0-10402 GCA_964531585.1 uncultured Planctomycetaceae bacterium | reverse complement strand
CCTGTAACCTTCGGCTCCGGAGGCCGACGCTCTATCCAATTGAGCTACGGGGACATGAGTTCGATTCTAGCCATTCGAGGGGTTTGCGAGAATCGTCGACATCAGAATTCGCGTTGAATCGGAATGCCTGCCCCTGGGGCAAAGTCCTCCCTCGCGGGACTGTGGCATCCTGCGCGTGCGCCGTGCTTTCACTCCCGGCGCATCTCCAGTTCCGACAGCCTCCGAAGGTTTTCGTTCTGGTGAGATTCGGGACCGTTGGGGTAAAGCCACTGATGGTTTGTCGAATCGGTACCCAGGTATCAAACATCGACGGCAGATTGTCGCGCCGTCGAAATACCGTCAGGTTGAGCCGAAGGTGAACAGCGCTGACGGCGAATGGCCGAGTTTCGAACGTGCGTTCGCAGGTCAGCAGCGATTGGTCGGCGCATCATTCGTGATTGCTCAGCCACTGTTCGAATTCCGAAGCGGACTGTGCCGTCGCGCAGAGACGCAGCGCCTGCTGCAGCAAGTCCGCCGATTCAATGCTGTCGATGCGCGCCGCCAGCGCCGTCACAGTGCCAGGGAATCGCACGTCCAGGATTTCCCGCACGCCGGCTCGCAATGCTGCGATGCGTCCTTCTTCGCGTCCTTCTTGACGGCCTGCTTCACGGCCTGCTTCACGGCCCTGCTCGCGGCCTTCTTCACGGCCCTGTTCGATCCAATGTTGCAGAATCGTGCTCACAAGGTTTTCTCCTGTTGTCCCCAATGATCGTTTTACCACGGGTGCCAGATCCCGCATCTCAAGCTGGCGTGCCGCGGCGGCCACGTAGGTCAAAAAACTGCGAAGCACTTCCAGCAGACCTTCCTCGCCGCGTTTCTGAGCGGCAGCGCGGAAGATTTCTTCCAGATGCCCTCGCAGATCCTCGCGGAAAATGTATTTTAGCAGCAGCAGCGTTGCTCGCGTAAGAGATTCTGTTGGAAGCTGGTCGTCCGGATAGGTGCTCAGGTCCAGCAGTTCGATTGCGAAGTCCGGAACATAACGTTGCAGCAGTGCCGGGCCGCCGACGAGTTCTCGCAGCGACCGGGCGGCAGTCCAGGAGTGTTCGCCGTGGTACAGCACAAAGGGGATCACGGGTGTCAGCGATTCCTGTTGTCGTTGCTGGCGTTCCCAGATTCGCACGACGTACTTCAGCAGCTGAAACACGGTCATCGGGTCGGAGTAGCTCTTGTGTTCAAACAGGATGTAGATCTGTCCCCAATGACCGTCCGTGAACTGCACATGATACAGGACATCTGACTGGCTGGCTCGCAGCTCGCTGTCGATGAAGCTCTCGGACACAAGCGTCAGCGTGTCCATGTTCAGTTTTCGCACCAGTTCACCCGGCAGGTAGTGTCGGACGATACTGCGAGCGACCTCCAAGCGCTCCAGGCTCTGGCGTGCGAACAAGTCATGCGGTCGGAAAATGGGGTCTTCGCGAGTCATCCGGATTGCGTTCCTCGGCCAGCCTGAAATTGATCGCGGTCCAGGGCCTCGTTACTTCGATTGCGTCGTCGCCGCTCCTGAATGCGCGCAATGCGCCACGTCGTGCCGACATTGCCGACATCCTTCGGCGATCTTAAGACGGGCAAAATGCGATCCGCAGAAGATCCACCGGCAGCCGACACGTTGCGTCAGCAGGTGCCTGCCATGGCGATCTCCGTTGCGTCGGCGATATCGCTGGAAGAACGTACGAACGGTTGAATGGGCCCACTCGGTCATGTGTTCGACGTGCGGCGCAGGTCGCCGTGTCTGCTCTACGTGTCGCGGAATTTCATTTCCATGCGTGCCCGGATGTTGTTCGTTCTTCCGGGGCGGCGGCGGGCGAAGTTTCCTGACTGAACCAGCAGCGTGTACGAATTGGCAGGTGTTACCAGATGATCGCCGACGATTCGAGCACTCAGCATACGAATCTGCTGCCAGCGATCGTCCGGTTTGTGAGTGTGTGGCAAACCCGGGATGCGAGGATCGGCTTGAGCAACATAGATTGGAATTTGTCCAGCAAGCACCTCGGGGAGCACTGCAGGATGTGATGGATCCTAAGTAGTGCAATGGCCTTGCAAAATTGGGGTATGCCCGGTGGGGACAATGGCTTGAGGTCAGTGCCGGAAGTGTCTTCTGCCGGTAAAGATCATCGCCATGCCGTGGTCGTTGCACGCGGCGATGAGCTCCTCGTCATTTCGTGAACCCCCCGGTTGAATGACGGCTTTGATACCCGCCTTTGCCGCTTCATCGATGCCGTCCCGGAACGGGAAGAACGCGTCGCTGGCGACCACTCCGCCGTGGCTGCGGTCACCGGCCTTCCTTGCGGCGATGAAAGAGCTGTCCAGGCGGCTCATCTGGCCGGCCCCTGCACCAAGCAGCATGCCGTCTCTGGCAATTACGATCGCGTTGGATTTGACGTGGCGGCAGACTTTCCAGGCGAATCGCAGGTCTCTGTCTTCCTCGACGGTTGGTTGGCGCGAAGTCACGACCTTCCAGTCAGCTTCGGGCTGAGGCAGGTCGTCGCGGTCCTGAACGAGCAGGCCGCCGGTGACTCGCCGGTATTCGGCTTCGCCTCGCCCGGTGTCAGAGAATTCGACTTTCAGCAGCCGGACGTTGTTCTTCCACTTTGGTTTTGTGGTGAGAATCGTGAGGGCGCTGTTGTCGTAGCCGGGAGCGATCACGGCTTCGATAAACCGACCGGGTTCGCACATTCGTTCGGCGGTCGCGGCATCGACGGTGCGGTTCAGGCCGATGATCGATCCGAAGGCGCTGACGGGGTCGCCGGCGTGAGCGTTCTCGAAGGCGTTGGCCAGAGTCTCCGCGACGGCGCAGCCACAGGGATTGCTGTGCTTGACGACGCACGCAGCGGGTTCATCAAAGTCGGCCACGATGGATCTGGCTGCGTCCAGGTCCAACAGGTTGTTGTAAGACAATTCCTTGCCATGGAGCTGTTCAGCGCATGCCAGCGAAGTGCCGGGCGGATTGTCTTCAACGTAGAAGGCTGCACTCTGATGCGGGTTTTCGCCGTAGCGCAACGACGACTGAAGTCTGAACGACAGATTCAGCCGACTGCCCCAGTGCGATGTGTCGCCGTCGGTGTTGTCCCGAGTAATCCCGGCCATGTAGTCGGCGATCGCTCGATCGTACTGAGCCGTCAGCTCGAACGCTGCCGCCGCGAGTGTGCGTCGGAAGGTGTCGTCCAAAGTGTTGTCGCGCAGTCGCTGCAGGACGCTGTCGTACTGATCCGGAGAGCTGACAACGGCGACGTGAGCGTGGTTCTTGGCGGCTGACCTGACCATCGACGGGCCACCAATATCGATCTGTTCGATCGCGTCGGAAACCGACACACCGGGCTTTGTGATCGTCTGCTGAAACGGGTACAGGTTGCACACCACAACCTGAAACGGAACGATGCCGTGTTCGGCAATTGCGGCGGCATCCGACGGCAGTGTGGGCCGGCCGAGGATCGCTCCGTGAACTTTCGGGTGCAGCGTCTTCACACGGCCGTCCATAATTTCAGGAAACTGCGTGTATGTGGTCACGTCGATCACAGGAACGTCCGCATCTTCCAGAAACCGGCGCGTTCCGCCGGTGGACAGAATGTCGAATCCAAGTTCCGTAAGTCCTTTCACGAACCGATCGAGTCCGTGCTTGTCGCTGACGCTGATGAGCGCCCGGGGCGGCGAGTTCTGAGCCATGCAATGAGCCACTTCCGAAACAGACCGAAAACGAAAAAGCCGCTGGCAATGAATCGCCAGCGGCCATCTGAATCAGGAATCTATCGGCGGCGCGTGCACGCGTCAAACGTCGGAATCTGTGCGGAATGTCAGAAGCTGGGGTCCGCGTCGGCCGGTGGTTCTTCCGTCGCCTCTTCCTGCGGGTCCGAGACATTCACGTCGATCGGCTGCCGGGACGGGTTCTGATGATATGTCGCAAATTCACTGCCGGTTTCTCGCAGGCACACGACCTGACCGCTACTGGATAACAGGTACAGGCGGTCGGTGACCGCATTGCTGTAGTGACGCTGGTACGAAGCCACCAGCAGGCGGTCATCGCGGTCACTGACTTTCGCCGTTGTCCTGTTGATTGCCAGCAGGCGGTTGGTTCGGTCAATGGCGTAGACGTGGCTCCTCGACACAGCAGTGACGGCTGCGATATCGGCAATAAACCAGTCGTCGGTGCGACCATCGTCGCCGGAAACTCGTACCGGCCGACCGGTATCGCGGGCAATGTTGTGAAGCCCTCCGCTTTCGGAGACGACATACACGCTGTTACCAACGGCAATTGGTTGCTCATTGACCGGCCGGGCCAGCGGCAGCGTCCAGTCGACCTGAGCCGTAATCTTGGTGGCAGCAGCTTTCTCCAGCATGATGTCGTACAGCAGGTTCTTTCCGGTCGCCATGATCAGACTTGATGTGTCTGCGTCGCGGATCACCGTGAGCGGCGCGGTGGCTGGCTCGTCCATCAGGAACTGGTACTGAGTCTCTCCGGCTGAATTGATGACGTGCAGGTTGCCCGTCCGGGTCGCAAATGCTGTGGCCTCTTCGGCAAACACCGGCGGAAAGTCGATTTGTTCTTTGCAGATGAACCGCCAGAGAAACGGTCGGCTGACCTGTGGCGGCAGAGTGCCGTAGCGGTGCAGATGCCGCAGAGTCTGCAGGTCGTAGCAATACACCGAACCTTCTGCCATCGGAACGTAAGCATACTCGTAGCGGGTATCGTCGCGTTCGATGGTGCCGACCCCGCACCCCGCAGATGCCGAAGACGGCAGCCGGTGCTGGATGACTTCATCGCCGGTGAACTTGTCCAGTCCGTAAAGAACCGGGCCGGCGATGACAAGCACCAGGCGGTCGTTGGTTACGGCCGGCTGCGCCGCTTCGTCGGTACGCCCGATCTGTGCGGCCCAGCGGCGACGGCCGTCTTCGGCATTGAAGACGCTGACAACACCGGCAGTCGACTGCACCACGACGACGTCTTCATCGATGGTCCGGTAGCGAACTTCATCGCGCGAGGTATTCAGGACTGCCTGGCCTTCCCAGTGGAGTTGTAGCCCCAGCCCCTGCAACTGTCCGGCAGACGGGAATTCTGCCGCCATGCCGACAGGGAACGGCAGCGCCGCGGCGCAGCTCAGCAGCAGAAGGGTAAACCGGCGGTACTTCAGCATGATTGGAACTCTCCGCGGCTGACAGCAGGGAATCGGCAGACGAACATTGACACTACAGAACCAGAGACAGAGCTGGCTCCTGTATCAGATTGATGCACATCCTAACCGCGGCCGGAAAGTAAACTCCAGACCAGAACGCGGCGTTTCGGGCGGCGGGTGAGAATCCTGGCCCGGCGAGCGAACGTCGGCAAGCACTGCGGACGAAGAGTTTCGTGGCAAGAGCGGCGGATGGAGTCGCTCGCCATCCTACAAGCGGCGCATCCGTCAGAACCGGGTCGTGACGGGGCAGAGTGACGTCGTCGGAACTGAACAACATGAACTCGGAGTTTCATCAGCGCTGCGTGACCCGCGCCGCCTGTCATGACCCGGATTCGGCCGCGTCGATCCTGGCAGTTGAGTTCCGCTAGTCGCGATCGAACCCGTCGTCAGGACGGGCCGATTTGCTTGCTTTCAGCTTTTCGCGAACGACCGGTGCGTCTTCGGCAAAGTCACGCGGTGATGGCTGCACCCAGTCCGGGAAGTGGTAACCCAGACCGTGTTCCATAAGTCGCGAGGTATTGACATTGCCGTCCTTAACGTCGAACAGTTCCGGGTAGCGCTTCGCCCAGCGGACACTGGGACCGGGGCAGTACTGCCGGCTGTTCCCTTCCACGGCTGCGACGCCCGGAATGTGTGCGGCCAGACTGCACGAGTGCAGGAACGAAGCGCCGGGGCACGTCAGATCCTGCACACAAAGGTACATTTCGAACTTCTGAGCGGCCGCCGCGGCCAGCAGAGATTCCGTCTGTCCCTTGCACGCCTTGAGAGCGACTCCGGAATAGCCGAGGTCACGAGCTTCCAGCAGCGACTCGTAGTCCACCAGAGCTTCGTCGATGACGACGGGCTTCAGCTTCGCAGCGTCATGCATCTTTGCAGCCGATGCGGCCTTCAGATCACGACTGGTCGGCTGTTCGATGTACTGAATTCGATCGAAGGCGGCGGCCGACTGTTTCTGAAGCTTCTTCAGAAATTCGACGACGTAGTCGGCGGACTCGCACTTCTCGTTGAAATCGCAACTGTAGAACCACGTCTGACAACCGCGTGCGGCTTGTGCCGCCGCCGCAGCACATTCGACAGAAATGACCCGGTCCAGGTCCCACTTCAGGTCGTCGCCCGCCAGTTTGATCTTCAGATGAGTCAGTCCGTCAGCAGCAATCCATTCGCCAAGCGTCACTGGCAGTCCGTCGTCCGGGCGGTCTGTCACGTCGCCGTCAGTCAGCGGATCCAGGGCACCGACAAGGTGGTACAGGGGCAGGGCGGGAGCGGGTTTTCGCAGCGTGTACTGATCGAGATACTCGCCCTTAAACTGATCGTCAAGAAAGTGGCTCAGGTCGACGTTGCAGAATCGCGACGACAGCAGATCGAAGCTGTTGGCTCGATGGACGCGACCGTACGCATCATGCAAAGCGGCATCGACGGGGCTGGTGGCCACAAGCTGTGCGAGCGGCGGAACTGGCTCGCTCACGTCACAGGCCGCTGAGACCTTGCGCGCCAGGTGGTAAAATTCGGCGGCAACGTTGTACTGAATTTCCGTCGGGTGGCCGTATTCAGGATACGTGGCAAACAGTTCGCCGCCGCGTTCGGCGTACGCTTTCATCGTCCGTTCGGTGTCCGCGGGCTCAACGCCGACCGAGGGCCAGGCCCACACGTTGCCCACGGGCATGCTGCCGTAACCGCTGGCCGTGTGACCATCACGGGTTTCCACCGTCACTACGGCATTAATCAGACTTGTTTGGTCGACGATCCGCCCGCCAAATTTCAGCGGTGCCCGAAACTCAACCGGTTCGAATGACACTTCCACATTCAACACGCGAATGTCGGAAGCCTTCGCCTTAGTCATCTGTCCGGATCCTCAATCGTCTCGAAGTAGAAAAAAGGCTGTGGGTTTATCGGCCCGGAAAATCAGGACTTCGTTGGTCACCGCAGTTCGCGGCGACTCCTATGATAGATTCCACGACAGATCTGCGGTCCGCTGCGGTGTCAGATTATTATCGGATTGCAGAATTTCTGAAAGGCGTTCGAACCGGCAGATCTGGTCGGCAACGCGGAAATTTGCAAGCCCGCTCACCTGCCGGATGATCCGTTCAGGCTCGGCGAATGTCGGCAGCTTCGGACCATGCAGCACCGGCTCCGGCAGTTTATGCGAATAAACGGAGCACAATGGACTGCCCGCAGCAACGACGGATTCCTGCGGAATGTCGGCAAGTCGAGCAACCCGGAAGCAACCGCCGCCGCTGGCGGCGGACAGGGTCGTTGAATGCAGTTGTGTGGCCGCCAGCAACTGCCGAGCGAGAAGCGGGGTGATGTTTGTGTCTCGTTGCGCGTACAGAATCATTCGCAGAACAGCCGTTGGCACATCAGTGCCTTTCAGTCGCTGTGCTGGCCGGTCGCCGCGAGTACGGCTGGCCGCCGGGAAAAACGCCCGTAGCTGCGATTCGACTGCATTCCATCCGGCGCGTGACGTCAGTTCAAAGATTTCGTGAGCCGCCGTGATGCGAGGATTCACCTCCACGACGTACGCCTGGCCGTTCCGCAGGATAAAGTCGATTCCGAAACATCCCTGCACATCGAAAGACCGGCCGACAACACTGCCGCTGCGAATCAACTGCGTGCTAATGTGTTCCGTCAGGCTGATCGGCCCGAAGTTGCCGGAGAATTGAAATCCGTCGGCACCGCATTCCTTGTCGCCGATAATCTGCAGGCAGCTTCCCACGTGACGAACTTCGCCGCTGTGGACTTCGTACAGCGCCGAAACGGGTATGCCGTCCACGTACTTCTGCAGGAACAGCTCTGACCTCCCGCCGTCGTTCGTCAGGACGGCAGCGTCGTCGGCTCGCATGATTCGCCTGATCCCGATTCCGCCGGCACTGCGTCGAGGCTTCAGCAACCAGGCTTCAGGAGACTCACTCGCTCGAACGTCGCCGCAATCTCGAACTTCCGGCATGAGGCAACTGCTGGAGGTCAGGACTCGATGCAGCTCGAAAGGGTCGCGCACGCGCTGCAGACGCGGGGCGTCGAGGCCTGCGATCAGTCTGGTGCCGGAAAGCTGGCTGACAATTTCCGCGTGATTTTCCAGCCCGCCAGCCCAGATCAGCGGCATCGAATGGTCATATCTCGCCAGGATTTCGGGAAGTTCATCAAAACCGGCGATCCGACAGTTGTTCCGACCGGCGGCACGATGCGCGTCGGTCCGGGGAATGTCGGCATCACCGAACTGATCAATGCAATACGGGTTCAATCGCGCGCGGATCGCCGATTCTGCAAGACCGCGTACGCTCGCGCCCGCCAGGATGACCGAGTTCGTCAACACGTGATGCCTTCGCCGCTGCTGATTTTTTTTGCGGTGGCCATTGTGACCGGATCCGTTGATTCCTGAAACCGGTACGAACACTCGCACTGGCATTTCCAGCGCCGGGCGAAGTTCGTGTCCGGATTCCGTCGGCGGAAGAGCCTGTCGGTTGAACAGTGGACACAAAAACGCGATCCTTCGCCACCTGCCGCGGTCTGGCACGATGGGAATCGTTTCCTTCGCGCCCGACCGTTGAGCTGCAGGGGGCCGCGTTGATTTTGACGTTGGCCCTGCGCAAGGCGTTGTCAGCGGATTCGAATGCCGCGCGACCTAACTGTCTTTACTGAAGGAAACTCGAATGTCCATGTATGTTGGTGAATCTCTCGTCGGCGAAGGGAATGAAGTCGCGCACATCGATCTGCTGATCGGCGACAAGAACGGTCCCGTCGGCAATGCGTTCGCAAATGCTCTCGCCGGACAGAAAATGGGTCACAGCAATCTGCTGGCTGTCATGGAACCCAACGTCGCTGTCAAACCGTCCACGGTCATGATCACCAAGGTCACCATCAAAGGAGCGCGTCAGGCTGTTCAGATGTTTGGACCTGCTCAGAAGGCTGTTGCCGATGCCGTATCCGATTGCGTGAAGTCCGGCGTGATTCCCAAAGACCAGTGCGACAACCTGTGTATCGTCTGCGGGGTGTTCATTCACTGGCAGGCCGAAGACGACAAGAAGATTTACGAGTACAACTATCAGGCCACAAGGGAATCGATCGAACGTGCAATGAAAAATGAGCCGTCGGCCGATCAGATGCTGGCGAAGCGGGATACCGCAGCGCATCCGTTCTATCAGGGCTGATCGCAGTCGCCACCGCCAGAATTCCAGAGCCCGGCTTTTCGCAAAGCCGGGCTTTTCTGTTGGAGTCCGCTGAATGACCATCCCCCGCGTGCTCGAACCCGAAGTCATGGACACGGTCGACGACGCCGCCGATTATGACGCGATGGACCACGCGCAGGTAAATCAGCAGTTCGTCAGCGACCTGCTGGATTCGCTGCAACGAAACGCCGCCGAGATGTTGCAGTCCGGACCCGGCGTGCTGGATCTCGGAACCGGAACGGCTCAGATCCCCGTGCAGCTCCGCCGCGAATGGCCGGGCTGCGGACCGGTCGCGGCCTGCGATTTGTCCGTCGAGATGCTGCAGCTGGCGCTTCGCAATATTTCCGCCGCCGGCTTCGATCGCGACATCGCGCCGCTGTATGCAGACGCCAAACGTCTGCCCATACGGAATTGCTCCTGTGACCTGGTGATTTCCAACAGCATCATTCACCACATTCCCGAACCGTCGCTGGTCTTCGATGAAATCGCCCGCGTTGTGAAAAACGGCGGAGTCCTGTTCGTCCGGGATCTGCTGCGGCCGGATTCTCTGCCCGCGGTCGACCACCTTGTGCAAACCTACGCCGGAACCGCGAACGGTCATCAGCAACGCATGTTCCGCGAATCCCTGCACGCGGCACTGACGATTTCCGAAGTTCGCCATTTGCTGACACAGTCAGGTTTCAATCCGGCATGGGCGGTGGTGACCAGCGACCGCCACTGGACGGTCGCCGGAGTCGCGACGATCTGATGGTCTTTCTGTCGGCACAACATTGACTCCGAAAGAACAATGTCCGCCGTGGTCCGGCAGACTGAAGATCACGAGCGGGATTTTTTTCGGAGATCGCGCGAACTTACCGGCCGACGCAGCGTCTTACCTGACGTCGATGTCATCCAGACACCGATTGAGGTGTACATTCCCCCGCTTCCATCTTCGGAACTGCGAGATTCAGACGTGATACCCCGCTTTCTCAGCCACAAGGCCGCCACTGGCACTGCCCCGCGAGGTCATGCGAGCGATTCAGGTCGCGCCGGATT
>CAZHET010000214.1:0-10412 GCA_964531585.1 uncultured Planctomycetaceae bacterium | reverse complement strand
CGACAGAATTCCAACGGGTCGTGGGGCAGAAGCGACGAAGAATACGGTGGACATCACGTGGGTCTGACGTCGCTCGCTCTTCTGGCACTCATTAACAGCGATGTGCCCGTGGACTCCAATGAGGTTCAGCGCGGGTTGAACTACCTTCGCGATCACGGCGACGCGTACCTGAGAAGCAATCAAAGGCCATCGGTCTACGAAACGTCTCTGATGATCATGGCGCTGTGCGCCGCGGAAGAGTTTGATCGCGACAAGCTCCGGATCAGCAACCTGGCTGGAGACCTTGTCGCAACTCAGGCGACGGAAGGTCAGAACAGCGGCCTGTGGGGTTACAAGCTGGCGAAGTTCGGCGGTACTCCCGGGGCCAACGGAGAGGACCGCAGTAACGGCCAGTTTGCAGTGCTGGCACTTCGCGATGCGGCTCAGGCCGGCGTGGAAATCGACCGCAGTGTGTGGTTACGGACTCACGATCACTGGCAGCGGCTGCAGCGCGAAGACGGCGGCTGGGGTTATCATCCCGGCGATGAAGCTCGCGGCAGCATGACCGTCGCCGGATTGTCCACGCTGGCCATTACCGCGCGGATGCTGGCCGATGATTCCGATGTGGGACCGAACGGACGTCCCGACTGCTGCAGTCTGCATCCGCCGCCGGACGCGTTCGAAAAGGGCCGTAAATGGATGGCCACAAACTTCGACGTCTACAACAACCCTGGTTCGCCGAACTGGCACTATTACTATCTGTATGGGCTCGAGCGAGCCGGCCGTCTGAGCACCGTCAGATTTTTCGGCCAGTACGACTGGTATCGCATGGGGGCTCGCTACCTGGTCAGCAACGGAGTACAGCAGGCCGACGGGAGCTGGGTTTCCCGGATGGGGCAGAAACGCGACCTGACCATGCCGACGGCTTACGCTCTGCTGTTCCTGTCGAAGGGGCTGTCTCGCGTTGTCGTGAACAAGCTGGACTATTCGTCGACGGGCCTGGACCAGGACGTCCGCGGGCCGTGGAATCGCCATCCGCTGGACATTCCAAATTTGATCGAGCTTGTCGACGGCAGCAAGGGCTGGCCGCCGCGGCTGACGAGCCAGGTGCTGTCGCTTTCGCGGCTGAACGATGACAGCGCTGTCCTGGACATGAACCAGGCTCCGGTGCTGTACGTTTCGGGCAAGGACGCGCCGCAGTTGACGGATGAGCACATTCGCTGGCTGCGCGATTACATTGATGAGGGCGGTTTCATCTTCGGCGTGGCTAATTGTGACGGCGGAACTTTCGACGCCGGGTTTCGAGACATCGTGGAACGCATGTTTCCGTCAGGCGAAGCCTCGCTGCAGCGATTGCAGGCAGACCATCCGGTGTTCCGCAGCGAACATCCGCTCAACGCCGATTCGATCGAACTGCACGGCGTCGATTTCGGATGCCGCACGGCCATCATTTACGCTCCCGAAGATCATGCGTGTCTGTGGCAGAAATGGATGCGGCACGACCCGCGCGACCGCAAACAGGATCTGACCACCGCCATCATTCGCAGCACGCGAGTCGGCGTGAATGTCCTGGCCTATGCGACCGGTCGCGAGCCGCCGGAAAAACTGAATGAAGGCATGGTGCCGAAAGACAGCGCCGACCTGCGGATCAAACGCGGTCTGCTGGAGATCGCTCAACTGCGCCACGACGGCGGATGGGATACGGCTCCGCGAGCACTCAGGAATCTGCTCGAAGGACTGAACAGGACCACCGGGATGGCGGTTTCGTCGGAACGCCGCGCGATTCCGATCACCCTGGCCGAACTGACTCGCTTTCCGATGGCCTACATGCACGGACGTTATCGTTTTCAGCTTGCCGCTCAGGAACGCGATGCACTGCGAGACTATCTCAGCCGCGGCACTCTGCTGTTCGCTGATGCGTGCTGCGGGTCGACCCGCTTCGATCAGAGCTTTCGCGATCTGATGCAGCAGATGTATCCGGACAATCCGCTGGAACTGATTCCGGCCGATCACGAACTCTATTCCGAGGCCATCGGTTTCAGGATCGACGAAGTTAGACGCCGCAGGCAGGTTCCCGGGCGGGCGGATGCGTCGCTCAAAACGCAGACAGTCATCGGCCCGCCGCTGCTGTATGGCATCAAAATCGACGGCCACTATGCAGTGATTTACAGTCCGTACGACATCAGTTGCGCTCTGGAGAATCAGGCATCGCTGGCCTGCGACGGCTATCTGGAAGAAGACGCCATGCACCTGGCCATCAACGTCGTGCTGTACGCTATGCTTCGCGATATTAGCTGGAAGGAACGACTGGCGGAGTGAAAGTCGCGCACATTATCACCCGGCTGATTATCGGGGGGGCTCAGGAGAACACGCTCTACAACGTCGACGATCAGCACCACATTCACGGCGACGAAGTCTGCCTGATCACCGGGCCGGGGCTGGGTCCGGAAGGCTCGCTGGAACGACGTGCAAAAGACCGCGGCCTGGATATTCGCGTGATGCCCGAACTGCGTCGCAGTCTGCGGCCCTGGCACGACGTCGGCTGCTACTTCGCGTTGAAACGAGCGCTGAAGGCTTATCGGCCGGACATCGTTCACACGCACAGTTCCAAGGCCGGCATACTTGGCCGCCGAGCGGCATGGGCACTGGGCATTCCGGCCGTGCATACGATCCACGGAGCGTCGTTTCATTTCGGTCAGGTGCCGCTGCTGCATCACAGCTACGTTCTGGCCGAACGACGCGCTGACAAATGGTGCCGGAAGTTCATCAGCGTGTGCGATGCGATGTCGCAGCAGTACCTGAACGCCGGCATTGGCACGCCGGACAAGTTCACGACCATTTACAGCGGAATGGAAGTCGACCTGTTCGCAGTTCCGTCCCGCGATCCGCAGCAATTGCGAGCGGAACTGGGAATCGACGAAAGCGACATCGTCGTCGGAAAAATCGCCCGGCTGTTCAATCTGAAGGGGCACGAGTATCTGATCGAAGCGGCTCCGCAGATTGTTGCCGCCGTCCCGAACGTGAAATTCCTGCTGCTGGGTGACGGGATTCTGTACGACCGCTACGTGCAGCGCATTGCAGAATTGCAGCTGACCGATCGGTTCATCTTCGCGGGTCTGGTGCCGCCGGAAGCAGTGGGTGACTATCTGCACGCGATGGACATGGTGGTGCATACCAGCGTGTGGGAAGGGCTGGCTCGCGTGCTGCCGCAGGCCCTGATCGCCGGAAAACCGGTGGTCAGCTTCGACATCGACGGAGCCCCCGAAGTCTGCATCGACGGCGTGACCGGCCTGCTGGTGCCTGCCCGGTCTGTTGACAAGCTTGCCGAAGCCGTGACCACGCTTTGTTGCGACAGTGAACTGCGTCAGCGCCTGGGAACAGCCGGCCGCGAAAAGTTTACCGATCCCTTTCGCCACGAAACCATGACCAAGCAGATCCGCGCGGTCTATCAGGATGTGCTGGGGCGCTAATCGAACCACTCGTCCTGCGGATCGAACTCGGGCAGAACAACGATCAGCACTTTCATTCGCCCCAGAGCCCGGTGTCGGACGCCCGGCGGGATGACGATCGAGACTCCCGGACGAACGGCGATGATCTGGTCGTCGAGTTCCATCTTTGCATCATCGTCGCATTCAAGAAAGAAATAGGTCTCGGTCAGCGTCTTGTGGTAGTGCTTCTGTGCCTCCTCACTGATTTCCGTGACATGCAGTGTGCCGGGAAATTCATCGACTCCGTGAAACGCGCGGCGAGCGATCCCGCAGGGACACGGCACGCCGTCGATCTGTGAAAAATCGGCGATCTTCCAGGCGGTTGTGGTCGTCTGTGGGGGCATCGTCGGCATGGGTTCACACAGTTCGAGGAGACAACGAGGCTGGCTCGGAGCGACGACGAGTGGCGGCGCAACGGGCCGACCCAATCATAGCGAATTGCGAAGGCGAAGACTCGCGAACCAACGGCTCTCTCCCTGGCAGCGCTTACTCTGTCCGACCTGGCCGCCTTTTCGGGGAACAGGCTCCCCTCCCCGCCTTCCCGCGCAGGCGGGAACCCAGCCACCGTCATTCCCGCGCAGGCGGGAACCCAGTCGTCCTGCACCGCACCGCGGAACTCGCAATGACAACACGGACACCGCTTAGAACGTGTCGCCGGCGGCAGTCAGTTCATCAACAGCCGAGTCCGTCTTATCAGCTGACGCCGACACCGCTAGTGCCACCGATGTTATCTGGTGGTTGCGAGTCTTGTTGAGCACATCAGCCGACGTCAGCCCGACTTGCCGCAAGCCTTCACCGCTGTGACGCGTTCTCAGGCTCCGACCTGCTGATTCAGAAAATGCCTGCAACCGGAACCTTCCAGCTCCGGCAGACGTAATGCCTGCCGTCTGGTGATCGATATCCACAAGACGCGTCGCTGCCTCCGCCACCCGTCCCGAAGCGGCTGACAACGCCATCCCCAAGGGCTAAACTGGCACCATCACCGCTTCAGCCCGTCAACCGATTCCGCAGGACGGCGAACAGGGCGACGTCGGCAGACCGAAAGCGGCAAAGGCCAACGCACGATTTACCCGTCAGCATCCCTGCCGCCGGTTAGATCGCAATTCATTATACACGTAACAACAATTTCGCGTGCTCTCGACAACAAATTGTGCATTACTCCACAAGGCGTCGTTCCTTGTCGACACTACGTCGGACTCACATAACACGTGAGGCATTGACTTCGCCTGGCACGGAGTGAGCGGGCGATGAATGGTTGAGTTGGATCGAACAGCGGGGTTCGAGGCACTGATCGCCAGCCTGTCGCTCGCGAAAACCACGGCAAGGATCGTCACGTAGGCGGCGGGACGATGCGCAGTTCGATGAATTCCAGCAACTGGCGGGCGATGTCTGTCTTCAGGCCACTGAACTCCGCCATCGTCTCGGCGTCGGGACTGAGAACTTCCACGGTGTTTCGCACAGACGAAATTGCCGATGTGTCGTTCACCACGATGCAGTCACAGTGCTTCATTCGCAGCTTTCGCATCGCGTTCGTGCGAGGATCCTGAGATTCCAGTGCGAAACCAACGACCCAGCGACCGTTTTTCTGACTGCCCAGTTCCGCCAGCACGTCGGATGTTTCGACAAGTTCCAGCACGATCGGTTTGCCGGTCTTGGTCATCTTTCCGGCAACACGTTCGCGTGGGCGATAGTCGCACACAGCAGCCGTCGCGATGATGCCGTCGCACGACGGGAAGATCGCCAGGCAGGTATGGCGAAGCTGATCGGTCGTTTCGATGCGATGTACTTCCACATTCGCCGGAACCGGCAGGTCCACCGGACCGGTGACCAGGACAACTTCGTGACCTCGCTCCACAGCTGCTTCAGCGATGGCGTAACCCATGCGGCCGCTGCTGGCGTTCGACAGAAAACGGACGTCGTCGACATACTCGCGAGTTGGTCCGGCGGTCAGCAGAATTCGCATAGGTGGTGGTGATCCGGTCGGGCTGAACATCAGAGTCCGCCTTATATCGGGACGATGCCGCAGGAACAATCGCTCGCCGCTCCCGGCCTCACGCCACGACGGCACCCTCATTTCCGCGGTTGAGTACGACAGGAGTCCGAGCCCGCCGAAAGAGAGCGACGGGACGGGAGTCGCGTTGTTCCTGAACGCCGTGAGTGGTGCCTGGCAGGCTGTAACGATTATGCGGATTGTCCGAATCGTCCGCATTCTGCCGCAGAATGGATGCAGATCTCGCTGGTTAAAGGACGCCGTTGCGCATGTCGCCGGTTCTGACGACTGCACCGGTCGTGAATGTCGTAATGAATGATCGGCGTCGGCTGCCGGTTGGAGCCGATGAAAGTGGCGGAGGGATACGCGCTGCGATTCCGCAATGCGCGTCGCCGATTGGCTTGCTTCCACACGAACCGACATGCCTGAACGCCATCAGTCAACCTGGCCGGACGATTCTTTCGCGAGGAGCTTACGCAGCAGCAGGCCTGCCGCTGCGCCGCTGCGTTTCGAACTGCTGTTGACGATACTGGCACTCGGACTGCTGTGTGCATCGGGCTGTTCAACACGCAACGCATGGCAGGAAACGGTCGGCAACGACACTTCCGCCATCGACCGCGTTGCAGCACGCGTCGATCAGCCGCTCATGGAAATTCACCCGGCTGCGTGGTCGCTGGCACCTCTGACCGCCCGAGACCAGCCGGCGCTGGACGAACTTGCGTATCTGGATATCTCGCTGGACGAAGTTCTGCGCGTGGCGATGACGAATTCTGACGTGCTGCGGGAACTGGGCGGCACGGTTCTGCGGCACCCCGAAATCCTGCATTCTCGGTTCACCAACGGCCTGCAGTTGAGCGACCCTCGCTTCAGCACGGAAGCGGCGCTGAGCGCTTTCGATGCCCAGCTTAAAGCGTCCGCCTTCTTCAGCAACAACGATCAAATATACAACAACCCGTTCCGCGCCGGCGGCATCAACAACTTTCGGCAGGATCTGAACGAATACACCGTGGAGCTGTCGAAACGCACGGCGACCGGTTCGCGTTTCGCTCTGCGGTCCTTCTCCAACTATGACAGCAACAACGCACCCGGAAACACATTTCCCAGCGCGTGGGACACTTTTCTGGAAGGAGAAATTCGCCAGCCGCTGCTTCAGGGAGCCGGCCTGCAGTTCAACCGCATCGCCGGCCCGGGCAGTGCTCCGGGCGTCTATAACGGGGTGCTGCTGGCGAAGGTGAGTG
The DNA here is from genome assembly GCA_964531585.1 of uncultured Planctomycetaceae bacterium. Taxonomy (GTDB): domain Bacteria; phylum Planctomycetota; class Planctomycetia; order Planctomycetales; family Planctomycetaceae; genus JAWKUA01. The sequence continues at coordinate 3,717 of CAZHET010000214.1, read as the reverse complement.
CCGATCGCACGCAGACGGAGTTCGAGCTGGCCGTCCGCGACTACGTCAGCAGCGTCGTGAATGCTTACTGGGACCTGTACTACTCCTATCGCGATCTTGACGCGCGGGCTCAGGCGATGAAGCGGTCGCTGGAAGTCTGGCAGCGAGTCAAAGCGAAGGAAGACAGCGACCTGGAACCGGGTGCCCGCGCCGCGCTGGCTCGCGAGCAGTACTATCGCTTTCGCACAGAAGTCGACGAAGCGCTGTCCGGCCGGCTGGTGCAGGGAACGCAGAACCGCAACGGCAGCACCGGCGGCACCGTTCGCGGTGCCAGCGGAGTTCAGGTGGCCGAGCGGCGTCTGCGCTTGCTGATTGGAATGCCCATCACTGACGGTCAGTTGCTGCGACCGTCCGACGAACCGCTGCTGGCAGACGTCGTGTTCGACTGGGACGCTTCGATGCACGAAGCGCTGAATCGCCGGCCGGAGATTCGACGGCAGCAGCTTCAGATTCATCGTCGCGAAATGGAACTGCTGGCAGCTCGCAACTTTCTGAATCCGCAGCTTGACGCCGTCGGACGCTACCGCTTTCGAGGCTTCGGCCACAATCTCGTCAGTCAGGGGGGAAGTCAGAGCAACCCGGCTCCGTCATCCGCGCTGGGCAACCTTGCCACCGGCGATCTGCAGGAATGGTACGTCGGCGTCGAGTACACCGTGCCGCTGGGTTTCCGCAAAGGTCACCTCGCCGTGACGAACTCCGAACTCATGCTTTCGCGGGAACGCATCATTTTTCGCGAACAGCAGCGGGAAGTTGTTCACGACCTGAGCAACGCGATTGCTGACGCGTCGCGAGCCTACGAAGCATGCCGCAACAGCATGGAACGCTACGTCGCGGCTCGCGAGCTGCTGCAGGCTTACGACGCCAAAGAAAAGAACGATATCGATGTGGATATCGATCGCCTGCTGGACGCTCAGCGACGAGTGGCCGAGGCAGAAATCCGCTACTTCCAGGCGCGAACAGAATACGCCGTCGCGCTGAAGAATGTGCATCTGGAAAAAGGCTCGCTGATGGCCTACAGCGATCTGCACATTCTGGACGGCGAAGCGACCGTTGTGACGGAAGCGATGATGTCGGACAACGCGGTGTCCGCAGCCGACACGAACGAGACCCCCGCGCCTGAAAGCAACGCGCCTGAAAGCAACGCGCCTGAAAGCACCGCGCCTGAAAGCACCGCGCCTGAGAACGTTGGCGATTGAGCGACGAAAGACGAAACGGGTACTGGCATGGAACGCTGATGACACGCTACAACGTGTCGTCAACCGCATCCAGTGCTTTATTCGGGAACCGGGCTCATGCCTTCCACGCGTCGCCACTTTCTTGCCACAACGGCCATCGCTCCGGCCGCAGCCATTGCGGCCACTGGCATTCCTTCTGCCGCTGAAGCCGTCGCAGGCAGCGAGAACGCGCCGACGGAGTTCTCCTACTGCCTGAATACCAGCACGATCCGCGAACAGAAACTGGGGATCAAAGAAGAAGTCCGTGTCGCCGCGAAAGCCGGTTACACAGGGATCGAACCGTGGATCGGCACGCTCCGACAGTTCGTCGAGAACGGCGGGTCACTGAAAGATCTGCGTTCGCTGATCGACGACAGCGGTCTGACGGTCGAGAGTGCCATCGGATTCGCTCAATGGATCGTTGACGACGACGACGCACGCGCCAAAGGGCTGGAAGAAGCTCGCCGCGACATGGACATGCTGCGCGAAATCGGCGGTCAGCGTATTGCTGCGCCGCCCGTCGGAGCACACCGCGATACCCCGAAGCTCGACCTGTTTGTAATCGCCGAACGCTATCGCAGACTTCTGGAAACAGGAGACCAGGCTGGCGTGGTTCCTCAACTGGAAGTCTGGGGCTTCAGCTCAAATCTGTCGCGGCTGGGAGAATCGGTTGCGGTCTGCGTTGAGGCCGCTCATCCGAAGGCCTGCCTGCTGCCCGACGTCTACCACATCTACAAGGGCGGCTCAGACTTCGCCGGCCTGGCCCTGCTGGCGGATGACGCGATTCAGGTCTTTCACCTGAACGACTACCCCGCCGATCCGCCTCGCGCGGAAATCAACGATTCGCACCGAGTGTACCCCGGCGACGGAATCGCTCCGCTGACCGACATTCTGAAAATGATCGGAGGCAACGGCCGCAAAGTTGTGCTGTCGCTGGAACTGTTCAACAGGGACTACTGGCAACAGGACGCAATGGAAGTTGCCACGACAGGTCTGAGAAAAATGCAGGCGGTCGTCGCTGCGGCGACGTAATGTCCAGGTGAGCCGTTTTCTGTCTGCGTCGCGATGTCACTTCGGTTATGCGTGTCGAAGGCGTGTTATCATGCGTTACCTCCTGATGCTGCTTCCGCTGTCTTTGTCTGCAGCGTCCGCCGATGAACTGCGAATTCCCGCGGCGACCGCCTATCTGGAACCCGATCAGGGTGGAGCACGCGTGTCGGAGAATCGCGGCGTCTCGCGCTGGACCGATCCAGACACCTCGGTCCTGTGGTTCGGCCAGCTTCGTCACACCGGCGACCTGACTGCCTCCGTCACCTTGCGGTTGCCGGCGGGCCAGACTTCAAGGCTGCGGCTCTCAATCGACGACACTGCCCGCCAGGCCAACGTCACCGGAAGCGGTGATGAAGCAGTGACGGCGGACTTCGGAACCTTCGAAATCCAGAACGCGGGCTACCATAAGTTTCGACTCGATTCCCTCAACGACGCCGGCACACCCGCAGGCGACATCGAATCGCTGACACTCGATGGTCCTGCCGTGCGCGAAGCTCACTTCAACCTGCAGCCGCGACGCAACGCGGCCTCGGTCCATCTGTTCTATCCGGTTCCGGATGACGCAAAGGTCGCGGCGTTCTACTGCGAGATGACAGGGCTGGAAGATCCGCTGTGGTCGTACTACATGGCCTGCGGCTGGCATCGAGGCTACTTTGGAATGCAGGTCAACAGCCCGACGGAACGACGCATCATTTTCAGCGTCTGGGACAGCGGCAACGCAGCCATTGATCGCAACAAGGTAGCGGCCGAAGACCGCGTGACGCTCATTGACAAAGGCGAAGACGTTTATTCCGGTGACTTCGGCAACGAAGGCACCGGTGGCCACAGCCATCTGAAGTTCAACTGGGTCACCGGCGAGAAGCAGCGGTTTCTGGTGACTGCGGAACCGGTCGACGACACACACACGATCTTCGCCGGCCACTATTTTCGCCCGGATACTCAACAATGGATGCTGATCTCAAGCTGGAAGGCTCCAAAGGAAGGCGGCTATCTGCGCGGCCTGTACAGCTTCAGCGAAAACTTTGTCGGCCGAAACGGCCACGTTCTCCGCAAAGCGTTGTACGGCAATCAGTGGATTCGCACCGCCGACGGCACATGGCACGAACTGACATCCGCAGCCTTCAGCCATGATCCCACAGGCAAAGCCGACCGCCTCGATCGGTTCATGGGTGTCGAGAACGGCCAGTTCTTTCTGTCCCACGGCGGTTTCATCGATGGCTTCACAAACTACGGCGACCGCTTCGAACGCCCGTCCACCGGCGATTCTCCGGCCCAAATGAAACTGCCGCAGTTGCCGGAGTGACTTGTCAGCTGCTGGTTTTCGGGTTCGTTATTCGTGCGGCAGGTGAGAACTTACCTGTACGATGGCCTTCCAGGGCCGTCGATGCAGTCCCGACGACGGCCCTGGAAGGCC
>CAZHET010000213.1:236-10431 GCA_964531585.1 uncultured Planctomycetaceae bacterium | reverse complement strand
GGAACTGAACGGAGTTCGTCAGCAGGACATTCTGGAATCGTTAAAGGACATTCGAGGAGGACAAACCGTGACGGACCAGCATCCCGAAGACAAATACCAGGCTCTTGAAAAGTATGGCCACGATCTGGTCGAACTTGCCCGGCAGGGCAAAGTCGATCCGGTGATCGGCCGCGACACGGAGATCCGGCGTGTCATCCAGGTATTGTCGCGCCGGCGCAAGAACAATCCAGTGCTGATTGGAGAACCAGGTGTTGGCAAGACGGCGATTGTCGAAGGCCTTGCTCATCGGATTGTGCTGGGCGACGTGCCGCAGAACCTGAAGGACAAGAAGGTGTTCGCTCTGGACATGGGGGCTCTGGTTGCCGGAGCAAAATATCGCGGTGAATTTGAAGACCGGTTGAAGGCTGTTCTGAAGGAAGTGCAGTCGTCCAGCGGCCAGATCATCATGTTCATCGACGAACTGCACACCGTCGTCGGAGCTGGTGCCAGCGAAGGATCGATGGATGCGTCCAACCTGCTGAAGCCGGCGCTGGCTCGAGGAGAGCTGCACTGTGTGGGAGCGACCACACTGGACGAATACCGCAAGCACATCGAAAAAGATCCGGCGCTGGAGCGCCGGTTTCAGCCGGTAATGGTGCAGGAACCGAATGTCGAAGACACGATCTCAATCCTGCGCGGCCTGAAAGACCGCTACGAAAGCCATCACGGCGTCCGCATCACTGACGATTCCATCATCGCCGCGGCAACTCTGTCGGACCGCTACATCAGTGATCGCTTTCTTCCGGACAAAGCGATCGACCTGATCGACGAAGCCGCCAGCCGGCTGCGGATGGAAATCGATTCCATGCCGACGGAGATCGACGAAGCCACGCGTCAACTGACACGAATGCAGATCGAAGCGGCGGCGCTGGAGAAGGAGTCCAGCGACGAAAGCCAGGACCGCCTGCATGACCTGCGTCGCCAGATCGCGGAGCGTGAAGAGCACACGAACCAGTTAAAGGCACGGTGGCAGTCCGAAAAAGCGGCTCTGTCCGGACTTAAGCCGCTGAAGGAAGAAATCGAACGACTGCGTACGTCGTACACGCAGGCGTTCTCGCGAGCACAGCAGACCAACCACAACGAAGACTACCAGGAAGCCTACGAGTCTGAGCAGAAGCTGAAGGTCGCAGAACGGCAGCTTCAGGAAATGGAAACCAGGTCGAACGAACTTAACACTGACCCGGAGCACCGGCTGTTGCGCGAAGAGGTTACCGAAGAAGACATTGCCCGCGTCGTCAGTCTGTGGACCGGCATTCCGGTGTCCCGCATGATGCAGGGAGAACGGGAAAAGCTGATTCACATGGAAGACGGCATCCACCGCCGCATGATCAATCAGCACGAGGCAGTCACGGCTGTCTCCAATGCCGTGCGACGTGCGCGATCAGGGATGCAGGATCAGAACCGTCCGATCGGGTCGTTTATCTTTCTCGGACCAACGGGAGTGGGCAAGACGGAGCTGTGCAAAGCGCTGGCGGAATTTCTGTTCGACGACGAACGCAACATGATTCGCATCGACATGAGCGAATTCATGGAACGGCATTCCGTCGCGCGCCTGATCGGAGCGCCTCCCGGCTACGTCGGCTACGAAGAAGGCGGCCGGCTGACCGAAGCTGTCCGGCGAAATCCGTACTGCGTGATCCTGCTTGACGAAATTGAAAAGGCTCACCGCGACGTGTTCAACATTCTGCTGCAGTTGCTGGATGACGGCCGGCTGACGGACAGTCACGGCCGTACCGTCGACTTCACGAACACAATTGTGGTGATGACGTCAAACATCGGCAGCCAGTCGATTATGGAACTGTCCGGTTCGGCGGATGACCGGGAAATCCACACCCGGGCGATGGACGCTCTGCAGGCTCATTTCCTGCCCGAATTTCTGAATCGCGTGGATGAAGTCATTGTGTTCCATCCGCTGGGCCGCAGCGAGATTCGTGAGATCGTGGATCTGCAGATTCAGCATCTGAATCAGCAGTTGCTGAAAAACGGCTACGGACTGGAAGTCACCGACGAGGCGCGGCAACTGCTTGCCAGCGAAGGCTACGACCCCGCGTACGGCGCGCGGCCGCTCAAGCGGGTCATTCAGCAGCGGTTGCAGAACGCGATCGCGAACGAGATGCTGTCCGACCGGTTTGCCCCCGGTGACACGATTCGCATCGACGCCGCGGCGGACGGCTTTATCATCAACGCCGCGGAAACAGTCCGCAGCTAGCTCTGGAATAGTGTTCCGTGACGCGTGCCCGAAAATGGAAGCGGCGGTTCCTGGCAATCCTGCTCGGCCTGTCTGTGTTTCCGGTCGCTGAGGTCATCTGCCGCGTCGCCGGCTGGGGTGATGCTTCGGTCGCGGCGGATCCGTTCGTCGGATTCGCCGGAATTCGGCCGCTGTTCGAACTCAACTCCGACGACGGTTTGTTCCATGTTGCTGCCAATCGGCGAGCATTTTTTGCGGACGACACGTTCGCTGCGACGAAGCCCGTCAACGGATTTCGCATCTTTGTGCTGGGCGGCTCGACAGTGCAGGGCCGACCGTACTCGGTGGCCACATCGTTCACCACCAATCTGGAACTTGCACTGGTGACCGCGGCACCGCAGCGTTCGTGGGAAGTCGTCAACTGTGGTGGCGTTTCCTATGCCAGCTACCGGCTGATTCCGATTCTACAGGAGTGCCTGAGCTACGACCCGGATCTGTTCATTGTCTGCACAGGTCACAATGAATTCCTGGAAGACGTGACGTACCGCGACGTGCGTGACGCGCCGACTGAGCTGGCGACGGCCTATTCCTGGCTCACAGAACTGAACAGCTACCGACTGCTGGCGAGTGCGCTCGAAGGCCCGGAGGGCGAAACAACGACACCGGGCGGGCCGGTCATTCTTCCGGAAGAAGTCGATCCGCTGCTGGATCATCAGGGCGGGCTGGCTGCGTACAGTCGCACGGAGCTTCAGCGAGACGCGGTTGTGAACCAGTTTCAAAAGAACCTGCAGCAAATCGTGGAGACGTCCACGGACGCCCGGGTGCCCCTGCTGCTGTTGCTGCCTCCGTCGAATCTGGGCGACTGTCCGCCGTTCAAATCGGAATTCAGCGCCAATACAAGCGTGGCGACCCAACAGGCCATCGTCGCCGACCTGAAGCAAGCCACCGCGCTGCTCACGGCCGGAAACACCGATGACGCGATCCGCCTGCTGGAACAGACCGCGGCGAACGATCCGCATTTTGCACTAACATGGTATCAGCTCGGACGGGCGTTGCTGGCGGCCGGGCGGAAAGACGATGCACTGGCAGCACTGACGAGGGCCCGCGATGAAGACATCTGCCCGCTGCGGATGATTTCGGCACTGGAGGCAGCGCTCCGCCAAACCGCCGCAGATGCCGACACTCCGCTGATTGAACTTGCGCCGCTGCTGACGAACGGAATCGACGGCGCGATACTCGGCGACGGGCCGCTGGTGGATCACATCCATCCCTCGTTTGTCGCCCACCAGACGATCGCCGTCGCCATCGCCAACTGGATGATCGACGGCGGTTTCGTGGAGGTCACCGAACCGGACTGGGTGTCCGTTGCCACCGATCGTTTCCGGGATCATCTGCAGTCACTGGACGACCTGTACTTTCTGCGCGGCCGGCGTGCTCTGGAAGCGCTTCAGGGCTGGGCAGCAGGACGAGCCAGGGGACCGCCGCTGCGACGCGAGGAATAGCCCGCCGGCGGAGTGAACCATCCGGCGAACTGGAACGACGACAAAAGTGCAGACTGATGTCGCGCAGCTCGTCGACGTCGCGCCACTGTCACGGATTATTCACGACTTCGTACGACGGGACTCCGATCCCGTCGAAGTGCCGCGGCGGGACTCCGATCCCGTCAAACTGCAGCGACGGGATCGGAGTCCCGTCGTACCGTGTGCTTTTTCGCCACTCGACGTAAACCTGTCGCTGACACGTGTTGTGTCACAACACGCGAGTCGCGTGAATGATCCGGGCTATCGAACGCGCGCCGAAAAGACGATTGTTCCCGAGGCCTGACCGGGCAGTGGTTCATCAAATTCAAACACCAGGCGGTGACTTCCTTCGCCGTTGGGTTCAACGCTGGTGTCTCCCTCTCGATCAGCGCGGGCACTGTCTTGGATATATTCCAGACGAGGTGTCAGGTTGTCGATAATTCGCACATTGGACACTTCGAAGTCGCTCAGATTCTGGTAGTGAATTGTAAACGTGATGATTTCGCCCGTTTGAGCGGTCTCTTTGTCAGCCAGCTTGATGATTCGCAGCGGACCGTCTTTGCGCTGATCTTCCAGGCCGATCACTTCTTCCGGCTTGAATGTCGCGCGAATCTGAGTCGCCTGCGACGTTGCGGCTGAAACCTGCGGGAACGTGTCACGAGTCCAGCTCACAGCATTCTGCAGGTGCTGCCGCTGCTTTGCCGTCAACCTGACATGCAGAGTACCGGCTGCGCTGGTGGCCCGGTTTTCGTGTCCGGCGTCTGCTTTGGAACTTTGATGCGGCAGGTCAGTCTGTTCGCTGGCGTGAGGAATGATGTCTGTCTCGACGCCGTCCGCCCGGCTGCGAGCCGCCAGACCTTCGATCAGAGTGTGTTCGACGCTTTGTGCATGACCGTTGCTGGCGAGCAGGTTCCCGACGCCGGACACATCAACGGTGCCGACCGCCGTATCGACTTTCACGTCGTTGTGAGGCCCGGCGACTGTTCGCACCGAACCGAACCGGGGAGCGTACACGGCAACTCGGTTCGACGGACGCACGCGGTGCTCTCCCGAGCGGTTGGTGTATTCCACAACCGTGTCTTCCGTTTCCAGCCCCTGCATTGAACCACCCACGTAATGCACAGGAGTGCCGCGGTCACCGCCGTCGAAGATGTATTCCTCCGGATAGCTGTCGACCAGAGCCGCACCGACTGTCTCGGCGGGAATACCGTAGGCCGGTTGAGCAGGGTCGCATACGCGAGGCTCCGCCTGTGCATATGTGGCGAGCGGATGGCTGGTATGAACCGTCGCCGCTGAAGTCGCAGCACCGGTTTCGTAAGACACACGCATGACCTTCGCATCGACGATCGGCAACGCATCGTCGGCTGGCAGCGAATCCGCGGCGACTTGAGCGACACCCACGGCTTCTGCGGTGGACGCGCCTTCGTTCTGAGTGAACGTGTCACCGTAATCCGCGTGACTGGTTTGAACAGCCGCCGCTGCAGGCGTCGGAGGAAATTGCTCATTCGGCCACTCAGCACGGCTTGTCGACTGGCTCAGACCACTGGGAGAGACCTTCGAGTAAACGTGATCGGCAGAGGTCTTCAAGCTTCCGGGAAGAGCGCACGCCGGCAACAGCAGCAAGCAGGGCAGACAAACCAGGGCGGCAAGCCGACAGGAAACCGACTGCCCGAACGGCAGCGACAACGGTGCAGAATGAGTGGTGCCGGGTTCATGTGTGAGCATGGTGTTCACAGTATCTGCTGGATGAACAGAAACGGACGACGTGGTGCGTCGAGGAAGGCTGCTCATCGCTGTACCACTGAAGCAGGAACAGAGCGGGAAGGTGGCGTTGAGGTGTACTCCGGCAAAGCCACGGTTGCGCGGGCTTCGACGGCTCCGCCCGTTCCGAAGAAAGACGCAGGTGTAAAATCCCCGGAGGGGCGGCGGCTGCCGATGCGCACAAGAACCATTGGACGGCCCAGTCGGTCGGCTTCTTCCAAAGCGTTCGCGGTCGCGTCCACGGACTGAGGAAACTCGCGACGCAGCGGATCGAGCGCCTGTGCGGTCTGCGGTTGTTCCAGATAGATAATTCTCGTCACCATCTGTCCGCTGAGCGCGATGCGAATGTCATCTGCCAGCAGCGGAATCGGAATCGGAAACTCATCTTCACGACCGGCCGGCGGGTGCAGTCGGTCAAGGATCTCGATGGTCGGATACAGTTCGACGCCCGGGAATTCCGGCATGTTGGTCACCTGCAGCCGATACACATGTCCGGCGTTCACAGCGAACATAGCCGGCGCTGAAGCCATTGCTGACGGCTGCGGCGACGCGGAATGCACGGCAACGTCGCCACCACTGGGCAGTTCGATCCGCACCGGCTGCATCCAGCCCGGATCGTACTGGCGGATCAGGTTCATCCAGCCAGCTGCCTTCCCCGGCGGAGCGTGCTGGTCCAGTGGCTGGTGGTAGCCGGGCTGCGCGAAAGCACTCGCGTTGAGGAAGGCAAACGCGAGCAGCGTGAAACCGGCGAGGATCGCACGGCGAGGACGCTCCGCGTGACGGACCTCAGAGACCGGCAGCGCGACAACCATTTGCGGTGTCGACGGCATGGTGCAGTCGTCGTGCGAAGCGTGTCTCTGTGTCAGATCCTGTGACTTCAGAATTCCCGGCTTGCGAGCCATGTCGTCGCTTCCTTCGAAGACGCTCAAATCACACCACTCAGGAAACGGGAAAAGAGGGCGACTCGGAGAAGTTCCCCAAATCGCCCCCGGTAACCTTTTCCCTGTTTGTTTCAACCGCGATCGTGGGCGACTAGAACCCGTAGAACTGAGCCGCCTTTGACTGAGGATGTCCAACCTCACCAGCCGCGTGAACCGGGTGCGACTCGCTGTACTGAATGTGCTTCACAGGAGCCGGAATGTTGTAGCCCGGATCATGCTGCACATCGATCAGCATGTGGTCGGTTGGCTGCGGAATGTTGTTGCGAGACAGATTGCGAATCGTGTGGGACTGTAGTCCCGCTGGTCCGCCAAGAGGCAGGTGCGGCGGTCCGGGCAGTCCGATCGGCGTTCCGGTGATCGGCATTCCCCACACAGGAGTCGGTCCCATTCCGGCGATCGGCATTGGTGCCTCGCCGGGAACTCCGTATCCGGCAGCGATCATCGCCGAAGGAACTCCCTGAAAATCCGGCGACAGGTACGCGATCGGCGTCGGAGCACCGAACTGTCCTTCGGCACCTTCCAGAACCGTGTACGACACCTGCTGCAGCGTGCCGTCAGCAGCCATCGTGGTGAGCGGGTTCATTTCCAGATCTTTGTTGCCGAACCGCAGGATCAGCATGATGGTTCCCATCTTCTCGGCCTGCTGAACCGGATCGACTCCCGGATCAAGTCGGGTCGAAACCAGCGTCTCGACGCCGGCGATGGCTCGTGCCTGAAACTCCGGATTCGGCAGATAGATGACCTTGGTCACCATGTTGTTGCTCTGCACGTGATCCAGGTCTTCATTGGTGATTTCGACCGGCACACTGTTGTGTTCCAGGTAGGCCAGCGTGGTCGGATGAGCACCGCGAACTTCCAGCGTCGGGTACAACTGCAGACCGGGGTATTCCGGAATGCCGGAGAACTTCAACTGGTACACAGCGTTCTGCGTGAAGTCGAAGCGGCCGGGAACGACCACCTGATTTTCAGCGAACCCGCCACCAATTCGCCAGCCGACCATCATGCCGGGCTGGTCACCGGTGAACTTCACCTGGGTGTTCTGGGATCCCATCACGGGCATTCCCATGCCGCCGCCGGCTCCCTGCTGAGCCAGAATGCCCAGCACTCCGGGACCAGGCCCATCGACCATCGGGCCGGGCCGATGCATCATCGCCGCCGGGGGAGCGATGTGCTCGTTGGTTTTTAACACGCTGCTTCCGCCATCGATTCCGGCGCAGCCCATACAGACGACCATCAGGGCGCCCAGAGCCAGAAAGTAGTACCTCATTGCAACCCCTTCCGTATCGTGATGGCAGTTCGTACCAACAGCCACCGGACAATTCAGCGTATGTTTTCGTGGAAATCCTCTGTGATCGGGCTGCCGGAACGCAGTGCCTGACCGTTTGCAGTCGACCAGCCCACGCCTCACGGCATAGAATCCCGCCGCCACGCCGTCTCGCTGCAGCGTGACTCGTGACAACTGAGATTGGGCTTTCACTCTCAAATGTCGGGATATGACACCCCGATTCTTTTGCAAATCCGCTACTTTCCGAACATGAAGCATAAACCGCAAAGTCTGACTTTCTGCCTCTTCGCTCTTGTTGCAGCAGTTTCTGCCGTTGCACAGGCGTGGATGTCTGCTCCGCACCTGTTCGCAGCGACGCTGGCTCAGGAATCAGCCGATCCTGCCGCTGAGGTGGCCAATGGCGAAACCACGACGGCCACGTCCGCGATGACGGCCGACGAAGTGCTCGATTCCGTCCGCGCGCGGATCGAGTCGCTGGATTCGCTGTCGGCGGAACTTCACGAGACAATCATCATGTCCGGTTCGCGTTTGACGGCCGTCGGAAGCTACTCACAGGCATCAGGCAATCGCAGCCGGCTTGAGTTCCGACTGTTTCCGGTCCGGGGAGTGCGCGCGGCCGACGCAAACTCTGACGGGCTTGACGAAGAACCGGCTGACACGTCCGAACTCAAGCCCACTGCCTCACTGACACAGGTCAGTGATGGCGGCATGCTGTGGTCACTGTGGAACAACGGAGGTCTGCAGCAGTTGACGCGGCAAAACATTCGCGAAATTCTGGATGCCGTTCCGAAAACCGGCACTCCCGACGCAACACGGATGCTGCAGGATCTGGGTGCCGGCGGGCTTCAGAAGCTGCTGGCGAAACTTCAGGCGGTGATGGAATTCGGCCCGGTTGCCGAACAAACCATCGGGGAGACCCGGTTCCTCGTGCTGACCGGCCGCTGGACGGAGGAGAGCCGCCGCGACTTCTTCAACGCGCCGGATGCCACGACTCCGCTTCCGGATTTTATTCCTGATTTTGTCCGAGTTTACGTCGACGCGGAAGAGCTGATACCTCGACGTATTCAATACCTGAAGAAGCACCCGGATCCTGCACAGACACTGGTTCGTCCGCTGGTGACGCTGGATTTTCGCAAGCTGTCGCTGAATGAGCCTGTTCCCGAGGAAACGTTTGTGTTCAAAGCTCCCGAAGGAGTTGTCGAAGAGAACCTGACAAAACAGGTCATTCAGCAGATCCAGCAACTGGCGAAAGCGAAAGAGGAGCAGGCCGCAGGAAATGGAGATCCGGCCGCACCGGATGCTGATGCGACGCCGGAAGCTGTGGATCAATAAGGCGAAAACCCTGAACACGAAGCTTTGACCTGTGAATTCGTCGCCTCCCGTATGGAAATCACTTCTCCCCAGCAGCGTCGGTTCCCTGACGCTGCACGTGCTGATGCTGCTTTTCGCAGGGTGGTCGCTGCGAGGATGTCAACAGGGACAGCCGGCTGAAGCAGGCGGTGAAAACTTTCGCGACATCGGCCTGGCGATCATCAGCGATTCATCGGCGGCCGTCACCGACCTGCCCGCCGACCAGACTCAGGATACCGACATCGTTCAGCCGGCTGCTGCAGTTCCACCGCAGGACGTTGTGCCTCAGGAAGCTCCGTCGGTCGCAGAATTACTGGGCCAGACAGATCAGTCGGCGACAGATTCGGCCACCCGTGACTTCCTGAATGAGCTGCCGGCCGTCATTGGCCCGGGAGCACCACTGGCCGGACTGGCCGGCGACGAAGGTGGCGTTCCCGATCTGATCCAGCCATCGGGAACCTCGGGGCAGGGGGCTTCGGGCTCGCCGACACCTGGCCCCGGCGCAACATCGTTCATGGAGATCGCGGATTCCGGCCGAAGCTTTGTGTATGTCATCGATATTTCCGGCAGTATGGGCCAGGATCATCGCCTGGATTTGGCGCGGGCGCAACTGACGGCCAGCCTGAATCAACTGCGGCCGGACCAGCGGTTTCAGGTCATTTTCTATGACGACGGGCCGCCTCAGCCCATCAAACTGAGAAGACGACCTCAACAGGACTGGTATCCGGCGGACACAATTCACCTGCAACTGGCGAACGACGCCATCGGCGGTCAGGTTGCAGGAGCCGGAACGAACCACAAGCCTGCGTTGCTGGAGGCGCTTCGTCTGGAACCGGATGTGGTCTACTTCCTGACTGACGGAACCGAGCCTCAACTGGCTCCTGCAGATCTCAGAGAGATCAGAAATGCCAATCGCACCGGAGCCCACATTCACGTGATTGAATTCGCCGTCGGTGCCCCGGAAACCAGAGACCTCACCTGGCTTCAGCAACTGGCCATCCAATCCGGCGGAAAATACCGCCACTGGGCCAGGTGATGAACGCGGACAACAGGTTCATCCGGAATGCGAAGGCATCGCACTGCTGCCTTGTCAAGGCTTGAAATTGGAGTT
>CAZHET010000213.1:0-226 GCA_964531585.1 uncultured Planctomycetaceae bacterium | reverse complement strand
CAATGGATTCCCGCCTGCGCGGGAACGACGCACCCGAAAACCAGGAGTTGACAACGGAACTACTGCCCAGCGAATTACCGGCACACGTCGTGAACTCAGACCGCCACAGATTCGAGATCGGCGGCAGATCGCACCGCGTCGGGTGATTCCGGAACGGACTCCCGCGCCAGAGATGAATCGATGACGGCGCAGTTCCGGCCCTGGCGCTTCGCCTGATACAGCGCGG
>CAZHET010000212.1:8647-10451 GCA_964531585.1 uncultured Planctomycetaceae bacterium | reverse complement strand
TCGAGATCCGCCCGGCGCACCGCAGCTTCGCCTTCACCAATCCAACAATCCGCGTGGTCGACATTCGCGGGGGAACGGAACACCACTGACGGAACCGACGGGAATTCTCCGGGTTCACCTTGTGACAGGAACAGCGGGCGGGATGGGTGCCTGCGTTGCGACAAGAAACGCAGCTTTCGGCGAGCACGCAACCGAAGGAGCCTCAAACACAAAACAGAATGCGTCCATTCGGGGCGTGCGCGATCTCACTGGCGGATCGGAGGCGGCCCGATTGTCCGCGCCTATCGCGTCAGTTCCGGAATCGGGTCGTCGGAACTGACTTCGTCGCCTTCCCAGATGACCGTGCCGTCGTCGTTGTAGAGCAGGATTCGGTGTGCGCTGCCGGGAACTGGCTGGCGGCTGGCAGGAATCCATTTGCGGTGTTCGTTCAGCACGGTGGCGAATCGATCATCGCCAGCCAGATTTGTCCATTCGTTGGGATCGCTGCGCATGTCGTACAGCTCTTCCGAACCGTCGGCATACTGAATGAATCGCCAGTCCTTCGAGCGAATGCCGTGGTTGCCGGCGTTGTGAGTCGTGATGGCCGGCCATTCGCGTTCGGCCGACGCGTCGCGCAATTGTGGCAGCAGAGAATGGCCCTCCAAATCGTCACGCTGCGGCAGACCGCACAGATCGACCAGCGTCGGATAGATGTCAAGCAGTTCGGCGGGCTGTTCGCACCGGCCGCCGGACTCGATGCCGTTGCCGGCGAAGATCAGCGGAACGCGGGTCGATCGATCCCACAGCGTGTTCTTGCCGGTGATGCGTTTTTCGCCCAGGTGCCAGCCGTGATCCGACCACAGCACGATGATCGTGTTGTCGGCTCTACCGCTGGCTTCGAGTGCATCCAGCACGCGCCCGATCTGGCTGTCGACAAAACTTGTGCAGGCCAGATACGACCTCACCAGATTCTTCCACTGCATGGCATCGACCAGGAAGTCCTGTCGCGGTTCCGGCAGCTTCCAGTGCAGATACCAGGAAAACCGGGGGGTGTCGTCGCGGTCGCCTTCAAGAAATGGCGGCAACTGCAGCGTGTCTTCCGGATACAGGTCGAACCATTTCTGAGTCGCATAGCAGGGAACGTGTGGCAGGAAGAAGCCAACCGAAAGAAAGAACGGTTCCTGCTGATCTTTCGCCAGTTCGTCGACGGCCCAGGACGCGACCTTCCAGTCGCCTTTGTCTTCATCGTTGTGCGGGAAGACTCCCCAGTCGACCAGCGGATGCGGAGCCGGCGTTTCCACAAGCTTCTGCGGCGGATTCACACCGACTCCCGCGGGCGGACCGAGCAGATCGAATTCGTCATCCGTCGGCTTTCTGCCGTAGCCGCCATGATAGATCTTGCCGGTGCTGAGCGCACGGTAACCGTGCTGCCGCAGGTACTGAGGCAGTGTCACGATGTCACTCAGGGCATCGACCTCACGAAACCACGGAGACAGTCCATAGACGCCGGTTGTTGACGGCCGACGGCCGGTCAGCAGGCTGGTGCGTGACGGATTACACAAGGGCGACTGGCAGTGAGCGTTCAGAAACACGGTCCAGCGAGCGGCCAGCGCGTCGATATTGGGGGTTTGAATCTGAGGATGCCCGTTCAGACAACCAATCCAGTCGTTCTGATCATCGATGGCGATGAACAGAACGTTTGGTTTTTCGGCGGCACGGCACTGCAAACCTGGCAGAACTGTCACCGAGACCAGGCAAAGGCAGGTACGCAGAAGTGTCTGAGAAAAATGCATCCGGAGTCTCCCGTTTTGCAACCATTCGTGAC
>CAZHET010000212.1:0-8637 GCA_964531585.1 uncultured Planctomycetaceae bacterium | reverse complement strand
TGGGCACCACGTGGTGCGTTTACCTGTTCAGCAGCCGGGAACGAAGCTCTTCGACCGCGGTCGATGGCGAGCCGGACGTGCCCGTGCTGTCTCGCGCGAGGATGACCTCCAGCAGCCTTGCCCACGACTTCTCGGCTGCCTCACGATCCCCCTCAGCCAGTTCCAGTTCGCCTCGTTCCCTGAGCATCGCCGCCAGCAGGTCAGCTCGCTGGGCCGACGCAACTGCCGTCGCAGCCCGATCAGCCAGGCGGTGATGAATATCGTCCGGAGGCGACTCTCGCCACACAGCGCGAGCCGCCAGCCACAGGAGGGAATCGTCTGCGTGCGCTGTCTCTGCAGCCGCGATGCGACTGAGGTACGAGGAAAGCCACTGCAGCCCCTGATCTGTCAGACCATCATCGTTGCCGGAGCGTCCGAAAATCACAAGTGCCACGGCAGCCGCCGGGGCATCGTCCGCCGAGCGTGCAGCCATCGCCTGCAGCATGGCTCGCAGGTTTGCAGTGTCGCTCGTTGTCGCGTGTCCCGCGGCGGCGAGCGCTTCTGCCAACGAACTGACGACGCGCTGATCGCGAACGTCTGCTGACGACACGACAGGAGCAAACGCCAGCGGCCTTTCGTCCTGATTCACCGCGTCGACGTATCTCAGCAGCGCGGGAACACCGATGGACCGCCGCGCGGCTGTGGTCAGGTCTGCGGAAGTTCGTCGCAGCGTTTGCGGCTGGCCGCCCCACTGCGCGGCGTTTTCGATCAGATCCGGAGTAATTTCCGACAGCAAGAACAGTGCATCGAACGGATACTCCAGACGCAGCAGTTCCTGACCTGCAGCCAGCCGGTCTCGCGTCTGCCAGAATCCGGCAACGCCACGCGTGTCTGCCGCGGGGTACGCGAACGTGTCAAGTTCCGCAAGTATCAGCGTCCGAGCGTCCGCGGACCGGCCGTCCTCAGCGAGCAACCGGGACAGCGGCTGCGCGGGAGACCGAACGAAGGCGCTCACACGCGGCGTCGCGGAGCGATTTTCGACGGCGATCTGCAGCAGGCGAATGGCGTCTAACCGCAGCTCTGCATCTTTGTTCTGCAGAGCACACGCCGTCACCCACGCGACGTCTGCGGGAATCTGACTGCGGACCGCCGCATTTCCCAACAGCGTGCCTAGTCTTCGCTGTGCCGCTTCGGTATCACCGGCCGTGGCGTGCAAAGTCGCGGAAATCAGAAAGCCACCGTGCCACGACGGAAGGTCATCCAGCGCCTCGTCGACTTCCATGGCGAACGACTGAAGCTGGCTGCTGGAATGCAGTGCGGTCAGCAGTCGCTGCAGAGTTCCCGTGACGCAGCCATCGTCCTGAAACGACAGCGGTCCGGCGATTCCTTCCCACGGCCGAGCGACCGCGTCCTGGGGCGACGATGGAATCACGCCGCGGCGAACATAATCCAGCATCACGGGAAGTTCCCAGATGCGTTCGTCGCTGACGTTGCTCAGCAGGTTCTGGCGAATTGCCGGCAGAGCTTCCCAGGCCTTTGCAAACAGGCGTCGTCCCGCTTCGTGATGATTCCGGTCTCGCAGCAACTGCTCGATCAGTTCCTGGACAGCATGTGGATTCGCGGACAGTTTCGACAGATCGGACTGGACCAGCACATCGGCCAGTTCGTTCACTCGCCCGGAACTTTCGAACGTACGAATGATGCGGTAGTACTCATTTCCGAACCGGCTGACATCCAGCCGCAGCAGCTTTGCCAGCGTGTCGCAGGCCAGTTCATGACGGCCCTCCTGCGCGAAGCGATCGGCCTGCTGCTGCAGAGCGTTCAGGTCAGTGGGTGCCAGTTGCGACAGGCGAGCATTCACCGCCGCCGCTTCGTCTTCCATGTCTGCCGCGGAGTAGTACTCTGCCAGAAGTTCCAGTCGTCCGACGTCGTCGGGCGAACGATCTGACTGCTGCCGCAGTTCTGTAATCATCGGCGTCAGCTCGCCCGCTGATGCCAGCCAGTGCAGAGCCGCCGTCCGGGCTTTGCCATCTTCAGACAGTGACGAAACACCGGCCGACGTGTCTCGCAGGATTTGGCGCGCAACCTGCCCGGCCATCCGGAAATCCTGCTGTTGCTGATACTGCTGCAGCGTCGCCAGCAAAGACGCTCCGCGGTTGTCCACTGGCTGCACAAGGCGGCCTGCGAGGTCGTCGGCCAGTTCATCAAGGTGCAGTAGCTGCAGCCGCGTGGACAGCAGTTGCGATGTCCGTGGATCGAGGTGCATTCCGGCAAGTGTCTCGGCGGCGGCCCGGGCACGCTGTTCCACACCAGCCGACAAAGAGATTTCCAGTGCCAGCAGTTCTCGTACGCGGATGATGTCGCCATCGCCGCTGTCGATTGTTTCCAGCAGAGCCAGAGCATCGGTGAAGTGGCCTTCGTCGCGATAGAAGCGAGCCAGCTGCAGGCGGATTTCCCACGCATCCGGCTGCAACTGCGCCGCACGAACCAGGTGAATGGCCGACTGCTGGCGGTCGTTGTTGAACGCGTGCCACTGCGCTGCTGCCAGTTCCAGCGCCAACGCGTGCTCCGGCTGCGCATGACGAATAGACTGCCATTGGTCGAGCAGTGCCTGCTTGCGGTTTGCCCTGGATGCTGCCCACCATGCTGTCGCCAGCACGCTCAGTTCTTCGGCGGTGAAACCTGTCTCCGAAAGCACTGACGGAAGCCGGGGGCGAGACGCCTTGCCGTCGGGGGAATAGATCGCGACGCCCGCGGCCATCGCACTCGTCGCCGAGCCAGGGGAAGTCGCGGTCTGCGGATCTTTGATCGCTTTTAACGTTACGAACTGCAATGCCAGAGTCGCGGCCTGTTCGGTGTTACCGGCTTCCGGTAGTTGAGCAACCAGCCTGGCGACCGCTTCGCCAAGCCGCAACGTGTCGTCTGCCGACGGAAAAGGAAAAGCAGCCAGCCGCGTCAGCAGCTCCGCCACCGTTTGCGGATCACCACGCCTCGCGGCGACGATCGCAGCCGCTTCCAGGTCCCGCAGAGCGGCGCCTTCGCCGGTCAGCGTTTGCATCACCGTCGCAGCTTCCTGCGCACGGCCCGTAAGATCGAGTTCACGAATGAGAGCCACCAGGTCATCACCCCGAATCCATTCCGGATGACTTTCTCGAACGATATCCCACGCTGAGTACAGGCGCAGTGCGCGGTCGTCAGTGAGGGCAGCCGGTTTGCTGCCGCGCACCGGTCGGGATTCGGGAAGAGCTTCTTCGAAGTACGCCTGCGAACGGACTTTCATCAGGTACAGCAATTGCGTTTCCGGTTCCGGCCGCTGCCGCAACAGTTCAATCGGCGGGTGAGTTTCCCCCAGCGTCCCGCGCCCTGCGGTGTGCAGAGCATCGAGAGCGAAGTACCAGTCCCACGCTGGCCGCGAATCGCTGGCGATGCCTGCACGAGCTGCGGACTCCAGCCGGTCGAGGAACGCTTCGCTGCCGGTTCCCTGGCCGGCAAGTGTCCGCGCGGCAATCGCGCCAACTCGGACGGAAGACATTGCCTGCAGCGCACCAGCGTGCCTTGGCGTCGTCGGATTCATGCCGGGATTCCGTTTCAGAATGCGAACGACTTCGTCAATGACCGCCCTGCCCTGCTCAATGACGAACGGTCCGCTGCCTTCGTCGGACGATTGCGGCGATTCGTCAGCGACGGGCGTCGCGATGATGCGGTCCAGCAACTCCGCCGCAGCGGCGTGGTCTCCCTGTTTCCATTCGACGAATGCCATCCGCAGCAACACACCTGTGTCGGCCGGATGCCGCGCGAGCAACCTTTCGACAAGGCTGCGGGCGGCGAGCAGATTCTCCGCATCGACAAACTGGTCGACGGTCTGCAGCAGATGAGCCACAGAGCCCGCGTGTTCGTCCGGAAGCTTCAGCAGTGCCGCGTCAACGTCGCCGATGGAACCTGCGCTGTGCAGAAGAGTGGCCAGTCGGGATTTCGCTTCAGGCGTTGGTGACAGGTCGACAATCCGTTGCTGATACGCTGCCGCTTCAGTGAAGTGCTGCGCGCGTTCGGCCAGATTCGCAAGCTGTTCCAGAACGCGAACGTCGTGATCGTCACGGGTCAGCAACTGCTGCAATGTCTGTTCGGCCCTGGAAAAGTCTCCCGCTGTCTCGAATGCGACCGCTGTCAACAAGGCAGAGTCCGCAGCTTCGTCGCCGCCTGGGTCGCCACGCTGCAGCCGCGCAAGCAGTTGTTCAAACTGATTCTGTCGCAGTGCAAGCTCGGCCAGATCCCGAACGATTTCGCAACGGCCATCGAATGCTGTCGATTGCTCCAGTGCCTTCCAATAGACATCCACCGCTTCCGTTGTCGCAAACCGATCCGCCAGCGCACGGCCAAGCCTCAGAAGGGCGTCGGAGTTACCAGGATTCAGCCGGACGGCCTGCCGCAGGGCCTCCAGCCCGGCCTCATCATCACCCAGCTGAAACGACAGGTCAGCGAAGAAACGCTGGTTCTCGATGTTGCCGGGAGCCGCGTCGAGCAATTCACGTGCGGCGGCTCGCGCGGAATCCAGCCGGCCCAGGCGTCGTTCCAGATCCGCCACCTTGCGCAGTGCTTCGCTGCGATAACGCCGGTCTGCGGCGGCAAGTCGCCGACTGGCTTCGACGGCATCGGCCAGCCGGCCTGTGTTTTCGAACATGCGTGCAGCCAGCTTCCAGGCCGCCGCAGACTCAGCATTTTTTTCCAGCGCACGGCTGACCGCCGGCAAGGCAGCGCCGAGGTTGCCGGCCGCTTCGTGGTACTGAGCCAGCGTCAGCCACTTGCGCGGCGAATCACCCTCACCGCGGGCAAGTCCTTCCTGCAGTCGTTCCGTCGCGTGCGTCAGCCGACCGGCCGCCTGCAACGTGCGAATCCGCTCCGTTTCCAGTCGCTCCCGTTCGTCGTCAGATGACACGACACGCTCCGCAGAATCCAGTTGCTGCAGCGCTTCGTCCCACCGCTCGGCTTCCCGCAGCCACTGACTGAACCGCAGTCGGTCGGCCAGTTCCAGGTCGGCAGCGGCGGCCGCAGACATTGCCTGCAGCGATTCTTTCACGCAGCCATGTCGGCGCAGGATTTCTGCAGTGCGGACAAGATTCTCCGGGGTGTTTCGCTCGTCTGCGGCGATGCCGCGCCAGGCCGCCAGTGCTTCGTCACGGCGATTCAGTGAGTTCAGCAGGTCTCCCAGATCCTCGCGATACTGCGGCTCGGCAGGTGCCAGTGCAATCGCCTGCCGGAGAAGCGTCAGAGCCTCGTCCGCCATGCCCGCGCTGCGGAACAGCCCGGCGACTCGCGCGACAACATCCGCGTCGCCGGCATGAGACGTGACCAGCGATTGCCAGACCGATTTCGCCTTCGCGCGACGGGCAGCGTCGTCCTGAGAACTGTCTCGCAACAGCAGTCGCCCGTACTGTTCGGCGTGTTCGAAGTTGTCAGGATCAAGCCTGGCCAGTTGCTCATACTGTGCAACCGCAGCGGGAATGTCCGGCTGACGAAGCAGTTCTTCGATAAGCGCTCGCCGCACTTTGACGTCAGACGGCGCGAGGCTGACGGCTTGCTCGTACCAGCGGCGAGCCTGCTCGGTCTGCCCGTCGAAC
Organism: uncultured Planctomycetaceae bacterium; assembly: GCA_964531585.1. Lineage (GTDB taxonomy): Bacteria > Planctomycetota > Planctomycetia > Planctomycetales > Planctomycetaceae > JAWKUA01. Next base: position 3,043 of record CAZHET010000212.1, on the reverse strand, counting down.
GAAAGAACCCGGCCCAGCCGAATCATCGCATCCAGGTCATCGGGCTGACGTGTCAGGTGTTGGCGATAGTAGTCAGCCACTGCCGCGTAGGATCCGCTTTTCAGCAACGCGGCCTCAATCCGGTCGCGGATCTCTGTGTGCTGCCAACTGCCCGGCTTCAAGAGAACAAGCTGCTCGCTCAGACGTCGAACCGCTTCTGCTTCCCGCCCCAGCTCCAGCAGTTGTTCCGCCGCACGCACGGCAAACTCAGAACGCTTGCTTCGATCGGCCGAAGACCGCGCCAGTTGCTCAAAACGCTGAAGCGCTGCTTCGTGCTGTCCTCCGTCAACGAGTGCCGCTGCGACCTGCTCCATGACACGTTCGTCGCCGGGGAACTCGGCTTCCAGCCGGTTCAGGATCTCAATGGCCGCCGCGGCGTTTCCGGTTTGCTGATGAACGGCCGCCAGTTGCTGGTGGATTTCCAACAGGTCCGCTCGCGGTGGCTTCCGTGTGATTGCTCGTTCCAGCGCGGCAGCCGCGTCGGCCGGGGAACCGATACGCAGAAGTTCTTCCCCCAGATACCACGACGCAACCGCATCATCCGGGCGATGTTGCTCGGCACGTCGAAATGCGTCGGCCGCCGCGGCATGGTTTCCGCGGTGAGCTTCGATCATTCCCAGCAGCATCACGCTGCTTCCGTCACCCGGAGCCGCTTCGGCAGAAGTCGCCAGCGATTCGGCGAATCGATCCAGTGTCTGCCTCTTGGTGTGAAACGCAACAACCTTGTCGAAGGCGGTTCCGCGGCGTGGATTGCGTCTGAGCAGCGACAGATACCGCTCATTCAACTGTGCGGCCCGAGCGTCGTCAGCCTGCTGAGCCGCCCGGGCAACCGTGTGCGCAGCCGGAAATGCAACAACCGTGCAGACTGCCAGACTGCTTGCCAGTGCGACGATATTGTCACGAAACAAAGTCATGTTGGATTCATGGACGCGATGTGCCGCTTCGCGTCCTGACAATGGAGATGGCAGCAGAAATGGCAGGGGAAATGGCAGCGGAAATGGCATTCGCGTTGCACCGACTGCCGCGGCAAACGAAGTATACCGGCGTCAGTTCAGCAGCGAAACAGGCCAGCGCCGCTGGCGCGCGGCTGACGGGGCGGCGAAGCTTCTGAAGGCCGTGCCGCGAAGACCGATTCTTTCAGTCCGGTTCAGTTTGTGCCGGACTGCACTGCAAACTGCAGCCAGCTTTCGGAACTGATTTCGGCCGCACTGCCACTCGGTGTCATTGTCGGTCGGCTGTCGAAGGACGACTTCAGGCCTCGCAGACGCACTTGAAACGGGCTGGCAGCCGCCGACTTGCGCGGACTGCTGTCACGAAACACCGGCGGTTGAAACGGAGCAGCCGTGACTCGCACAACCCGGCGATCGCGGACCCGCGCCACAAAACAACAGCGCCCCAGACTGACAACGTCGCCGTCGCACAGACGCGTCTTGCCGGCCGTCAGACCATTGACCAGCATTCGCGGTGCTTCTGAAAGGTCTTCGACCCAGCAACCCGCCTTCGAACATCCGAAGCGAAACTGCAGGCCGCGCAGTTCAGGGTCTTCAATGACCCAGTGGCAGTCGTCCGTCGTGCCCACCTTCGCGCGCTGACCGAGCTGCAGTACTCGGCAACTGCCGACGGCCGTTCCACGAATCATTCTCAGAACCAGATTCATCGTTACGCTCCCGCAAGTCGTGCGAGTGCCGCATCCGTCGTCGCGAAACGATCATCGCGAATGGTGAATGCGGTTCAGCAGGCATTTCCGTTGCAGCTCATTCCTGCCACTCGATCCTACTTCCGTAAAGCGGGTTGTGGCGGATTCAACGCAAGTTGCGTGGACGCTTTTTTCGAGGTCCGGTCCAGACGTAACGATTGGGGAATAACCCTCTGTCGGAGTTTTCTGCCTGGGAAGACTCTGTGGCCCACCGAAGTTGCCGTGTGGCGCGAATCATTGGAATGGATGACCTGCGCCAGGCCCCGTCCGCACCAAATGCAGCACCCGTCGAATTCGAGAACTCGTCGCGATTGCTCTGGCTGCACTTGCATGAACGCCGAGTTCTATTAGCTTCTGTCAGTCACGCTCTGCGCGCAGGAAACCGCGGCGGGCTGGAACGTCAGTGCAGTCAGTACCAGAACGCATCAGCGGCCGGTTCCGGAAAAAACCGGGTGCTAGCGCACGCCGACTGATTACCGAGTCGGTAGGTTCCTGGCGGACGAGTTCTCACCCGGATTATTCCTGCGACTCGCGTGTTTTGACTCAACTCGTGTCATCGACAGGGTTACGTCGAGTGGCGAAAAGCACACTGTACGACGAGACTCCGATCCCGTCGCTGCAGTTCGACGGGATCGGAGTCCCATCGTACGAAGTCGTGAATAATCCGGACTAAGTGACATTGGGCCAGAGTTCATCAATCCACCGCGTCGGCGGCAGTTTGCGAGGCACCGCACCTGAGTTCAGACAGAGAGAACGAGACATGACGGGGTACACAGTCCACACGGGAGCCAGCAAGAAGTTCGTCGCCGGCTGGGACCGCATCTTCGGCAATGAGGACGCTTCGGCAAAATCGGGCCGTTCGAAGAAGTCTGCGGCGAGCGCGAAAAAGACGACCGCAAAGAAGTCCGCCGCTTCGAAGGCAAAACGCAAGTCATAGTCCGGGCGTCGCCACATGACTCTCGCGACAATGCACGCCGGCATTCGCAAAGTCGCATAAGCCTGCGGCATCGGAATCAACGACCAATCCGCGATCCAGCAGACGTCCGCTGCCGACTCGACAGCACGGACGAAACGCGGTCCTGAAACCCGATATCGAGTCCTGCAATATACCCCACTGTTGCTGTTTACCCGAGACGTCCACCTTCAGGCAACAGGGCTTCGGACAACTGTGGCAGGGATGAATCGCAAACGGGGATATTGTACTTATTACGGAAAGTAGGCTGTCCTCAACGCGCGATCTGCGGCCGTAGGCCACCGGTTCCGCCGTGTACGTCGCCTGCAGAGCGTTCGCCGAGTTCAGTTCGGCCA
>CAZHET010000211.1:0-10513 GCA_964531585.1 uncultured Planctomycetaceae bacterium | reverse complement strand
CCGACCTCCCGGGCCGGACCCGGTGGAGTGTCGGGCCACAGGTCAATCACCGTATGTGCTTCTGCTCCGAGTGCCGGTGCTGCCGTCAACCCGAACGGAAGCAGCACCGTCAGAATCAGCAGGAATGCCGTACTCAACCGGCGAAGAAGACGAACGTGCGGGGCGAGTGAGCCTCTCATAAGATTTCGTCGTCCAGAAAAGAGAGTCGGGAAACGTCCGGCAACCCGGCCGCGATCATCGCTGGCCGGCCAATACCATTCCGGAGCATAGCAATTATGCCACGCACTCTTCGAATGACCTGCCTGCTGACGTTCACGACACTCCTGCTCGCCGATTCCTTCGCGATGGCCGGCACGACGCGCGCGGGGCAGCCCAACGTCGTTTCAATCCGATCGGCGCCCAAAACGAAGATCCGGCGGCCGGTTTACCGATTCCTGAAAGCACGCTTGCCAACCGCCTGCATGACGTCGGATACACGACAGCTTTGATCGGCAACCGACAGGGCCGCTGGGTCAGCTCTGACGGCCGCCTGCTGTATTCGACTCACATGGGCTACAACGAACCCGACTACGACGCCGACAATCCGATCTATCGCGGCGGCCAGCCAGTTGAAGAACACGACTATCTGACGGACGCACTGACACGCGAGGCGGTCGACTTCATCAGCCGCAGCGCCGACCGGCCGTTTCTTCTGTATCTGGCCTACAACGCCGTTCACAGTCCGCTGCAGGGGACGGACGAGTACATGCGGCGTTTCGAGCACATCGAAGACGTTCACCGCCGGATTTTTGCCGCCATGCTCAGTAATCTGGACGGTGAGACGTCCGAAGCAACTCACGACGTGCTGTTCTGGCGTACCGGAGCAAAAGCCGCACTGCGCGCCGGCGAATGGAAGCTGCTGCGAAACCCGGCTCGCGATCAGCCCGGCGACTGGCAACTCTTCAAGCTCGACGACGATGTGAGCGAGACGAAAGATCTGGCAACAGATCGGCAGGAAATGCTTCGCGAACTGGTGGCCAAATGGCAGAACCTGAACGCGGAGATGTCAGAACCTGTTTGGCGACCGTCGCGATGATGCGAGGTGCCTCCGCACAGGGCTGTGCCCGAAACTCAGTTCGGTTCGTCCTGACGGCAGCGATCGCCGGCCTGTCACATCCTCCTGCGTCACGACGGCAGGCTTCTCAGGAAGTCGTTCAGCTCATCATCGGAATCGATCGACGGAGATTCGTCGGAATCCGACTGAAACCAGGTTCCCGTTGCCACGTCCTCTGCGACAACGTCCTGCACCGCGTCGTCATCGGCAAGGTCGACGATCTCCAGATCTTCGACGTCTTCAGCAGATTCGGCATCGTCCATCGCGCCGGCTTCGTCGATGAGTTCGACCTCTTCGACGATTTCCAGTTCGTCGAGCACTTCGATGTCTGCGAACTTTTCAAGCGGCGGATTCGTGCCGCCCGCGAATTCTTCAGCGTCGGCGATGGTTTCCGATTCATCGTCCACTTCAAAGCCAACTTCCGTGGCGCGAGCGGCTGCCTGGCGTCCGAGGCCGACGATTTCCAGTTCAGAATCCAGTGCGTCCGGCATGCGATCGCGAGGCATGTCGCTTCGCCGACGGTCGGACGAGCCATGACTGTCGGAATCGTAGCCGGCGGTGGGCTCGTCTTCTTCGGCGGAAAGTCCCGCATGTTCAACCGCCAGGTTCATGCGATCCGGCGGATGGCTCGCAGAATCACCGATTGTCGGGTCGGACGTGGCCGCCTGTGATGGGCAGGTCTGACCGGGCACGGGGTCAATTTGATCCGCCAGAAGGCTGCGATCGGAGGCTTCGATTTTCAGAAAGTCGGCAGCCACGACCGCCGATTCAGACTGAACGCGAGCCACAAAGCGGATCGGACCGACGCCAATCGACATGCCGTCTTTCAGGACGTAGCGTTTCGCGGCCGCGATCCGTTGTCCGTCCAGAAACGTTCCGTTGCTGCTTTCCAGATCTGTAATCGACGCGGAATCCGCACTGACTCGCAGAAAGCAGTGGCGCCGGCTGACCTGAGGTGCCGAGAGCCGCAGGTTACATTCTGCTCCCCGCCCAATCACAATGTCGTGGCGCACCGTCACCCGTTTAATGTTTGAGGGCTGATCCTGCAGCTCCAGTACAACTTTCATGGCTGCGATCTCCACTCGTCCGGTCGACAGCCCGCCAGCCGCGACCGTTGCCATAAGCGTCTCGTCTGTCCGACAAAGCACTATCGCAGAAGTTTAGAACTCTGTATCCCGGCAGCGACAGAATTCCGGTGACTGATGCAGCTCTATGTCACATGCACGCCAGAAGCCGTCCACGACATTCGAAACATCAGATAATTATTGCTGCGGACATGCCGTCTTCGGCACATCCCGACAACCACAGCGTGTCAAATCGCTGCCAATGCTGCAAGGCGAGACCAGGAAATTGCCCTTGAATTTGCGGTAATCCACCGCTTTCGGCGTGATCTGCCTATTGACGCAGATGGCGAATTCAGGCAGGCCCGCGGAACAAAGCCGGATGTCGATTCTGTGAACAGCCGCCACCGCAGCCTATGTTCACTGCATGCGATTCAGCTTTCCCGATCCACAGAACAGTCAGACTGACGCCATTCGCCGGCTGTGCCACGCGACGAATCCGCGATGCCGGAGGGCGTTGACTCGTCGCGGCGAATGGCGATCCGCGCCCTGCGTCGCGCCCCCAGAACGGTGGCTGCGATGACAAGTGTGGCAACACCCATCAACCACGGAGTCGCGTGGAGCGGACTCAGCACATAATGCAAAAGGCCCTGCTGAGCTTCCGCTGCACCGTGGCCAGGATGAGCGTTCGCGGTCGATGCCATCATCGACACGCTCAGGGAGAAAATGGCTGCATGACGCATAACGTGTGATGACCTTGCAAACTGTCAGCGGGAATGTTTACGGACGTCAAATCTAGCAACAGCGTCGACGGAACGAAACAGCAGCCGCCGAGGATTTCGTGTCCGGTCGTCCGGCGAGCGGTGGATGAGTCAATTCCTGCCGATGCTGGCAGCACCGGCCACGATGCGGCCGTTGCCAGCGTCCGCATTGGTTGATTCGCATGTGCCGCTCGCCTTAGCGCTGCAGGTGGCTTCCGCCGGGGACGACGGGTTCGTGCGGCCGAATTTCCGACGACTCCGCATGCAGAGCCGGCAGGTGCTCCGCTGCTGGCGCGTCAATCAGGTACGTTGGCGAATTCTCCGGCCTGCGCGTCGGGTCGTTTCCGAACAGGGCGGCAACGATCTTCGAGTAGATTCGGAACCGAGTTATGAAGCTGGTGTTCTTGCGAAAATCGCCGCCAACAAACGTTACGAACTTGCGCGAAAAATAGCCGCCCTGGAACTTTGTCACCAGTTTCTGCACCGACGTGTTGCGACTGGCGATATAAAATGCGTCCACCATGCGATGCACTGATTTTTCGTGTGACCGCATGTCCTGCTGATAACGTTCAAACGCGGTTACGGGGATGTCCGCACCCTGCGGACAACCCAGAACGACGTCCGCGACCATCTCGGCGGAACTGATTGCCAGGTGGACGCCCGACGAATAGCACGGGTCAATAAAATACGCGGCATCACCAACGGCAACCCAGCCGTCGCCCGCCAGGCGCTGAGACGTGTTGCCCATGTGACCGGTCACCGTCACCTCCGAAATGCGCTCGCGATCCGCCGACATTCCCAGGCTGAGCAATTCGTTTTCGTCGACAAGTCGTTCCAGCAACTGCTCCGGTGTCTGACCGGACTGTCGAAACCGATCGACGGTCAGCACAACGCCGACAGAAAACCTTCCGCCCGGCAGTCGCAATAACCATGTCCAGCCGTCAAAGAACATCTGTCCCAGAAACCAGCCTTCCCGAGCATCATCCCGAGCCGGCTCGGCGGCATACTGAGCGTAGATGCCCATCCGGTGCGGCATTGTCCGTGAACGCAGCCGCAGCTTTGACGGAATCAGCGACCGCAGTCCTGTTGCATCGATCACCAGCCGCGCCTTCACAGAAAATTCGTTGCCTGCTTCGTCTTTGTAACGCACCCCGGTGACCCGTCCGCCGCTGGTCAGCAGGTCGGTCACTTCGCAGCCGAAACGTACGTCGGCACCGGATGCCGCCGCCTGGTCAATCAATATCTGATCAAAGACAGAACGTTCAACCAGGTACGAATACGGATGGTGCTGAAACGCAGCGCGAGCATCAGGCTGGCTGAAATCTCCGGCGACTTCTTCCTGACCGTATAGCCACTTTCCGCCCGGCTTGCGGATGCAGGTCGCACGAATCTGCTCGTGAACTCCCAGGCGTTCGAAAATCCGCACGGACGCAGGCAGCAGCGACTCGCCAATATGGAATCGCGGAAAGTGATCCTTCTCCAGAACCACGACTTCTCGCCCTGCCTGAGCCAGCAACGCGGCCGCAGTGCTTCCGGCCGGGCCACCTCCCAGAACCACAACGTCATGTTGCTGCGTCATTCCCATCGTGCCCTGATTCTTGTCGTGCAATCGCTGCTTGTGCCAGGCCTCGTCCGCGACGCATGGCATCGCGTAATCGGCGGGAGTGTATCGTCGAGCCTGGCGCTGAGCAAAGAGCCTGGCGGGGCGAAACACTGTTTTCCCGACAGGCGACGTGGCCCGTTCCCGAAGTCGACGATCCTGACGGCGCAGGGCATGTTTACAGCACACGCTACGTTCACAACCTTCGTTCCGACGTATGATGCACACGGGGCCGGCCGGTCCTGTTGTGCATCCGGGGCGGGCCGGGTCCCGTTGTGCATCCGGGGCGGGCCGGGTCCCGTTGTACAGGAACCGTTCAGTGGCAGACGGTGACGGTGCGGGCTGTAAAAAAGTCGAGGTGGCGGGCGGCTCGATTGAATCGCAGTCCGTCCGGGACTACGGTTTGACACCGGCTGGCACCGCCGCGGCATGGACTTTGGAACCTGTGTTTTCGGCGTGATGACGGCTGGCACGGAAGAAACCGAAATCGAGTCGCTCTCGCCCGATGTCCACATTCCACGATTATCTGCGGCAACAGATTCGGCACGGCCCGCTCGCCACCGAGGACGTGCTGGTTGCCTTACTGCCGCTGATGAAGCAGGTCATCACCGCTCACGACTACGGGGACGTTGCGCCGCTGGAAGGACTTGACCGGCTGCATGTCGACGCCGGCCGCATCTGGTTCGCCGAAGCCGATCAGCGTCCGCAGCGGCGCAACGCTCGCGCCGTGCGGCGGATGCTGCTGGCCGCAGGCGGAGCGCTGGATGTTGTCCGTGAACGACGCATCGAGTTCAATGTCGACGCCGGAATCGTCAGTGAGGAATCGACCGACGCTGATGCCGGGAAGCCCGCCTACAGTCCCGGCTACGTCTGCTGGGAACACACCGTCGAGCATCACGATCCGACGACTGACGTATTTTCGCTTGGCCTGATTCTGGCCAGCCTCGCCTGCGGACTCGACCTGGCGGAACACGACTCGCATCAGCGTTTCGTCGATAATCGTTCCAATCTGTTTCGAATCAACCCGGACCTGCACCCCGTCGTTGCTCGAACGATTACGCTGATGACGGATCTGGACCGGCACCGGCGGCCTCAGGATTTGAAGGCTCTGCTGTCGACGCTGGAGAACTATCGCGATCAGGAAGTGGACTTCGAAACAGACCTGGCCAGTGACCTGCATCCGGAAGCAACGAGCCGGCCGGGCAGGCGTCAGGTGATTCTCAGCAAACTGCAGCAACGGCTGTTTGAGATCAATCGCCGCAACCGTCTGCTGCAGTTTCGCGCGACAATGCAGACGGTGAACCTGACTCAGGCATCGATCCCGGTGGCGTTCGATTTTCAGCGCATCCGTCAGGACCAGGTGCTGACGTGGAATGGAAAATTTCGCGACGGTCTGCTGAAGCAAAAACCGGTCTCGCTGAACGCATTCCTGAACTTCCGCGAAGCCATTTATCTGCCGGGAACGCTCGACCGCATCCGCGCCGAAGCGAGGCGCGACGAAACGGAATACGGGTTCGCTCAGTTGCGGCTGATCATCGCTTTTCTGCGGTGGTCCGATCTGAAGACGAAGCCTGCTGAACAGTACGAATCGCCACTGCTGCTGCTGCCGGTAAAACTGGACGTGAAGAAGGGAATTCACGATCGCTACACTCTGACAGCGAGCGACAACCGAGCCGAGGTGAATCCGGTTGTTCGGCATCTTTGCAGGCAGCTCTATGACATCGATCTCCCCGACAGCGTGGAGCCGAGCGAAGCCGGAATCAGCGGCTTTCTGTCCGACCTGAAGTCGAAGATCCACGCCAGCGACACCAGCGTGGAACTCACTCGCGTCGATAAGCCGCGGATTGAACTGATTCACGAGAAGGCACGCCGCAGGCTGGATCAGTTCGTCAAGCGAGCACGTCTGGCGGGTCGCGGCATCCGGCACTTCATGGATCTGGACTACAGCTATGATCCGGTCAATTATCACCCGCTGGGAGTTCGGCTGTTCGAACACTTCATCAAGCCGGCAAAGACGCACCTCGAACAGGTCGTAACAACAAAGCCGCCGAAGCGCCGCTTCGCAGTGCAGCCCGCCGATGCCGATGACCAGGGCGCGAATAGCCGCCGCGACGGTAAGCAGCCACTTCGGGAGGGCAAGACACCTGCCGAGCCGCGTAAACGGGAACGCGAGGCTTCTGCCGAGCCGCCTACTCGGGAGGGCGAGGCTTCTGCTGAGCCGCGTGCCCCGGAGGCGGTCGTCGAGACGGATAAGCAGTTCTATGCATTCGCCGCCGCAGACGAAAATCCGTTCAACTGGGAATTCGATCTGTGCAGCGTCACGCTCGCGAATCTGAAGTACCGGCGGATGTCGCTTGTTCGTGACTACGCTCAACTGGCGACAGACAATACGCCGAACGCCGCGTTCGAAGCCGCGTTTTCAATCACTCCCGTCAACCGGGCCGCGGAACACAGCCAGCCCGTTCCGGTGGACGATCGCTTTCACGTCGTGCCGTGCGACCCGACTCAGTTGCAGGCCGTGCGGCAGGCACGCGGCGGCAGCAGTTACATCATTCAGGGACCGCCTGGCACGGGCAAGTCGCAAACGATCACCAACCTGATCGCCGACTACGTCGTTCGCGGCCGGCGTGTGCTGTTCGTCTGTGAAAAACGAGCGGCCATCGATGTCGTCTTCCATCGGCTGAAGCAGCAGGGACTGCACGAACTTTGCTGCCTGATCCACGATTCTCAGGCGGACAAAAAACAGTTCGTGATGGATCTGAAGCAGACGTACGACGCGTTCATGGCCGAGGCCGGTCGTTCACGCGATCACTTCTCCAACCGTCGCCGGAAGATCGTGGAACGCGTCCAGGCCGGGCTGCAGCCGCTCGCAGACTTCACTTCCGCAATGCAGGCGCCGCTTCCGGGCGACGGAGTTTCGGGGCGGGCGAGCGAAAACGCGATGGAACAACCAACGGCCCGGGAGGGGCGTCGCACCAGCGCAACGCTGCGATCGGTGCTGGACAGACTCGTTGAGCTGCGTGGCAACGTCCCCAACCTTGTCCCGCGTGAATGGGAACGCGTGCCCGCGTACCGTGAGTGGCTGCGACACGAAGGTTCGCTGGCTGATTTTTCGTCGCGGCTGAAGCAGGTGCAGTCCGACGGCGTGCTGGCGCATCACCCGTTGTGTCTGTTGAGTGCCGACGTTGCCGACGCCGAGCATCCGATTGGTCTGGTCACCGAGTGCGTCGCAGAGAGCGTCAGGCTTCTGGAGGTGTTGATTGCGCAGCTCGACGCGCTGGCTCTGCCCGGCGAAATCTGCACGAGCGTCGACCAGCTTGATGCCGCCGTCGCGTACGCGGCAAAGGCGGACTTTCTTGCCGAGCGAGACCTGCTGCCGCTGCTGGACCCGAAGTCGGAACCATCCAAACTCTACGCCAAACGTCTTCGCAGGCTGCAGCGGTGCGACAAGGCACTGGACACGGCACGGGAAGCCACGTTCTTTTGGAAGCGCAGGTTGTCGTCGGAAGACACTCGCGTTGCACTTCAGCAGGCACGCCAGTTCGAAGGCAGTCTGCTGTCGGTGTTGAAACCGTCGTGGTGGCGTCTGCGACGGATCCTGAATGACGCGTATGATTTTTCCCGGCACGTCGTCAAACCGTCGTGGGTCCAGGTGTTGCAGCATCTGGACACCGAACACGACAAGCGGGCGGCTCGGTACACCGTCGCCAACGAAATCGGCGACGAGTTCTCCATTCATCTGGACTTCGACCGTTTTCACGAACAACTCACTCAGCTTCGCGATGAACTGAACCATCAGCCGGGGCCGATCAAAAGCCTGAACCGCCACGCGCTGAAGAATGCCGACGGGTGCTCCACATTGCGCAAACTCGCCGCACTGCGACCGACGCTTGACGAACTGTGTCTGACTCTGGACCGCTGCCTGGACGGATTCCGGCACCGGTCTCTGCCGGAACTTCGCGACGACCTGAACCGAATGCACTCGGCACTCGATCAACTGCCCGGCTTTCTGAACTGCCTTGCGTCGCTGAAATCGCTGCCGCACAAACTGACGGCGGCGATTCGTTCGTTGCCGCTGACGCTGGCGGAACTGGAAGCCGCGTGCGCCGAACAGTCGCTGCGAACGGCTTACCGCGACGATCAGCAATTGGCAGGTTTCGACGGCCATGTTCGCGAAACGCACCTCGCGCAGCTTGCGGAAGTCTGCGACCAGTGGCAGGACATCAACGCGAAGTGCCTGCGCGAACAGGTGCGGCAGAAGTTTACGGAGCACGTCGAACTGGCCTCGCGGTCGGCGTCACAGCTCAGCGACGAAGAAAAGGAATTCAAGAAGCTGTACACACGCGGACGGCGCGAGATCGAGCACGAATTCGGCAAGTCGATGCGATACAAGGCCATTCGCGAACTCGCCGCCGGTGATTCGGGAGTCGTCATTCGAGACCTGAAACCGGTGTGGCTGATGAGTCCGCTGAGTGTTTCCGACACGCTGCCGCTAAGCAGCGAGATGTTCGACGTGGTGATCTTCGACGAAGCCAGTCAGATCACTCTGGAAGAAGCCATTCCCTCGCTGTTTCGTGCCGAACAGACGATCGTTGTCGGAGATGAAATGCAGTTGCCGCCGACCAGCTTCTTCTCCAGCCGAAAATCCGGCGACGACGACGATGACGATCTGAGCTTCGAAGAAGAAGGTGAGGTCGTGCAGTACGATCTGAACAGCAGCAGCTTTCTGAATCACGCGGCTCGGAATCTGCCGTCGAGAATGTTGGGATGGCATTACCGCAGCCGCTCGGAGTCGCTGATCAGTTTTTCCAATCACGCGTTCTACGGTGGACGGCTGCTGACGGTTCCGGACGAGCGGCTGGGCAGCGAAGTTCGTCCGGAACTGATCGCCACTTCCCCGGAGGACGCCGTCACACACGCCACGGAACTGACTCAGCGGCCCGTCAGCTTCCACTTTCTGCAGAATGCCGTCTACGAGAAGCGTACGAATGCTGCCGAGGCTGAATACATCGCGCGGCTTGTGCGCCAGTTGCTGACCACAGGACGCGACGACGAAGCCGCCGCCAGGAGCAGCGGCGTGGCCGATGCCTCGTCGTCCGGTACGCACTACAGCATCGGAGTCGTCGCATTCTCGGAAGCTCAGCAGGACGAAATCGACCGCGCGATCCGACGTCTCGCTGATGACGATGCCAACTTTGCTGAACTGCTGGAAAAGGAACTGGAACGCGAGGAAGACGGTCAGTTCATGGGCCTGCTGGTCAAGAATCTGGAGAACATCCAGGGCGACGAACGCGACATCATCATCATGAGCGTCTGCTACGGCCCGGATGCGAAAGGCAAAGTTCGCATGAACTTTGGCCCGATCAACCAGTCCGGCGGCGAGAAGCGTCTGAATGTGGCCTTCTCGCGAGCGAAGCATTGCATGGTTCTGGTCAGCAGTCTGCGATCGTCCGACATCACCAACGACTACAACGACGGAGCGAACTGCCTGAAGAATTATCTGCGCTACGCGGAAGCCTGTTCGATCGGCCGGGCGGAGTCTGTCAGTTCCATTCTCAAAGGTCTCAGTGGTCGCGACGAACACACCATTGACGCAGACGCCGGTTCTGAACCCGTTATCGATGACATTGCTGCCGAACTGACGCGGCGGGGATTTCGCGTCGACGTGAATGTCGGCCAGTCCCACTTCCGCTGCGATCTGGCGGTGTACAAGCCCGGTGACAGCGCATACCGCCTCGGCATCCTTGTCGACGGTCAGCGGTGGTATTCTCAGACGGATCTGCTGGAACGAGAACTGCAGCGCCCGGCACTGCTGCGAGCCTTCGGCTGGAATGTCCGAGTCGTGCTGGCTCGCGACTGGTACAGCAACCGCGACGCGGTGATGGAAGAACTCCTCGCGACCTGTCAGTCGTGATTCGACGGACGTTGATGTACGACCGACGTTTGGGAGGTCGAGGCTCGTGCCGAGCCGGGGGTGACGCCTGAGTACATTTCGCCG
>CAZHET010000210.1:8061-10529 GCA_964531585.1 uncultured Planctomycetaceae bacterium | reverse complement strand
CGGCCGATCTGGTCGCCGCGGCAAAGTGGCTGCAGGACCACGATTACGAAGGCATAGACATCAACATGGGCTGTCCGATGGCGAAGGTCAACGGAGCCGGCGGAGGCGCACGGCTGATGTGCAGCGTTGATGACGCGGTTACGCTTGTCGGTCGCGTGATTGACGCGGTGGCTGTTCCGGTGACTGTGAAGATGCGGCTGGGCTGGGACGAACAGCAGGTGACGGCTCCGGACCTGGCGGCAGCGTTCGAAGACATCGGCGTCGCAGCAGTCACGGTTCACGGTCGGACTCGGCGTCAGGGCTTCGGCGGCACCGTCGACCGTGATGCAATTCGCGATGTTGTCGATGCAACAACGTCAATGCCGGTGATCGGCAACGGCGACGTGCGAACCGTTGAGGATGCGGTGTCAATGATCGAGCACACCGGCTGCGATGCGGTGGCGATCGGTCGCGGAGCTATGCTGGACCCGTGGATCTTCCGTAAACTGCAGCAGCACGTTCGCGGACAGATGCCGACCGATCCGACTTCCGACGATCAGGTGACGTTTCTGGTCGAACATTTTCGCCTGATGACCGAGCAGCACGGCGATTACAGTTGCACGCTGTTTCGCAAATTTGCGGCATGGTACGGGGCGACTCTGGGAATTCCTGAAGATCTCGAACACGAGCTGCGGCGCATTTCGTCGTTCGCTCACTTCGACACGATCGTCGAACAGGTGCGTCGTCGTCACGGTGAGCGAGCGAGTCGTGTTCCCACGGCGCTGATCAAGGTGCCGAACGGCCCGGTGTCGCACTGGTAAGCGCGCCATGACACTCACTTTGTGAGCGGCACGGCGCTACCCCAATGTCACTCACTTTGTGAGCGGCATGGCGCTAGCCGCCGGTGTCTGCATTGAATAACGCTGGAAAACACCGGCAGCTAGCGCCTTGCCGTTCACAGATCAGATCTGAAGTGAGTGACATTGGATACGTGCCCGTGGTCGGCAGATGCACTCTGCCATATTCCGCAGCTTCGCAACCGGCGCAACGTTGCCGCCCGATTCGCGAAATGTCACCGTGTGAATGCCAGCCACTTCCGGAGCAGCGATTTCACAAGCGGAGTCAACCGCGTGCGGTTGTACTGATCGCCGAGTTTGCGGATCGCTTCCGCCTGAGTCGGATACGGATGAATCGCACTGCCCACCGCGGACAAACCGACGGCTCTTGACAGCCGCAGCCATTTCTTCCATTTCGGCACGCGCGCGTTCAGGGTCATCGCCAGCGACAGTTCTCCAATCATGTCGCCGGCGTTTTCCGCCACAATGGTCGCACCGACGAGTTCGTCGGTCCCCCGGCGAACATGTGCACGCACGAAGCCGCGAGTTTCACCATCCAGAATTGCCCGGTCGACGTTCTCCAGCGGTACCTCGAACGTGGTGATATCGATGCCCTGCTGCTGAGCCTGCTGCGATGTCAGTCCGACGTGAGCCAGTTCCGGCGACGTGTACGTACACCACGGAATCGTCAACGAACTGAGCGTCGACCGGCCGAGGAACAAAGCGTTGCCAATGACTGTTCGTGCCATGAAATCGGCGGCGTGAGTGAACTTGAACCTCGAACACACATCACCGGCAGCAAAGATTGCAGGATTGGTTGTCTGCAGGCGATCGTTGACTGTGACGCCCTGGCGAACGTCAAATTCCACGCCAGCCGCTTCGAGTCCCATGCCCTCGACATTGGGAGTCCGCCCGATGCCGATCAGTATTCTGTCGACGATGCACTGATGTTCGGTTCCGTCCTGTCGATACCACACGACCGATTCCTGTCCGCGCTGCTCCATGCGAACCGTTTCCGCGTTGAGTTGCAGTTGCACACCATCCGCGCGAAGTGCCTCCTGAACGATTCGCGCGGCATCGGGTTCTTCTCGCGACAGGATATGCGGCGCTTTCTCGATCTGCGTCACTTCGCTGCCGAACCGAGCGAAAGCCTGAGCCAGTTCGCTGCCGATCGGACCGCCACCAATCACCGCCAGTCGGCGAGGCAGTTCGGTCAGTGAGAACACCGATTCGTTTGTCAGCGGCTGAACGTCGTTCCAGCCAGGGATCGGCAGTTCCGCCGCGCGGGCTCCCGTACAGATGACGGCGCGCCTGAACGTCAGTTTCTGTCCGTCCACTTCGATCGTGTCGCGCCCCGTGAATCGACCGTTGCCAAGGTAGACATCGACGCCGAGTTCCGAAAACCGCTGTACCGAATCATGCGGACTGATTCCGGCTCGCAGACGTCTCATGCGTTCCATCACAGCCGGAAAATCAGCCTGCGCGCCGGCAGGAATGTTCACGCCGAACAGGTGAGCGTGGCGGACCGTCGCGGCAACTCGCGCGGCTCGGATGATTGCCTTCGACGGCACGCAGCCAACGTTCAGGCAGTCGCCACCCATCAGGTGCCGTTCGACCAGGGCCACCCTGGCCCCCAGTCCGGCCGCACCGGCT
>CAZHET010000210.1:0-8051 GCA_964531585.1 uncultured Planctomycetaceae bacterium | reverse complement strand
AGGGCTGCCGTGACCAGCCCTGCCGTACCGGCACCGATGACGACCAGGTTATAGCGTCCGCGGGGTTGAGGGTTCTTCCAGTCGGGCGGAGCCACATTGGCCTGCAGTGCTCTGTTGTGTTCATCAAATGGCTGCAGAGCGATCGAATCCGACATTGAGAATTATCCACTGGCGGCGACTTCACAGAATCCAAACGCTCAGAGATGACCTGGGCAGAACACGAATGCGCTGGATCAGATCGCCCCGGCAGCAGGCGACGCTGCAGGCCTTGGTATTCTTACAGCAGCGGTCCTGATCGAATTGTGACCGTGCCTACAGAATCGTAAAGTTGTGGTCCGCATGATACAGGCACGCCCCGCACTGTCTCCTGATCCTGAAGGAATGTCGTCCGATGCACGTTCGAATCGCGATAACGCTGGTGGCCGTTCTGTCAGCCACGTCTCCCGCAAGCGTACTCGCTCAGGCGTCAACCTACGGAGTTCCGGTCTACGATGGCTCCACGATTCCCTACGGCACGCCGATTTACGGCGAGTCGGTGATTCCACAGGGATCCGTGGTGATTCAGGATCGTGCGAGCGCGACAGCGCGAGCCAACGGGCGTCAGACATTTGAAGAAAAGTTCTGGCAATACCTGACCGAAAACAACTATCGCCAGTGGGCTCCGGTGCCCGGCAAAACGGGTGATGCCTATGAAGGACAAAGCCCTCACGGAGAGATGCTGAAGATGTATCTGAACCGCAGGGCAGCCGGCCGCCCTCACGAACTGCCCGATGGATCGATCATTGTGAAGGAAAACTTCAGCGCGGATGGTGAAACGCTGACGGCCATCACCGTGATGTACCGTTCAACCGGCTATCACGGCGATGCGGGTGACTGGTACTGGGTCAGGTATCAGCCGGACGGCAAAGTCGAACACACGCTGACGGATGCCGGCACGATGAAGCTGGCGGGCAAAGTGAACGGCTGCATCGACTGTCATGCGGCGGCCGAAGGCGGCGACTTCGCATTTTTCAACGACGGATCCGTTCCTGGTTCAAATCACAGGTGATCAGCGCGGCGTGGTCAGACATCCAGACCCATCATACGCATCAGTTCGATGGCATTGCTGCGCTCGACGACACCGCGGCGAAGCTGATAGTCGAAGGTCATCGTTCCGTTGCTGATCTGATCTTCGAAGTGCATATTTGTGGCCTGACCGTTCATTGATTCAACAATCTGCGTCAGCGCCAGATCGTGAGTTGTCACCAGACCCAGTCCGCCATTGGCCACAAGCGTGCGGATCACGGCTTCCGCTCCGTGGCGGCGATCGTGGGAATTCGTCCCGTGCAGGATCTCATCCAGCAGAAACAGCACGGGACGTTCCGCGGACGTGAGGTCCACGACCTGTTTCAGTCGCTGTACCACGCTGAAAAACAAGGAGCGGCCTTCCTGCAGAGAATCGCTGACTCGCATTGCCGTGCCGATTTGAAACGGGTATGTCGTCAGCGAAGTCGCGTTCGTGCGAGCACCACAGAACGCCAGTACTGTGTTGACTCCGATCGATCTCAGCAATGTACTTTTTCCGGACATGTTTGACCCGCTGATCAACAGCAGCGGGTGTTCCACGGTAAGTTCCACGTCGTTGGGAACGCATTCCGGGCGTGGCAGCAGGGGATGTCCCAGTTGCCTGCCGGAATAGGCCGGCGCGGATTCGCTGACTTCCGGCAGGCAGTAGTCGCTGTTGTCAAAGTTGAAGGCTCCGACCGTCAGCAGAGCTTCGAAAGTGGCTGCCGTTTCCAGCCAGTTGGCAACCTTTGCTCCGTGACGCTGCCGCCACGTTTCAATGCGATGGGTCAGCAGCACCAGCAGCCCGCAGACCCAGGCCACCGGCCCGAACAACTGATTGCGGCGTGCATTGTTCAGCCACCCGATCAGGCTGCTGAGGTGTTGAACTTCTGCCGATGCCGAATGTCCGGCCACTTCGAACTGCCGCTGAAGCTGTTGCAGCGACGGTTCCGAAAACGAGTGTTGTTCAAACTCGTGCATCATCGCCGCCAGTTGTCGCAGCGACGAATCGACATCATCGACAATTTCTCCCACGCACTTGATCTGCCGCCGTGTGAGGTACATCAGCGGCGTTTGCAAGGCCAGGACCAGCAGCACGGCGGACACCGGCAGCACCGTCGCCAGGACCAGCAGAAGCACAACAGCTCCGATGGTTCCGAGCACCGTCGACAGAGTCAGAATCCACGAAGGAATCGGCTCTGCCGGTTCGGCGATCCAGCCCGTGAGGACTCGTTCGGCGGCATCCCAGCGACCTTTACCGTCAATCACCGCCAGTCGTTCGCGCAGGTCGATGTCCTTGCGCAGTGATTCTGCTTCCCGCTGGCGACGTCGCATTTCGTCTGCACTGACTGTGTGTGTCATCCATTCCGCCAGTCGTCGGCGACCAGGCAGCGTGCGGCACTGATTCATTTTTTGAAACAGCGAACCAGGCCCGAACAGGTCCAGATCCTGCGACCATGCGTGAGCCGCGTCGATGAATTCACTGCCGGTGTCAGGAAGAGATTTCCAGTCGGGAGTCAGCCTTTGCCTGGCCTGCAGAAAGAACTGCTGTGCGGCGGCGGCCCGCTTCAGGCGTCGCATCGCGCGCCCATGCACCAGCACAAGGATGACGAAGGCGATACCGGGAACCAGCATCCACAGCAATGACACGGACCGATCGCCGATGGAGACGAATGCGGTTGCCATCAGCAGCAGGAAAACGGCCAGACGCAGTCTCACGAAGCGCTGGTCCGATCGGCGCAGGGCTGCCACGCGCGTTTCGCACCGCTGCAGCCGCGCGTCGTACTCCGTCGCTGCGGCGGCGGCCCCACAGGTGAGCTGCAAATCCGTTGTCATGCTGATTCGGGTAGCGAAGGAGACTGTGAGCGCGCGGCTCGGTCTGCTGACGGCTTGTCAGTCGGTTGGTTTACGCAGTGGGGCGGGGTCGGCGCTTCTTCGGTGATGGGCGACCTTTGGGCCCCACGAAGCTTCGCTGGACTTCTTCCAGCGACGTCTTGCCTTCCACAACAAGTCGCAGAGCATCCTTCTGCAGCGTACGCATGTCGTCCCTGAACATCTGCTGTCTCATCGCGGCAGGGTCGGCACCGGCGGCGATGACTTCCTTCATGCCGGGAGTCATTTCGAACAGCTCAAAGCACGGAATCCGGCCGTGATAGGGCATGCCACTGCAGTCCGCGCACAGTTCTTCAATCGTGGGCGCTTCCGGGTCATCGGCTGGCGGAGGAGCAGGAGCGCGGTACAGCACGGTGACTTCCGGCGGCAGCCCCAGCCGTTTCAGCAGTTGAGGATTCGGGCGGAAGGCCTGCTTGCAGTCATCGCACAGCCTGCGAATCAGCTTGTGCGCCATAATGCCTTTCAGGTGCTTCAACACCCTGTCAACGCCGACCCACTGAATCAGCAGCCTGACGGCATCGATCGGAGTTGCCGCCTGGATTTCCCCGACGAAGCACAGCCGGTCGCTGAACTCGAACAACAACTGCGTCTGCTTCGGATCGTTGAACGGAGGCACGTAAATGATATCGGCTTCGCGGCGGGCAATGCGGTCGAGCGTCTGTTCCAGACCGTGCTCGGGCTCGGGAGTGTACTCGGCAACGTTGACCAGTTCGTGATCGCCGACATCAGCCAGATTGAACACCGAGTACAGGTACGGATCGGTGCAGTGCAGCGTGACCAGCGACAGCGATGTCAGTCCGGAATCCGGCGGCCCGCAGGCCAGCACAATACCGCTGCTGTCGCTGGTGAAGTCGCGAACCTTCTGACGCAGATCATTGGGCACGCCGACATCCTGCGGCCTGATGAATGAGTCCTTTGGGTTCTCGATGCGAATCCGCAGCCGTTCGGCTCCGCCTTTGACGGGCGTCGACTGGACGAGCAGACGCCACGGCTTGCCGAAATATTCCGACCGAATACCGCCCGACTGCTGCTGAGTCTTCTGCTGTGGGTCCAGGCCGGCGAGCAGCTTGACCATCTGCAGCATGCCCATGCCGGTCTTTGCCGGGACGGCTCCGGCGGGGTAGGGAACGCCGTCGATCACAAACCGAATCTGAATGCGGCCAGCCGTCGGTTCCAGCAGAACTGTGTGTGCTCGGCGCGACAGCGCGTCCGTGACCATTCTCTTCACGGGAACGAGCGCGGCCTGAACCAGTCGCGGGTTTTTCTTGAGATTCGCCTCGCGACCGTACATGGGCCCCTGAAACAGCACCTGCTCGCGCTGTTCCAGTTCTTCTTCTTCATCTTCGTGCGTATCACGCTTCGCCACGTGAAAGCCTTTCGGTTTAAGTTGTCTCGCTGTATCCGCGGCTGCCTGACCGGGATTGTGACTGCCGGCGCTGTGTCCGCCGGCGGCGACTCGATCTGCAACCGCGCGCCAAACGACTCGCCTGCGCGAACCCGGCATTCTGATCGACGCTAAAGGTCGTGACCAGCTTTAGGAGCCAAATTGTCGCTGCAGCAGCAGATCTCGCACATCGCAGGCGTGAACTTCGTCACGTTCGCATTCGCGGGACGAACAGGCAAACACCGCGGCATCGGATTCCAGGCGATACTGCTCGGGAAGCCGGCCGTGGCTGCCCTTGACGATCGACGCGTCCAGCCCGATGACGTCCATGTAATAACGAAAACCCAGCAACTTCTTCGCCAGCCGCGACGCAATCCTCACCTGCGGCAGCCGCAGGTGAGGATCGACGAACAGCTCCACCGGGTCGTAGCCCGGTTTGCGGTGAATGTCGACAGTGCGAGCGTAATCAGGAGCCACCGCGTCATCCAGCCAGAAGTAGTACGTGAACCAGGCGTCCCGCCCGCTGACGGCCACCAGTTCGCCGCTGCGAACGTGGTCCAGTCCGACGGTGTGCTGCTGAGCCTTGTCGAAGACGTGCTCCACTCCGTCCAGATTCTGCAGGATACTCCGCACACGATCGATGTCGGCCGCCTGCTTCACGTAGACATGCGCGACCTGGTGATCGGCCACGGCGAATGCCGCAGACGCTCCGCAGTCTAATGATTCCCAGCCCGGTGTTTCCTGGCGAACCCGCAGCAACCCGGCTTCGCGAAGTGCCCGGTTGATATGAACCGGACGAGTAACTTCCGTGATGCCGTATTCGCTGAGCACGACAACTTCGGCACCGCGTTCACGACCGGCGTCAATCAGCCGACCCGCCTGCTGGTCGACGGCGCGGACGTCATCGATGATGCGCGGGTCGTGAGGTCCAAGCCGCTGCAGGTTGTAGTCCAGGTGAGGAAGATAGATCAGCAGCAGCGAAGGATCATGTTCGTTCAAGACGTCGAGCCCCGCGTCCGTGATCCAGCGCGTACTTCTGATGTCGGCTGTCGGTCCCCAGAAGTTGAACAGCGGAAACAGTCCGAAGCGCCGCTGAAGGTCCGTGCGCATGCTCGGCGGTTCGGTGTAGATGTCAGGAATCTTCCGCCCGTCGGCAGGATACGACGGCCGAGGTGTGACCGACCAGTCAACATCGGCATACATGTTGTACCACCAGAACATGTTGGCCGTGGTGTGAGTCGCGTCGCGAAGCCGTGCCGTCTGAAACAGTTTCTCGCCCTGGACGAGTGCGTTGGACTGCTTCCAGAAACCGACTTCCGCCAGGTCTCGAAAATACCAGCCGTTGCCGACGATGCCGTGATCCCGCGGCAGCTTTCCGGTCAGCAGAGTCGACTGGACTGAACACGTGACCGCGGGAAACACGGTCTGCATCGGGCGGGCAAAGCCCTCATCCAGCAGCGATCGAATGCAGGGAGTATTGTCACCCAGCATCTCATACGTCAGGCCGACGACGTTGATCACAATCAACCGGCGATGGGTTCGCTGTCCGGACGCCATGATGATCGTTACTCGGCCTCTTTCACGACCATCAGCTTGTGATTCTGAACGTCGTATTCGTAGCGCTGGCCTTTTGGCAGCGCCGGAAGCTTCACGTTGTTGGCTTTGATGATCTGAGTCATGAACTCGTCATGATCTTTCGGATAATGCCCGTTTGTCGCATGAAACAGGTCGACCGCATGCTGGATGGCGATTTCTGAAATCTGCTGCTTCGCTCCCGGCAGCGCCTCCAGCGGCCCGGTGACGGGGTTCGTGTAGACGATGTCGGACGAAACCGTTTCCTCACCATCGCGAACCTTGAACTCACCGATATCGGACGTCGTCTTCATTTTCGGCGGCGCGGACGTCTGACTCCCGTCGTTCAGTCCACAACCGGTCGCTGTCATCAGGAACAACACGGAGCCGGAAATAACAGCCTGCTTCAGTGGTCTCATGGATCTGACTCCGTCCTGGTTGACGAATCGATGTCATTTGCGTTTCCGCACAGGATACACCAGTGCGAACAATGCTGTCACGCTGCACAGCGTCGGGAACCAGTCACCCCAGCGAAGGTAAAGCGTATCGCGTGAATCCAGCGGAATCTGGCCGCACAGCACGGCCGAACACTGCCGGCGGCGTTTACCCGTGGTTTCGTCATACATCGATGTGACTTTCGTAAAGTCGGCATCCATCGCCACTGTGTCATCGTCCATGATCAGCATGTGCTGCGGCTGCCGAATCACGCCGTTGGAATCAATGAACGCCGAAATCCCCGTGTTGACCGCTCGCACCATCGGACGGCGAGTTTCCACGCAGCGGAACGTTGCCGTAATCAGGTGCTGATCCAGTTCACTCGACCCGTGAAACCAGCCATCGTTCGTCAGATTGACCAGGACATCAGGCCGGCCGGAAGACAAGCCTCCTGCAAGCACAACTCGCCGAATCAAATGCGGCACCGTGTCTTCGAAGCAGATCACCGGAGCAAAACGAGCCTGTGCGTATTCAAAAACTTCCGGCTTTGCCCCGGCGTCGATGCCGAAGCCCGTTCCGAACGGAGTCAGTTTCGCCAGCCATGGAAACACCGATCGCAGCGGAATGTATTCCCCGAAGACAACCCGGTGCATCTTGTCGTAGCGTCCCACGTAGCCGATGTCGGGCCGGACGAATGCGGCCGAGTTATACGTCTTCATTCCCTGCTTCGTGGCCTGATGCGTCTGCAGGCCGAAGACGACCGCCGTCGCCGTTTCCTGACTGCGATTCTCCAGCAGCGTCCGCGTTTCTTCGTCACGCCAGCGCTGGATCTGCAGTTCGGCAATCGCCGCATTGTTGACACCGCTTTCCGGCGGCAGCATGGCGATCAGGTCGGCATCCGACACGCCCTGATCAACCACGAATACCGGAACGGGAAACATCGTTTCCGGCCAGACGATGACATCCGGCCGAAACTTCGCAGCCTCCCACATCAGGGCGTCGTGGACGCGAACCATCTGCAGCCATTTCTCGCTGTCGTGTTTGACTTCCGGAGTGAAGTTCCCCTGCACGATCGCCACGACAGGCCCGTTCGTAGTTGGCTCATCCGGCTGCCTGCGAAAATGACCGTACACGCAAACGGCAGTCACAATCGCCACGGTAACGACCGCCGGCACGCGGCCTGACCGTATCTGGCCAGGCAGGACGTCTCCGGCTTCGCGAATCAGCCCCGATCGCAACAGCCAGTTTGTGGGCACCATCGTTGCCAGAGTCGCGGACGACAGCGCGACGATGAACGACACACCGTATGCTCCCGCCACATCCGAAATCTGAATCAGCGAGGTCCAGCGATACTGCGAATGACCGAGAAAGTACCAGGCAAAACCCGTCATCAGGTACGCTCGCAGGAATTCCAAAGCGGTCCACAGCACCGGCACCGCCAGCCACAGCGGCACACCACGGGAAACGATCCGCCGGCCCGCAGCCAGAAACACCGGCGCGTAGAGCGACATGTAAAACGAGAGCGCCAGCAGAGCGAAGTACATTGTCCAGTGGCCCAGCCTCATCCACTGCAGCGTGACGCCCCAGCAGACAAACGAAATTGCTGTGACCGTCAAATACGACTTCCGCGGCAGTTGTCGAATTCGCAGAAGCTGGCAGAACGGCACCAGAGCCACCCACGCCAGGGGAGCGAAGTCCACGGGGGTGAAGCTGAGCCACAGCA
>CAZHET010000209.1:0-10534 GCA_964531585.1 uncultured Planctomycetaceae bacterium | reverse complement strand
TTACGCGGTCGTTGCCGCGGCGGCTGCCGTAGCTGTTGAAGTCTTTGACGTCGACACCGTTTTCCTGCAGGTACATGCCGGCGGGGCTGCTTGGCTTGATCGACCCGGCGGGACTGATATGGTCGGTTGTCGTGGAATCGCCCACCGACACGAGGCAGCGGGCTCCTTCGATGGCGGTGATGGGCGGCGGATCGACCGGCATGTCGACAAAGAACGGCGGTTCCTGAACGTAAGTGCTGTCCGGATTCCATTCGTACAGGTCGCCATCGGAGCTTCTGATCGCCTGCCATTCCGGTGGCCCGACGGTGGCCGTGGAATACTGTTGCTTAAACATGTCCGGTGACATGGACGACGCGATCGTGTCGGCGATTTCCTGCTGGCTCGGCCAGATGTCTCGCAGGAACACGTCATTGCCGTCATTGTCCTGTCCGAGTGCTTCGTGATCGAGATCGATATCGACGGTCCCCGCGATCGCGTAGGCGACAACCAGTGGCGGGCTTGCCAGGTAGTTCGCCTTGACCTGTGGATTCACGCGTCCTTCGAAGTTGCGGTTGCCTGACAGCACTGCCGCAGCAACGAGTTCGCTCTTGTCGATCGCATCGCCGACGATCTTCGGCAGCGGTCCGCTGTTGCCGATGCAAGTCGTGCAGCCATAGCCGACCGTTTGAAAGCCGAGGGCGTCCAGCGATTCGTTCAGGCCGGATTTTTCCAGGTAGTCCGTCACGACGCGACTGCCGGGAGCGAGGCTCGTCTTCACCCACGGCTTCTGCTTCAGGCCCTTCGCGACGGCGTTGCGGGCCAGCAGGCCGGCACCGATCATCACGCTGGGGTTGCTGGTGTTTGTGCAGCTTGTGATCGCCGCAATGACGACATGGCCGTCCTTCAAGACCGCGGACTCACCGTTGATTTCCACTTTGACGCCGTTCAAACCGTTTGGTGGTGCTTCCAGAGTTGCGGTGGCCGCAGCAGCAGAAGGACCGCCTTCAGAAACCATCGACTCCGTCGTCGAATCTTTCGCGGGAGTCGGCCGACCAAACACGTTACGAAGATCCTGTTCCCACTGATCCTTCATCGCCGTCAGCTCGATGCGGTCCTGAGGCCGCTTGGGGCCAGCCATCGACGGTGAAACCGTGTTCATGTCCAGAGACAGCGAACTGGTAAACCGCGGCTCCGGGCATGAGTCCGTGCGGAACAGCCCCTGTTCTTTCGTGTAGCGTTCCACAAGATCGACGAGTTCCTTCGGCCGTCCGGTGCGTTCGAGATATCTCAGCGTTTCGTCGTCGACGGGGAAGAATCCCATCGTCGCCCCGTATTCCGGCGCCATGTTCGCCAAAGTCGCCCGGTCAGCGAGCCCCAGCTTCGCCATGCCTTCGCCGTAGAACTCCACAAACTTGCCGACGACTCCGTAAGCACGCAGCATCTGAGTGACCGTCAGCACAAGGTCCGTTGCGGTGGCTCCTTCGGGAAGCTGCCCGGTCAGTTTGAAGCCGACGACTTCGGGAGTCAGCATGTAGATGGGCTGGCCGAGCATCACTGCTTCGGCTTCGATTCCGCCAACGCCCCAGCCGACGACTCCCAAACCGTTGATCATGGTCGTGTGGCTGTCTGTGCCGACCAGGCTGTCGGGGTACGCAACGCCGTCCGTGACCATGACGACCTTCGCCAGGTATTCGAGATTCACCTGATGAACAATGCCCGTCGCGGGCGGAACGACGCTGAAATTGCGAAACGCCTTCTGGCCCCAGCGGAGAAACTCATAGCGTTCGGCATTGCGTTCGAATTCGATCTCGACGTTGTGCTTCAAGGCAAACCGGGTCGCAAATTCATCCACCTGCACGCTGTGATCGACGACCAGATCGCACGGAACCAGCGGATTGATTTTCGTCGGATCCCCGCCCATGCGGACCATCGCACTTCGCAGTGCAGCCAGGTCCACGACCGCGGGAACTCCGGTGAAATCCTGCAGCACGACTCGCCCAGGCTTGAAGGGCACTTCCACCTGAGCCGGAGTCTTCGCGTTCCAGTTGGCGAGGTTGTTGACGTCATCGGCACGGACAATGAAGTCGTCAATGTTCCGCAGGCACGCTTCCAGCAACACTCGGATCGAGTAGGGCAGTGTGTCGATGTCACCGACGCCATCGTCGACGAGCTTGCGAAGGCGATAGTATCGGATGTCGCCTGCGGCAGTGGAAAGCGTGGCTTCAGCACCAAACGGATCGGAGGATGGCATGAGTTGAACTTGTCGTTGAGAGGATTCGGACGTTCCAGACGCGGATTGTAAGTAAGTCGTTCAAAGTCGCAATTCGCGGCATTGTGGTCGGGAAATTGCTAACGAACGCTGGTCTACCGCCAATGTGCTGCAGTTAGCGTTTGTTCAGCGTTGGGTAGTGGTTCAACACATTTTCCGTCGATTCGCGTCATGCGGAAAGCGTGGCATCGGAATTCAGCGGGCTGTAGAATCCGAAATTCTCTTCCAGCAATCGTTCGACCGACCTAAAGCGGGCCAGCATGGACAAGATCGAAATTCCCTGTCCCGGCTGCAGCCGGCAATTGCGGCTCGCTGAATCGCAGCGAGAGAAACAGGTGCGCTGTCCGACATGCAAGACGGTTTTTGTTGTACGAGCGCCGAAGCAGGAGACCGCTCAATCAGGTCCTGCCGACGTGCCCCCTCAGAAACCAGCGCCTGAGACATCGCGTGCCGGGTCACCGGAACCAGCGAAGTCACCGGGTCCAAAGCCTTCCGCTCCGGTTCCGTCGGCTCGCGAACGGCGCGCGGCGCGACAGGCGGCTCGCCGCGCCGCCGCGCCAAAATCGTCGAAGGCATCGCGTTCAAAGGCACCACCGGCGAAGGTGGCGCGGGGCAGCCAGCCAGCCCGCCGGAAACGGCCTGAATCTCAGCCACGGTCGGTCAGGAAGAGCGACGACTACGACGATCCGTACACCGACGACGATCCCTACACCGCCGACGACAGCTACGCTGAGGACAATATCGAAGACTACGACGATCCCTTCGGCGGCGACGCGCCGTACGGCTACGACGACTACAACAGCGCTCCACAGCGTAAGAAGAAGAAACGCCGCTCGTCGGGCAATGCCGGTCAGATTGTCGCCATTGCGGTAGCCATCATTGTGGCGGTCGGAGCTGTCAGTGGCCTGGGCTTCGTTGCCTGGAAGTTCATTCCGGGACTCGGTGGCAACGTCGTTGACCTGAGTTACATGCCGGAGGACACGGCGGGCTTCGTGCGGATCAACGTCGGCAGCGTGACTCGGTCGGCGCTGTTTCGTGACCGGATCGCCGCGAATCCGATGTTCCTGCAGAGCACGGAGCAGTTGGAGCAGCAGACGGGCATGAAACTGAGTGAGATCGACACGGTGACGTTCGGGTTCAGTACCGGCGGCATGGGCAACAGTCCGTTCGGAGGACTGTCAGCGGCGTCCGGGGCCGGCCTGATCATCGTGCGAACACGCACTGCGATACCAGCGTCATTGCTGGAATCTCACCCAACCGGGAGTTCGACTGCTGAGAACCACAATGGTGCGACGATCTATTCGCTGGACGGCCGGTACGCCTGGATGCCCAATTCTCGCACTGTTGTTATCGGCCGCAGAGAAGAGGTCGTTGCAGCCATCGACAGTAACGGAAAACAGCATCGGTTTCCTCAGTTCGATTTCGCCAGCAGCGGCTATGACATTCTGATTGTTGGCGAACCGAATGCGACCGGATCCGCATTCAGCGCTCCGGTAGGATTGTCTCTGCAACAGGAAGCGAAAGGCATCGCGCTGGGAGTGAACCTGTCCAGTGGAGCCGATGTTGCATTTCAGGTGAACTGCAACAGCCGTGCTCAGGCTCGCGCATCGGTGCAGAAGTCAGAAGAGGAACGTTCGCAGGCCAGGCAAAACTTCGACCGGCAAATGGCCAGATCGCCATTCGTTAATCAGGAAATGTCCAGCGCTGTAAAGCAACTGATTGACGAAGTCTCGATCAGCAGCAGCGGTTCTGTACTGACGATGAAAGTGTCGATCGGCAAAGATATGATCGACAAGTTCGTCAGTATGATTCCGGGCATGTAGTTGCTTCGCGCCGCGATTGTAACGCCGCTGGCATGGCGGCTCGGGCGAGTTGCGAGACCACAGCAAGCAGGCGAGTTCACACCGACGATCACTGCGAACCGTGCTGTTCTGACCCGGCCTGGCTATCGAGAAATTCGGCGAGTGCTTCCGGTACCGCGGCGTTCTTTGCCAGTTCCAGCAACCGCGTCAGCGTGCTGGCAGACCGCACAGACGGCAGGCGATTGATGATCGCCTCGCTTTCCATGCCGAACCGCACCTCCAGAATTGCCCGGATGCCGCTGCGCAATCCTTCTTCGCGTCCTTCTTCACGTCCTTCTTCACGTCCTTCTTCGCGTCCCTGAGTGAGCCATTTCTGAGCAATGGTTGGCATCAATTCTTCTCCCGAATGGCCGAGCGTTTCTCTTAGAGTGATCGTCAGTTGCTCGTCGTTCACCCGGTCTGTAGCAGCGGAAAGATAAATCAACAATGTTTCCAGGCACGCCAGACCGTCTCGCTGCCGAATCAAATCACGAAACAGTCTCAGAATGTCCGGCAGACGATCGGGCAGTTCGTCCCGAGCGATATACTTCAGCACCAGCAGGACGGCTCGCGTCAGCGCGACTCCCTTCAGTTCTTCATCGGACCTTTCGCTGAGATCGAAGAGCTGAAACTCATAATCCGGCACGAAGCCAGCGAGTTCCTCCGGCACTTCGATCAATTCTCGCAACGAACGAGCCGCTGACCAGCGTCTCCGGCCATGATAAACGACCAGTGGGATGATCGGGCACAGAATCTGATTCTGATTCAGCCGCTGTTCCCAGATGCGAACCATGTATCGCAGCAGCTGAAACGCGGTCATTCGATCAGGCGTGCTCTTGTGTTCCAGCAGCAGGTACACGAGTCCCTCGGGCGCGTCACCGAAAAGCGCGACTCGGTACAGCAGGTCCGAATAGCTGTTCTGCAGCCGCTCGTCGACAAAGCTGTCCTTCGACAATTCGAGCGAATTCAGGTCGAGCCGGGCCAGCACGTTCGGCGGCAAAGCGGATGCAAGGAAATCCCTGGCCACCTCAAGGCGCGAAAAGGTCTCCCTGAAGAACCGGTCATGCGGATTGGACAACGATTCGTCGGTCATGACATGACTTCAGTCTGCCTGACTGCCTTCTATTTCCGGTCTGCGTACGTCCGCCCCAGCAGGTCGGCCAGAGTCGTCTTGACTTCCTGAGGATCGATTTCGCCTTTCCAGCGTTTCACGATTTCACCGCCTGGAGCGATCAGGATCGTGTGCGGGAGCGGGCCCTGCCATTCGGCGTCTACGATCTCCGCAAGTTCGTCCCGATTGCCGCCGGTGAAGATCAGGTTCTCGCTTGAGACCTTGTTCTTCTTCAGAAACCGGATCGCCACATTTCGGCGTTCGATGTCATCCGTGTTCAGTGTGAATAACTCGAAGTGACGACGGCGATACATTCGGTTGATCGTAACGAACTCCGGCTGTTCGACGATGCACGGAATGCAGGTGATCGACCAGAGATTCACAAGGCGGAAATTTTCCGTCTTGTTCGCGACGATTTCCCTTAGTTTCGCAGCATCGACTTCGGTCAGGTCAACGGGTTCCGCGTCCCACTGCTTCGTGGCCTGTGCGGCGGACTCACGTTTATCCGCCCACTTTGTGGAACAGCCAAACACGCGGGTCGTCTCCACCCGGACCGGTTGGCCCGCCAGCAGTGCGTCGATCGCATCGCGGGCGTCATGCGATGTCGGTTTCTTCACTTCTTCGTCATCGATACGGCCCTGATAGCGCAGCCTGCGGTCTCTGTCGAAGACGAAAACGTGCGGCGTGGCGAGCACTCCAAACGCGGTCGACACGCGCTGAGTCTCACCGTCGTAGAGATACGGAAACGTAAATCCACGGCGTTTGGCGTGGTACTTCATGTCCTCCAGAGAATCGCCGACGTCGGTGTACCCCAGTTCGTCCAGCCGCACCGCCAGCGGATCGTTCGGAGAAACTGCGACTACCTGAACTCCCTCGTCGCGGTAGTCGGCCGCGAGTTTCAGAATGCGGTCCTCGTAGGCCTGAGCCGTCGGACAGTGGTTGCACGTGAAGATGACAACCAGCAGTTTTGCATCCTCGAAGTCGCTGAGCGAGTAGGTCCTGTCATCGACTCCGGGAAGATTCAGCTCTGGCGCGGAAGAACCGATCTTCAGGGGTTCCACATCTTTGGCGATGGCACAGCTGCTCGTCAGCAGCACGCTTGCGAAAGCGCCCATCCATTGAATTCGTGTGGCGATCATTTGCAAATGCTCCTTAACTGGCGGGTGACGGCGGGAACACCGAAAAGTGTACCCTCACAGCACCAAACACACACATCAAGCGTTCGCGACGTTGAGAGCGAGGTTTCGGGGGTGCAAAGTTCGCTCATGAGGACTCGTTCGCAATCACGTTGCCTGATGAGCCGGAACGCGTCAGCGTCCGGTTCCCGAGAAACCGGGTGCTAACGCACGCCGGCTGATTGGCAAACGGGCAGGTTATTTGCGGACGAGTCCTTACCAGACGCTGTCCGCACGCACACGACCCGATCGGCAGTATCCTGCCGCAGTGATACACGGAGGTTGTCGCGGTGCCAGGCGGCCGCCAATCCACCGAGCCGGTAGCGCATTCGCTCGCCGGGGTCAGGCTCACACCGGCCTGCAGCACCGCGGCGGTGTCTCATCACGCTTGTCATGCCGGCTGTCACACCGTGGTGCTCCAGTGCTGGCAGCTTCTCATGACCGGCCTACATCGTTCCCGTACTCACTCAATTTGACCAACCCGCAACGTCGCTGATTTCCTCGCATTGTCGGGAAATTCCTTAAAACCTGCGATCAGCGCAAAGGTTCAGCATGACGCAAGTTGACACGACCCGCAGTTGGGTTAGATTGGCAGGCAGGGATCTCAGTTGCGAACGGAATCGCCGCGTCATGTCACGTTACTGTTGCCTGAATTGCTTAAATTGAAGGAGGACAAGATGAAGATGTTTTTCGGAACCGTCGCGGCATTGGCGGTCGTCTGTTTCGCCGCGGGGAACTCAGTCGAAGCGGGCGATGGCTCGTGGGGTTCGGCTGGCGGATCATTCGGAAGTGCCGGAGGTTCCTTTGGGTCCGATGGAGGATCCTGGGGCTCTGCCGGCGGATCATTTGATGCCTGTGAACCCGGCTGCGGTTGTGGGAATTGCCGCCGTGCTGAACGACAGGCCCGGCGGGAAGCTCGCCGAGCCGCTCGTGCGGCATCGCACGGCGGTTCGTTCGGTTCCGCTGGTTCGCACGGCGGATCAGCCTCGTGGGGCGGTTCGCACGGCTCAACCGGCGGGTCAGCATCATGGGGTGGTTCCTACGGTTCGACCGGCGGCGGGTGGTCGTCTTCCTACGGTTCGACCGGTGGCGGCTACAGTTCCTTCGGTGGCGGGTATAGCTCGTATGGCGGCGGCTACGGTTCATCCGGTTCTTACGGGATGGGTTATTCCGCGTACGGTCAGTCCGCGGCTGGCTACGTCGCGAATTCACAGGCCCGCCAGCAGGCTGCCGCGCGAGTGGCTGCAGCAACTCCAAGGCCGCAGCCGACCCAGTATGCTTTGCTGGTGCTGGAAGTTCCTGATGATGCAAAGATCTATTCCGGCGACAAACTTGTTTCTGAGGCCGGCACGACTCGCAAATTCCGCGTTCCGGCTCGGTACAACAATGAACGCTGCGATTACAACGTGCGTGTCGAAGTCGTTCGCAATGGCGAAGTGTCGAGTGTGAATCCTTCCGGTACCATCGAACCCGGTAAGTCCGCCATAGTACGGATTCGCGAAGTCGATACCGACCGTTTGGTGGCTGTTACATCCCTTTGAGATTCATCTCTTCCGACTGCTGTTCGAGCTGTCCGGGATCGAGTATTCTTCTGCCTTCCGGGGCCGTGATGATTTCGTCGCGGTCCCGGTTTTTCATTGGAAGGGGAAGGTTACTGTCATGAATTGCGCGATATTTCGCGGCCCCGCTGACGGCTGGCAGTCGCTTGCATCCGTCGGTGGCCCAATCCGACGCAGTTTTCTTTGCATTGCGATCGCCATGACGCAGGTCTCCGCATACGGTCAGGCATTTCAGTCGCCCGAGGTCAATGCGGACCGTTCGGTGACGGTTCGTCTTCATGCGCCGAAAGCAACGTCCGCGGAGGTCGCAATTTCGGGGGAAACCATTGCGATGAGCAAAGGCGACGGTGGCGTATGGGAGGCAACCTCTGAGCCGCTCGAACCCGGCATCCACGACTACACATTCACCGTCGACGGAACGCGGATGATTGATCCGTCGAACCGCATGGTCAAGAAATGGTTTACACTCGCCAGCATGGTCGAAGTTCCCGGAGATCCGCCGCTGCTGACGCAACTGCAGGACGTTCCGCACGGAACGGTCCATCGAAGCTACTATCCCTCGGCAACCGTCGGACACGATCGTCCGGTAATGGTTTACACTCCTCCCGGCTATGACGAGTCGTCGAATCACATCTTCCCCGTGCTGCTGTTGCTCCACGGTTTCGGTGACGACGAAACCGCATGGACAGAAGTCGGACGAGCGCACCTGATCGCCGACAACCTGATCGCAACAGGAGAAATCCAGCCGGTCATCATTGCGATGCCGTACGGACACCCGGTTCCCGTGAAAGCCGGCGAACGTCCGGATAACTATTTTGTCGGCAACAATGAAGTTTACGAGAAAGATCTGACTCGCGACCTGCTGCCCTGGCTGGAAGCTCACTACCACGTCGCGACGGACGCCTCCGGTCGTTCGATTGCCGGCCTGTCGATGGGGGGAGGCCATGCCATTGACACCGGATTGAAGCACATCGACAAGTTCAGCGCGATCGCCGCCTTCAGCGCGGCCACTCCGGAACTCAGCGAAGGCGAGCTGACAACGCAGTACCCGTCCCTCAATGGCACGCAGCCCGCGGCGAATACACTGACGCACTTCTGGCTGCCGATCGGAAACTCCGACTTCCTGCTCGAGCGCAACGACCGTTTCACCGGCCAGCTAACAAACCTGGACGTGAAGCATTCCTACACAAAGACGGAAGGAGGCCACGAGTGGAAACTTTGGCGCGAATTCCTGCCGGAGTTTCTGAAGATGGTCGTTCCGAAATAGCGAGTCCGCGATGCAGGCGGGGTCTTTCCTACCGCTCCCGGACAAAAGCTCGCCGCAGTCGGCGTGCAAGCTGATTCAACGCGGCCTTTCTGCAACTGACATGAACTTACCGACACCTGAGTGGACGCCCGGCGGCGGTCTGCACTTCCGGCTCTTGTCATCCAGCGACCGCGCGCGGCGCGGTCGTTTTGTCACGGCTCACGGAATCGTCGAAACGCCGTCGTTCATGCCTGTGGGAACTCAGGCAACGGTCAAGTGCGTTCTGCCTGACCAGGTCGCGGCGACGGGGGCTCAGGTTGTGCTGGCCAACACGTATCATCTCGGAATCCTCGACCGTACTCAGATCGTCGAACGGCTCGGCGGACTGCACAGCATGATGCGGTGGAATCAGACAATCCTCACCGATTCCGGTGGCTTTCAGGTCTTCAGTCTTCCCGACCGGCAGATCACCGAAGAAGGAGTCAGCTTTCAGTTCCGCAGCGGCAAAAAGGGTGGCGACGGCGAACAGGTGATGCTGTCTCCCGAAAAGGCGATGGACATCCAGCGTCGATTGTCCGCTGACATCGTGATGGCCTTCGACGAGTGCGTCGACCACAAAGCTCCGCGGCGTTACATGTCCGAATCGCTTGACCGCACTCAGCGCTGGCTGAAACGCTGCAGGGACTGCCCGTTGCAGGAACATCAGCATCTGTTTGGGATTATCCAGGGGGGAATGGAACTCGACCTTCGCAGCAAAGCCGTCGATCAGGTCACGTCTCTCAAACTGCCGGGGTACGCCATCGGCGGAGTTTCCGTCGGGGAAGGGCACGAAGCGATGGTGCGAATCGTCCGACACACGGCTCCACTGATGCCGGCCGATCAGGTGCGTTACCTGATGGGAGTCGGCCTGCCGGAAGATCTCGTCGCCGCCGTCGGCTGCGGCATGGACATCTTCGACTGCATTATCCCGACCCGCTACGCTCGCGAAGGCACCGTGTTCACCTGGGAAGGCAAGATGCGACTGCAGGACAAACGTTTTCGCAAAGACCGCTACGTCATCGACACATCGTGCGAATGCGTCGCCTGCGCGGGAGGATTCAGTCGAGCGTACCTGCGTCACCTGCTGTTCGCGAACGAGCCGCTGTACGAAACTCTGGCCACTCTGCACAACCTGCATTTTTACCAGGACCTGATGCGAGCGATGCGATCCGCCATCGAAGAAACCCGCTTCGCGCGATGGGCACACGAGTTTGAAGACCGTTACTTCGGCTCGAAGTCAGGCCGGTAGCTGCCCGCAATCCTTCTGACACCAAGACAGCTCTGCTGCCGAAAATCTACGGCAGCGTCGGCATCG
>CAZHET010000208.1:0-10543 GCA_964531585.1 uncultured Planctomycetaceae bacterium | reverse complement strand
ACTGCTGATACCGCCCTTACCAGGAGTTCCTGGGACAAAATCGGACAAACCGTCGTATCCGTAACAGTCCCCGTAGTCTTCCCAGCCCAACAGGACCGGACAGAAGCCCCGGAATTGCCTCGCACATCATGGCCGAAAACCTGCCGATCGGCTTCACGAATCCGTTGGGAGGCGGACTGTACCGGATAGCGCCAAGTGCGTGTCGCTGACTAAGCAATGAGCGGAAAAAAAGTGTCTGACCCCAATTGCCGGGAACCGGCCCTTCGGGTGCTTCGCACAATTGGGGTCAGACACTTATTTTCCGCACGATCCTAACGGCAAGCCAGGCGGGCTGCGTGTTTGAATTCGCACCTCGTCACGTTTCGCAGTTGCGACGACCGCACGAACTACTACCCATCGCTGCTGGCAGGCGTTGTCCATCTCAGCACCAATGGCAGCAGCACGAGATCGCCAAACACGCCGGTGATCAAAGACACACTCATCAGCGCACCGAAATACACCAGTGGGATGAACCGCGACGCGGTCAGAACCAGGAACCCGGCAACAAGGGCAAGGTGAGCAAGCACGACTGCTCGACCAGCGCTGCCGTGAGCCACATGCAGCGCTTCCGTCACGCTGTTGGCCTGCCTCGCTCGTTCGAACGCTGTGATGTAGTGAATTGTGGAATCCACCGTCAGGCCCATCGACACGCTGGCAATCATCGCGGTGCCGATGTTTGTGGGAATTCCCAGCCACCCCAGCGACCCCAGCAGAATGGCGACGGGAAAGACGTTTGGCAGCAGCGACAGCAGACCGATGCGCAGGCTTCGGAAAGCGATCGTCATGCAGACCAGAATCCCCGTGGTCGCACACAGAAAACTCTTCAGTTGATCCGCGTTCAGGCTTTCAATCACCTGAGTCAGCAGCACGAACATCCCCGACGCGGAATGGCGGCTTTTCCTGCCATGAAAGAATGCGTTCACAGTGGACTGGACACCTTCGATGAGCTGCTCTTTGGTTTCGGACGGCTGCTGTTCGCGTGACCGCATCACGATCCGCATCCGACCGGTGTCGGGATTGTGAAAGCTGCGGATCAGTTCCGGGTAGCGGCGTTCCATGCGTTGCAGAGTTCCCGCCGGGCCGAACAGCCGTGGTGGCACGTTCGCCAGGTCGGTCAGCGACAGCACCTGCAGCAGGCCGTCGTCCGGCGATACAGCCCGAAGCTGCTCCGTCAGGGTGGCGATTTCGTCGAGAAAATCGTCAGTCAGTTCCCACGGAGCGTCAAACGCCACCTCCCAGCTTCCCGCCGGACCGAGTCGCGATTCGACGAACCGCAGCGACTGCACAATAGAGGAAGATTCCTTAAAGTTCCGGCTGAAGTCGGTCTCGACCGTCAAGCGGAAGATCCCAGGCACAGCCATGGTAATCAGCAGCAGGCAGAAGATTCCTGTGGCGACGGGATGGCGATTCAGCGTTCGGCAGGTGATCGACAGCATGCGGTCCAGCCAGCTTTCCAGCGGCACACGCGGGGGAATTCGCAGGCGGCTGCCGGAAGCGAGAGTCGCCGGCAGCACCATTGCGCAGGCAACCAGCACCACACCCGTTGCCAGACACATCATCAGTGCGAAGCTGCGTACCGGAGTAATCCGGCTTACGAACAGCGCGCCGAAGCCCACGGCGGTGGTCAGGCATGTCCAGAAGACGGGCCATGAAAGCTCGCGCAGGGTCTGCACAGCAATCATGATGCGCTGAGTGCGGTCGTCGCCGTCGTTAGTCAGCCGCAGGTCCCGATAATGAACGATCACGTGCATGGCCGTCGCGATGCCGATCACGGTCAGCAGCGAATTCAGCATCGATCCGACCATGCTGAGTTCCATGCGGCTAAGAACCAGCAACGCCCGCGTGACCACAACGGATCCCAGCACCAGGCCGACGGGGGCCAGCATCCACCGCAGGCTGCGAAACATGATCAGCAGCACTCCGGACAGAATCACCAGCGAGACGACAAACAGCCGGCGGGAATCCTGTTCAACCATCTGAAACATGTCGAATACCTGGACAGGTTCTCCGGCGACGGCCGCATTAGAATCGAAATCGGAAGCCGTCTGCCGAATCTGCGAGAACATTGCTTCACGCGAATCGCCGTCCGCCAGAGCCGGGTCCAGCACCAGCACGATGCCTGTTGTCCGGCCGTCGGACCCGACCAGCGTTCCTTCGAACAGCCTCAGCAACGCTCGGCGGGTATTGCGGCTGCGCGGCGCGTCCTGCAGGAATCCCGCCAGATGCCGAGTCTTGTCGCCCAGCACGCCCGGGATGTCGTTCAACTGTTCGGCGAGCTGGCGGATACGCTCGGCGGCAGTGTCATCCAGCACCGGCACGAAGTCCGGGACTTCCAGAATCTGCTTCAGCGACAACTGGTCACCGTCGTCCAGCGCGAACAGCCGCGGCTCACTCCAGGCGACGATCACAAACTCGTCGCTGCCGAAGTCGCGGTGGCTTTGCTTCAGAATTCGAACGTCCGAATCTTCGTCGGCGAAGAACGATTCAATTCGCTGGTCAAAGGATAGCTGTTCCGACCACGGAATGGCTGCCAAAACGGCCAGAGCAGCGCCGGTGAGCAGCAGGTTTCTCAATCGGATGATCGTCTTCATGGTTCCGACGAATAGCCGATTGCGGCGTGCTTGACCAGCGTGTCTGTTTCCAGTGCGCCGCAGTGTCGTTGGTGCTGCGCCACCGCAAACGGCGCGACAACGACCGCCGATCGGTTCAGGCTGCTGCGGAATCACGGAAAGTGACGGCTGCGGTGGTGGTTTCCCGCAAAACCGGTGCGACCGGCGGGGACGAACAGGAAAAAACGTCGCTTTGCGGCAACATTTCTGGCTGTTCCCGACCGCATGGTTCTGAGACGTGACCTATTGTTGCAAAACGGAATCTCTCGCCGCAGTCGACCGGTCTGTCCGGCCGTAACGGCGGTCCCTGTAGTCGCTCGTCAGGTTGGGAACAACTTAACAATGGTCGCGCCAGCAAAAACGTCACGTGTTAACTCAAGTGACTTCGAAACTCTGAAGTCGCACATCCACGGCAAACTTGTCGAAAAGCTGGACCTGACTCGCCTGTCAGACCTGGAAGGCGATTCGCTGCGCCGTGAAATCCGCGTCGTCGTGGAACATCTCTGCGACACAGAAAATCCCATGCTCAACCGTTCAGAACGCGAACGGCTGGTTGAGGAAGTTCTGGACGAAGCGTTCGGCTTTGGCCCGCTGGAAATTCTGCTCAAGGAAGAGGGCGTGGCGGATATCATGATCAACGGACCGAAAAACGTCTTCCTGGAAAAGGGCGGCCGGATCGTCAAGTCGGAAGTGACGTTCCGGGACAACGAACACCTGCTGCAGATCCTGGACCGTATCGTTTCCAAGGTGGGCCGCCGCGTCGACGAAACATCGCCGATGGTCGACGCTCGTCTGCCGGACGGCTCGCGTTTGAATGCCATCATTCCGCCGCTGGCACTGGACGGACCCTCACTGACAATTCGCCGTTTCGGTTCCAATCCGCTGACGCTGGAAGACCTGCTGAAATTCGGCGCGTTCACGCCCGAAATGGTGATGTTTCTGGAAGGCGGCATGAAGGCTCGCCTGAACATGATCATCAGCGGTGGTACCGGTTCCGGGAAAACCACACTGCTGAATACGCTGTCCAGCTTTATTTCCAATGACAATCGCATCATCACCATTGAAGACGCGGCCGAACTTCAGCTTCAGCAGGAACACGTGCTGCGTCTGGAAACACGCCCGCCAAACATCGAAGGCAAGGGCAAGGTGTCAGCGACTGACCTGGTCAAGAACGCTCTGCGTATGCGTCCGGACCGGATCATCATCGGAGAATGCCGCGGCGGTGAAACTCTCGACATGCTTCAGGCCATGAACACAGGCCACGATGGTTCTCTGACCACCGTTCACGCCAATAATCCGCGAGACGCCATTTCCCGTATTGAAACGCTGATCAACATGAGCGGTGTGGAACTGCCGCTGTCCGCCGTGCGAAAACAAATCGCGTCGGCCGTGCATTTGATTATCCAGGCCAATCGGCTTCAGGGCGGGCCGAGAAAAGTGACCTATATCACGGAGGTTGTGGGTATGGAGCAGGACACCATCGTGATGCAGGACATCTTCCGGTTTGTCCAGGACGGCATCGGAGAAAACGGCAAGGCACACGGACACTTTGAATCCACCGGAGTGCGTCCGAAGTGTATTGAGCATCTGGAGTCGGCAGGCGTGCGTCTGCCGCCGAGTATCTTCGCTCAACGGGCCATGAGGTCCACATAAGCGGAACAACGATTACCCAACCAGCGCTGTGAGACCGTCGTCGGACGGCCTGCCGCAACTGTCACACTCTGGCACACGGCAGCTCTGCTGAATTCAGCATCTGCAGCCAAACGAATACTGAGTCGTTTGAGAAAGTTGAAGTCATGGATCCAACAATTATGGTGCTGGGTGCCGCGTTTATCGGCATGGTGACGCTTGTCTTCGTGGTCGGGTCAATGATTGCCGGACGCGGAGAATCGCAGGCGGAAAGCCGCCTGGCCGCTTTCACCGGGCACTCCCTGTCAGGTGGCCACATCGCTGACGATCTGGTTCGCGACGGCGTCACAACCGCGTCCGGCGTACTGGGTGCGATCATTAACCGGTTCAAGAATCTGCCAAGGTTTTTTGAACAGTCTGACTGCCCGCTGACATTTGACAAGTTCATCATGGTGTGCTGTGTCACCTCCGTGGTTGGGGCTCTGATTCCTGTGCTGCTGCACAGCCCGCCTGCCATGTTTCCTGTCGGAGCAATCTCCGGCGCGTTAGGTCCGTGGGGCTGGCTGTGGTGGCGACGCCGCAAACGCTTCCACAAGTTTGAATCGCAGCTGCCGGATGCTCTGGAACTGATGTCGCGGGCACTGCGTTCCGGGCACAGTCTTGCATCGGCCATGAACGTCATCGCCAGCGAAATGCCGCTGCCGATCGCCGAGGAATTCAACAAGGTCTATGAAGAGCAGAACCTGGGGATTCCCATTGACCAGGCACTCAGAAATATGCTGAAGCGCATCCCGCAGACGGACCTGCAGTTCTTCATCACGGCCGTCTGCATTCAGCGGCAGTCGGGCGGCGACCTGGCGGAAATCCTGAACAAGATCAGCCACCTCGTCCGCGAACGATTCAAGATCCTGGGCCAGGTAAAGGCCCTGACCGGTGAAGGGCGCATCAGCGGTATCGTGCTGATGGCTCTGCCGATCTGTCTGTTTCTGGCCGTGTACACGATCAATCGCGAATACGTGATGATTCTGTTTGACCGTGAAGAAGGCCGCAAGATGCTGTTCGGAGCTGTCGTGATGCAGATCTTCGGAGCCATCTGTATTAAGAAAATTATTGACATCAAAGTGTGACGCAGGCCAATTGGTTCGCGCCTGACGGTTCCAAAGCCGCAGTTTCTCTGCAGAACGCCGCTCACACATGGTGGCTGCCTGCCGGGGCACTTCAATTCACTGAGAGCAGTACGCCATGCAAGCTGATATGTTGATCCCACTGGCCGCGTTTGCCGCCATCGCTTCCGGAGTCTGGGCGGTGGTCACGATGTTCGGAACAAATCAGTCCCGCGCCGCGGAACGCCTGGACGAAATCCGCGACCCCTTTGCGCGGAATCGCCGCAGCAAGGACGGCAACAAGATGAACGACATGTTCGAGCGTGCCGCTCCGAAACTGTCCAAAGCGCTGCAGCCAAAGTCGGAGACCGAACAGAGCAAAATTAAGGTCCGCCTGGCGAACGCCGGCTTTAGTCACCCGAATGCTGTCCGGAACTTTCTGGCATCAAAGTCGATCGTTGCCATGGCCGGAGCCTTTTTCGGAACCGTCTACGGCCTGGCCAATGCCAGTACCGGAATGTCGCTGGTGATCGGAGGCGGACTGGGATTTTTCATGCCGGAGATCATCCTGACGCTGATGAAGTGGTCCAGGCAGCAAAAGATCTTCCTGCAGCTTCCCGACGCCCTGGACCTGCTGGTGGTGTGCGTGGAAGCCGGACTGGGACTTGATGCCGGCCTGCGCCGGGTCTCGGAAGAACTGAGCACCGGTGCTCCCGAAGTCTGTGCCGAACTGGCGCAGGCCAACATGCAGCTTCAGATGGGGAAACCGCGCAAGGAAGTGCTGCACGATCTGGGCATTCGCACGGGAGTCGACGACATGAAGGCTCTGGCCGCGATTCTGATTCAGGCCGACCGTTTCGGTTCGTCGATCGCTCAGGCACTGCGAGTTCAGTCCGACAGCATGCGAACCAAGCGTCGCCAGATGGCAGAAGAAAAGGCTCAGGGAGCCGCCGTGAAGATGATCTTCCCGCTGGTCCTGTTCATCTTCCCCGGAATCTTCGTGATTCTCGTGGGCCCTGCCGGCATCCAACTGGCGGACAATTTCGCGAAGTAGCAGGTTGTGTTCGCGAAGCAGCCGATTCGTCTACGGCTTTTCGGAATCCGCGCACGCGCAGACCATTTGGCCGCAGCCGGGGCAGCCGTGGCCGTATTTCTCGTGGATGGCGTCCGTCAGGCTGATTCCGGCGACGTTGGCCAGCGTTGCCAGCCACGCAAGGACGTCTGCGAATTCCCTGGCCAGTTCGTCCCTGGGGCCTTCGCGCAGGGCGGAAGACAATTCGCCGATCTCTTCCATCAGCCACATGAACGTGCCTTCCACGCCGCGGGCTTCGTCCTTGCGTGAGTACATGCGGTCGATCAGTGACTGCAGTTCATCCAGCGTCATCGGGCGTTTTCTCCAGCGTGTCTATTGAGCATGCTCACGGAATCGCAGCCGCCTGTGGAAGCTGCGGCACGCGACTGGCAGTCTGGCAACCGGGTCGGAAAACCGCAATCTTCGGTGCATCGTCGCTGAAAGTCCCGTGTCTGCGAATTGCCGCCTTAGTGAACCGTCGACCGTCGTAACATCCTGCGACCACGGAGTTTGGCACTTCTGCGGTGCCGAAGGAGCACGTGGCATACCGCCGTGAAGCGGCCTGATCGCGGCCCGCAGGCGATCTTTGGACTGGAAGCTTGCCATTCGGTGTCTTTTCGTGAAAATACGCGTCCGGCGAGGTGTCGGCACGGGGGGATCGGACCCGACATCGCCGTGAAATTCAACGGCAAATCGGCGGCGAGTGCAGGCAGAGATGTTCCATCAGCATTCCAGCGCTGTTCGTAGCAAGACCCAATGCGAAGCGTCCACGCAGACAAACTGAATATCCGGAAGTCGCGGAGCACCGACCGAACGCGCGTCGTGTTTCAGCATTCGCCTGCGATTTCTGGCCGCGCCGTCATCAGGCATTCCAAACGTATCTCGCCGGCCAGTCCGGTCGCCGCAACGAGTTCAGGCTGATCACACTCGAATCTGGACGTCAGAAGTGTGGTCGGCGGCAACCGGCGGCCGCATTACTGCGCTCGCCGTTTCGCCTGGTTGTCGAGTCAATCGTCAGAGTGGTCAGCTCTGGCCGGTCGGTATCAAGCCGGTCGGCAGTCAATAGAAGTCGAGTTCAAGGGCAGAATCCATGGAAGACGTACGAGGAAATTCGTACCCGATCGTTCATCGTCCGCCGTTCGGCGCGCCGGAAGCGCACGGGCTGTACGATCCGGCCAACGAAACGGAAAACTGCGGCGTTGGGTTTGTCGCGCACATTAAAGGGCGTCGGTCGCATTCAATCATCAGAGATGCGGAGCAGATTCTGATCGCGATGGACCACCGTGGAGCCTGCGGGTGTGAAGAGAACACCGGGGACGGTGCCGGCATGCTGACCGCGCTGCCGCACGAGTTCCTGACGCGGGTTGCCAGCGAAGACATGAACGTCGAACTGCCGCCACCGGGCCGCTTCGGTGCGGGCGTCGTGTTTTTGCCTCAGGATGAAGTTCAGCGAGCCTCGTTCAGGCAGACGGTCGAAAGAATCATCGCCGAGCAGGGGCAGAAACTAGTCGGCTGGCGGACTCTGCCCGTGGACTTCGACGGAGCAGACATCGGCCGGACGGCTCGCGCCTTCGCGCCGCACATGGAAATGCTGTTCGTCGGTTCTGCGCCGGGACTCGATCAGGAACAGCTCGAACGCCAGCTGTTCGTGATCCGCAAGCGGGCCAGCCACCAGCTTCGCAACAGCAGCGCGTCTCAGGCACTGTCCTTTTACGTGTGCAGCCTGTCGACCAAGGTGATTATCTACAAAGGCA
Organism: uncultured Planctomycetaceae bacterium; assembly: GCA_964531585.1. GTDB lineage: Bacteria > Planctomycetota > Planctomycetia > Planctomycetales > Planctomycetaceae > JAWKUA01. Next base: position 2,337 of record CAZHET010000208.1, on the reverse strand, counting down.
TGCTGACGTCGTTTCAGGTGATCCCGTTCTTCAAGGACCTGCAGGCCGACGACTACACCAGTCACCTGGCGATGGTTCACAGCCGCTTTGCCACCAACACCTTTCCGAGCTGGGACCGTGCCCAGCCACTGCGGTTTATGTCGCACAACGGCGAAATCAACACGGTCAAGGGCAACAGCAACTGGATGTCCGCGCGCCAGGGAATGATGAAAAGCGAACTGTGGGGCGACGATCTGCAGAAGCTGTTTCCGATTATCGAACCGCATACGTCGGATTCGGGCTGCTTCGACAACGCGCTGGAAATGCTTTACCACAGCGGTCGGACTCTGCAGGAAGTCGTCATGATGATGATTCCGGAAGCGTGGCAGAATCATGACCACATGCGCGAAGACAAAAAGGCATTCTACGAGTACTACTCGGCTCTGCAGGAACCCTGGGACGGCCCGGCGTCTGTGTCTTTCACCGACGGGCACTACATCGGTGCGACTCTGGACCGCAACGGTCTGCGACCCAGCCGCTACTACGTCACAAAGGACGATCGCGTTGTCATGGCCAGCGAAGTCGGCGTGCTGGACATCGAACCGCAGAACGTGCTGTACAAGGGAAGACTGCAGCCGGGCCGCATGTTTCTGGTCGACTTTGAGCAGGGACGCATCATCGACGATGGTGAACTCAAGGCTGACGTCGCATCCCGTCGCCCGTATGGCCAGTGGCTCGACAAACACCACATTCTGTGGCGAGAACTTCCGGAAGGTGTGAAGCCGCGCTACTACGAAGGCCAGGACCTGCTGAACCGCATGCAGGCGTTCGGGTACACCACGGAAACAATGCAGTTCATGCTGATCCCGCTGCTGCAAGCCAGGAAGGATCCCATCGGATCCATGGGCAACGACGCCGCTCTGGCCTGCCTGTCGGATCAGGCACGCATGCCGTATGACTATTTTCGACAACTGTTCGCTCAGGTGACTAACCCGCCGATCGACTCGATTCGCGAAGACGTCATCATGTCGCTGGAATGCTTCATCGGGCCGGAAGGCAATCTTCTGGACACAACCGCCGAACAGTGCCACCGACTGGCTCTGCCGCACCCGATTCTCAGCAATCAGCAAATGGCCGCGCTGAAGGACCTGGATTATCGTGGCTGGAAGACCCGCGTCATCGACACAACGTATCCGAAGTCAGACGGGATCGACGGGCTGAAGCCGGCACTGGAAAGGATCTGCGAAGCCGCAAGTCAGGCCATTCGCGACGGATACAGTCTGATCATTCTGTCAGACCGCGCCATCGGTCCGGACCGCGTTCCGGTCAGTTCACTGCTGGCCACGGGAGCCGTTCATCATCATCTGGTACGCAACGAAGAACGCACCCGCATCGGCATTCTGGTCGAATCCGGGGAAGCACGTGAGGTCCATCATTTCTGTCTGCTGATTGGCTACGGAGCCGACGCGGTGAATCCGTACATTGCTCTGTATGCACTGCGGCAGGCACGCGCAGACGGGCGGCTTCCGGAAGAGTTCACCGACAAGGAGATCGTGGCGACCTACCGCAAAGGTGTTGCCAACGGCATGTTGAAGGTGATGGCCAAGATGGGCATCAGCACGCTGCAGAGCTACAAGGGAGCACAGATCTTTGAAGCCATCGGTCTGGGTCAGGAAGTGATCGAACTGTGCTTCTGCGGGACGGCCAGCCGAATTAAGGGTGTCGGCTTCGACATCCTGGCTCGCGAGGCAATGATGCGCCATCATGTCGGTTATCCGGAAAACCCGGATGCCATCAGCCATGAGCTTCCCAACACCGGTCTGTTTCACTGGCGTCGGCACGGTGAGAAGCACGCGTGGAACCCGCACACGATCGGCCGAATTCAGCAGGCGGCTCGTTCCGGCGACAGGAACGCTTATCGCGATTTCAGCGAACTGGTGAACCGCGAAACCACGCGAGCCTGCCACCTGCGCGGTCTGCTGAAATTCCGCGAAGGGACTCCGGTTCCGCTGGAGGAAGTTGAACCGGCGGCAGAGATCGTCAAGCGGTTCTGCACGGGAGCCATGAGTTTCGGTTCAATCAGTGCAGAGTCACACGAAACGCTGGCCATCGCGATGAACCGCATCGGCGGCAAGAGCAACACCGGCGAAGGCGGCGAACGCTATTCCCGGTTCACTCCCGACGAAAACGGCGATCAGCGTCGTTCCGCCATCAAGCAGGTTGCCAGCGGCCGCTTCGGCGTCACGGCATGGTATCTGACCAACAGTGACGAAATTCAGATCAAGATCGCTCAGGGAGCCAAGCCGGGGGAAGGCGGAGAACTGCCCGGTCACAAGGTCGATGACGTCATCGCCAACA